>NZ_CP019703.3 GCF_002005205.3 Rhizobium rhizogenes | reverse complement strand
GCTTGCTCTCCGGTCGGCTTCGAAGATCGCCGGCGTCGTTGTGAAGAGCGTCGCGTCGGCAAGGTTCTTCGTCGCGCTGGTTGCGAGCCGCGTTTGTCCGTGCTGGCCCTCGTAGTATGCGCCGTTGCCCGTCGCATAAAACAATTCCCCGATAAAAGGCTGCGCCATCATGCCGGCCACCGCATCACCATCCCTGGTCAGCCCGACAAGCGTGCCCCAGAGCGGGATACCTGATATGAACGACCTGGTTCCGTCGATCGGATCGATGACCCAGACCAGGCCCGCATCCGCGCCTTCATTGCCGAACTCTTCGCCCAGGATGCCGTGATCGGGATATTCCGAACGGATAAGCGCTCGAAGCGCTTTCTCCGTTTCGCGGTCGGCTTCGGTGACCGGATCGAACCCGCCGGCAATCTTGTTGACGACGGCTCCCGGCAACCGGAACCGGGGCAATGTCTCGCGGGCGGCAACTGCCGCGAGGCGGCGAAGAAAATCGGGAGAGATCACCTCTTCAGTGCTTTGCATGTGTCAGACCGCCTTCAGCCATTGCGGCCACAGCGAATTGCTCATTGCGAAACGCGCGCGCATATGTTTCCAGAACCCATATTTGAAGAAGTCGAAGTCAAGACGCGAGACTTCGTTCTGCACCATCGCCCAGGTCGACCATTTGAGGTCGACGAGAGCCTTGAACAAAGCGATCCGCGCCAGAACGCCCGGATCCGCCCGGCCATAATATTCCTCGATCAGTTCCTTTTCGGTCTCCGGCGAGAAGCACATCTCGCAGAACCAAAGCGCGAGTTCCGCCGCCCGATCATTGGTGGAGGCGTATTCGAAATCGACAAGCATGACCCGGCGATCGGAATGAAGGAGGAAATTGCCGGCCAGTGTGTCGTTCATGCAGGGCGCGAGATCGAGACCCGATGCCTCGAGCGCAGCTCGCGCCTCGCGATAGCGCGCATTCATCCAGCCGAAGTCGCTCGGGAAATCGCCGCCAAGCTCCAGGACCTGCTGGAAATGTTCGTCGATCATGTCGAAGGTGGTCTTTCGCTGCGAAAGCGGTGCGGTGTCGTTGAAGGCCTTCAGCGCACGAAGACCGTTGAGGCGGATGACAGGATCAAGAAAATCGGCGTTTGTCGATGTTCTGAGCCCCTCGACGAATTCACTCACCTCGACCCCCGTTTCGGGGAAGAACTCGATGATCCGGGCGCCGACGCCCGCCTCGTGCGCCCTGCGGCCGGCTTCGTTGGCAGTTCTCCGGTCGATGAACATTTCGGTCCCAGCGCCGGGTATCTTCACGAAGAAGCTGTGCGGCGCACCTTCGACGTAAACCCGCCAGTTGGGATTGCTGATGCCCCCGGGTACTGGTTCGTAGGAAACCTCGAGGCCTCGCCAGTCCGCCACGGCTATGATGGCCTGCTCGATCGCCTGCTCGGCCTGCGATGCGCCTTCACCCAATCTCAGTCTCATCGCTCTCTCCATCAGACCTGTTTCAGCCATGTTTCAAAGCGTGGTCCTTCGATGACCGTGCGGGCTCTCAGAAGCCGCCATTCGGCGTATTTGAAGAATTCAACATGCTTGCGCGGCGAGCGTGCGGCATTGATGAAGCCCCAAAGCGCCCACATGAGATCGTCGGCCGCTCCATAAAGGCGTGCCCGCGCGAGCACGCTCGCATCCGGCTTTCCGGTTGCGATTTCAATGGCCAGCAGCGCCTCGCCATCGAATGGGAGGAGTTCGGCCAGCACGGTTCCGATATCGTACGCGGGGTCCGCCTGGCGCGCCCACTCGAAATCGACCAGCCGAACTCCGTCGTCCGGTCCGACCATGACGTTCGACGAGATGCCGTCCGCGTGGCACGGGACCGTATCGACACCTGCGGCGCCGATGGCGCCGGCAATGCGCTCGACGGCAGCAGAGACGGTGAATACCGGTGCTGGCAAGATCACATCCGCTCCTTCGGCAAGCTGCCGGTAGGCGGCAACGAGCTCGAAAACGCTGCGCGTTTCGCCAAGCCTCTCAGCCTGATGGAAGCTGCGTTTTGCCGTCAGAAGATTTTCGAGAACCCGCGGGCGGCGAAGGACATCGGCATGCCCCCACGCCCATTCCTCGCCAAGCGCTTCGAATACCAGGACGCCGCCCTCGGGAGCGGCATGGATGAGCCGCGGGGCAATGCCCAGTTCGCCTGCCTTGCGGCTGGCCTCCGCCACATGGTTCAGGGCAACAAACCGAGACATGTCATCGTGGAGACGTTTGACGAAAACCCGCGGCTGATCCGCCTTGCTTGCGAAAAAGCAGAGATTTTCGACGCCGCGGTGAATGGGCGACACCACTCCGCCAATCGGAGCTGAGAGGGTGGCGCCGGAAAGGCCGACCGCGTCGAGCGCAGCCTGAACTGCAGCATCATCCTGCATGGAACTCTCCCTCAATGATGTTGCGAAGCGTGGCGGTCAGCACCGCCAGCCCCGCCTGCACGTCCTGTGGCTCGGTCAGTTCGTCGGGATGATGGGCGATGCCATCGACGCTCGGAATGAAGATCAGCGCCGACGGGATACCACTGTTTTGCAAGGCGACAGCATCGTGGCCTGCAACCGAACGCATGGTCAATGGCTCGAAACCGCAAGAACGTGCCGTGCGATCGACGAGTGCCATTAACCGCCTGTCCATGCTGGCGGGATCGCGCAAAGTATCGGCGACGATTTCCAGCTGCGTGCCGGTTTCGGCTGCCGCCTTTTCGAGCGCGGCAAGGGCGAGCTCACCTGCCATGTCGAGTTCGGCCACGTCAGGCCCCCTGAGCTCGAACCACACAGTCGCCCGGTCGACGACAACGTTCGGCGAGTTGGGCTCGACCACGAGGCGCGCAGCGGAGCGGTGGAGGAGGGGATGGCTGGCCGCGACGACTGCTTCGAAGGCGGCAATTCCTCTTGCTGCGGCGAGAAGCGCATCTCGGCGATCGGCCATCGGCGTCGGACCCGTATGCGCTGCCCGGCCGATCCAGCGGACGGTCTTCTTGCGCGCCGCCCAGGTTCCTTCGACGACGCCGATCTTTCGGCCCGCTTCGAGAAGTTTCCGTCCCTGCTCGACATGCAGCTCGACATAGGCTTTCGGGGGAGGGGGAACAATTCCCGAACTGCCGCTGACGCCTATGGCCTCGAGCGCGCGCTTGAGGGATACGCCGTCTCCGTCGCGTAGTTCCAATGCATCGCCAAGCGCCAATGCGCCGGAGAAGACCGTGCTGCCGGTCAGGCTCGGCTGGTAGCGGGCGCCTTCCTCATTCGTCCAGTTGACCACCGCGAGGTTGTAGCGCGGTTTGCACAGTCCGCGTTGCACCTCGGCGTGAATAGCGAGCGCGGCCTGTCCGGCAGTCAGGACACCCAAGGTGCCGTCGAAACGACCGCCTCGGGGTTGGGTGTCCAGATGCGAGCCCGCAAAAATCCAGGGCGCATCCTGACCGGCCCAATCGAAGCAGGCAAACTGATTGCCGATCGCATCATTCGCGATCTGGACGGCTGCCTGTTCCATCCACACGGCAAAAACACCTCGCGCCATGCCGTCCTCGGCGCTCGCCGCGAGGCGCGTCACTCCCGCTCCGGGATGAGCACCGATGGCAGAAATTCGGTCGAAGATCGCATCGAAATCCGTCCGCCGTGTCGTCGCCGCGTCAAGCATGGATGATCTCCAGTTCTTCTGCCCGAACGGCGCCGAGGATGTCTTCCGGCGGACGCCGGTCGGTCACAAGCGCACCGATTTGCCCGAAGGGAGCGGTGATCACATTGCCGACCCTTCCAAACTTCGAATGATCGGCCAGCATGACGCTTCGCGAGGACCGCTTTATGAGGATCTGACGGATTCGCGCCTCGTCTTCTTCATAGTCCATGAAGCCATATTCGACATTGACTGCCGCGGCACCCATGAAGACCATGTCGAAGTGGAACTGCTGGATGTAGGATAGCGTGTCATAGCCGACCAGGTCCTGCTCGACCGGTCGCAGATTTCCAGGCGTCACGTGCACGCTGACGCCGAAATGCTGGCAGGCGGCTTGTGCAATCATCAGGGAATTCGTGTAGAGCCGAAGCTTCTTGAAGCCGATCAGCCGGCGCGCGAGCGCAAGCGTCGTCGTGCCGGTATCGAGGAAGATCACACAGTCGTCATTGATCAGGTTGCGCGCCACGCCGGCAACCGCATCCTTCTCAGTCGAGTTGAGCTTGATGCGCTCGGTAATCGGCGTGTCGGCTGTGCGGCCGGCTGGAATTGCGCCGCCATGCACGCGGCGCACAGCACCTTCTGCTTCGAGGTTCTTCAGATCGCGGCGAATGGTTTCGCCCGAAACGCCGAACTCTGCTGAAAGCTCGACAACGCTGACGCGCTGATCACGGCCGAGACGCTCCAGGATGATCTCCTTGCGGATCTCACTGGACATGGACCGCCTCGTCCTCATGCCGATGCAGGCAGGCTGCGTAATTCCCGCCATCAGAACCCACAAGCATCGGATCGGTCTTTTCGCAGTCGCTCTGCGCGCGCGGGCAGCGCGAACGGAACGAGCAGCCGACCGGAAGATGAATGGGGCTCGGGGGCTCGCCATCGAGCAGATATTGCGCGCCCGGGAAACGGTTTTCCTCCAGCGTCGGCATGGCGCTCAGCAGCGCCCGCGTATACGGGTGGTGCGGATGTTCAAAAAGCGTCGTGTTGTCAGCCAGTTCGACGATGCGCCCTAGATACATGACCGCCACGCGGTGACAGATACGACGGACCAGCGCCAGGTCGTGAGATATGAAAATGTAGGAAAACCCGTGTGCCGCCTGGAGCCGTTTGAAGAGATCGAGGAGCTCGGCCTGCTCGACCTGGTCGAGCGCCGACAAGGTCTCGTCAAGGATCAAGAGGCGCGGCTTCAGCACCAGGGCTCGAGCAATGTTGATGCGCTGGCGCTGCCCGGCGCTAAGCCCCACAGGCAATCGTTCGGCGAGGTCCGCATGAAGGCCGACTTCGCGCATGGCCTCCTGCGCGCGCTGCTCGGCATCACGCCGGCCGACGCCGTGGATCAGAAGCGGCTCCTCGATCATGCGTATGATCGACATGCCCGCCGGCAGCGATCCATAGGGGTCCTGCAGCAGAAGCTGGAACGATTTGCGCATCTCCGTCAACGAACGAGCAGAGAGACTCGAGAGGTTCTTCCCGAGGAACGCAATGCGACCGGCATTTGGCTGTTCGAGCCAGGCAAGCAGGCGCGTAAGCGTGGATTTGCCGCAACCGCTTTCCCCGACGATGCCAAAATTTTCACCCGCCTTGACGGTAAAGGACACGTCCCGAACCGCCTTGACTTCGTTGAAGGCATTGAACGCATCGCGCCGGCGCACGCTATAGGTTCGGGTTGCATTTTCGACGGTCAGGACAGCCTCACCGTCTTTTGCTTCCGGCGCCGACACGTTCTTCCAGATCGATGGAATGCGCGAGAGGAGGGCGCGCGTATAGGCTTGCTGCGGGTTGGCAGCAATATCGGCAGTCTTGCCCCGTTCGACGATGCGGCCGCCTTGCATGACGAGCGTTCGCTCGGCAATCTGTGACACCACCGGTAACGACGAAGAGATAAACAGGAACGCCGTGTCGAGGCTTTGCCTGAGGCTGTCGATAAGCCGGATAATCTGGGCTGCGACCGTTACATCGAGCGGCTGCGTAATATTGTCGGCGATAACAAGCGATGGCTCGGAAACGAGCGCATCGACAATCATCACGCGCTGCATCATACCGCCGGAGAATTGGAAGGGCGCCTCGTGGAAGCGAGAGCGCGGTGAGGGAATATGCACCCGGCCAAGGAGATCGAGAACTTTTTCCTTCGCTTCCGCCTTACCGATATCAGGCCGGACAGATCGAAGCTTCTCGACGATCTGATGGCCGATCGGCAGCCTCGGATCAAGCGAACCCATGGGGTTTGCACCGATGAAGCCAATGCGGTTTCCTCTGATCGACCGAAGACCCCGCGCATCGAGGGAGAGGACGTCCTTTCCTTCAAAAATCACCTGACCGGAAGAGATTTCCAGCGGTGCTTGAATGGCGTTCACCATGGCACGCGCCAGCACCGACTTGCCCGATCCGGCTTCGCCGACGAGGCCGAGAACTTCGCCTGGCTGGAGCGCAAAGTCCACATTGTCGACGATGCGCCGTTTGCCGCCATCCCGCAGGAGATCGACCGAGAGATTGGAGACAGCTAGGATTGGATCACTCATTTACGCATCCCCTCTCAGAACCGCATTGCGCGCGCGCTCCAACGCCGAACCCATCAGATTGAGGCAGGTCAGCGATATCAGCAGGAACAGACCGGGCATCGTCGCGATCCACCATGCGTTCAGCAGATACTTTCGTGAATCCGCGATCACGTTGCCGAATGTCGGTGTCGGCGGCTGAACCCCGAGACCGAGAAAGCCGAGGATCGACTCGAAGATCATCATGCGGGCGATATCGAGCACAGCGACGAAGGCGATCGGAGGCAGAACGACAGGCGCCACAAACAACAGCATGATGCGAAGGTCCGAGGCACCGAGAACCCTCTCACCGAGAACATAGCCGCGATTGCGTTCGCCGAGCGCCACGGATCTCGCGACGCGGGCATAGAGCGGCCAGCCGGAGAGGCCAAGCACGAGGATGATCGCAGGCACGGTCGGGCGTGACACGCCGAGAATGGTGATGGCAAGAATGATCATCGGAATTGACAGCTGAGCATCGGTCAGCCGCATGATGACCGTATCGAGCCAACCACCACGAAAACCGGCAAGAAGACCGAGACTGCAGCCGACGATGAACATCAGAACCACGGTCGTCACGCCGATGAACAGCGAATAACACAGTCCGACGAGACAGCGCATCAGAACGTCACGGCCGAGTTGATCGGTACCGAGCACATAAGGCCATTGCCAGCCCTCGGAAGGGAATGGCGGAATAAACTTGTGGCTGTAGGCCATCTTGAGCGGATCAACCGAACTGACAAATGGCAGGAGAATCGCAAGTCCAAGCAGCAATCCGAAGCCGATGAGGCCAATGCGAAAGTCGAGGCGCCCCACGGCAATTTGCAACATGCGTCTGGTCGGTGTGGTGCCGCGCTTGACGACGGTGCGCTCGGTGGCGCTCAATTCTACGATATCGGTCATCTCAGTATTCCAGTCTCGGATCGATGGTCATCGCGATAAGATCGACCAGGATGTTGATCACCACGAACATCACGGAAATGAAGATCGCGACGCCCTGGATGAGCGGAAAGTCGCGCTGTTGAACGGCATTGATCGTCAGGAGCCCAAGGCCCGGATAGTCGAAGATGAACTCGACCACGAGGACGCCGCCCAGAAGCATGCCGAGTTGCACACCCAGCAAGTTGATCAACGGGACCGCGGAATTGCCCAGCACATGCGAGAAGATCGTGCGCCCGCGGCTCAGGCCTCTAACAGCAGCAAGCTGAATGAAGTCTTCGCGCAACACCTGAGCGACAGAAACGGTCAACGTACGCAGGATGAACGGCGCAATCTCCACCGCGAGCACGATCGCGGGCAGAATGGTGTATTCGAAGCCGTTGTAGCCGATCGCGGGCAGAAGCCTGAGCTTCACCGACAGAAAGAGCGTCAGCACGATGCCCAGCCAGAAGTTCGGGGTCGAGACGAAGATCGACCCCAATGCGAGCGCGAGTTTGTCGGGCCAGCGACCCTGATAGAGCCCGCCGGCAAGGCCGAGCGGAACAGCAACGAGCAACGCGATGACCAGTGCGACGGCTGCGAGCTGCAGGGTCATCGGGAGTGTATCGAGAATGAGATCTAGGACCTTCGCCCGCTCTTCGCGTGTCGGGTCGTTATAGGCCGAGCCGGCCAGGCTCGCCCCGCTCTTCGGCCTGACGAACGACGTGCCAAGATCGCCGGTCGCCAAATGGCCAAGATAGGAGACGAATTGCAGCGGGATGGCCCGATCGAGACCAAGTTCCTTTGCCTTCATCGCCACGACCGCATCAGGGGCCATGCCGCCGACGATAAGGCGCGCGGGGTCACCCGGCACCACACGCAACAGCGTGAAGATGATGAATATGACGAGAAGGATGATCAGGCCCCCCTGCAGAAGCCGTCTCATCAGGAATGATAGAAGGAACATGTACTTACCCTAGTCTGTCGGGGCCAAGGCGGCCACTGCCAGGCAGTGGCCGCAGCGCTGGATCAGGCCAATGTCGCCTTGTTGGCGTCCATCATACCATTCGGGTAGATGTAGAGACCACTCAGGCCATCACGCATGCCGTGGATGAAAACGGACGTGAAGAGAGAAAATGATGGCGTCTTCTCCGCCAGCAACGGCATCAGCTCGGTCTGAATGACCTTCTTGCGTTCCTCGGGCTTTGAGGCGTTGCGCTCTTTGTCGAGGGCAGCATCGATTTCCGGATCCTGGATGCCGCAGATGCGGTGCGTCGTCGAGTGGAAATGGGTCCTCAGCACCAGATCGGGTTCCGGCGAACCCGTCGACCAGCCGCAGTCGATCATATGACCGGGCCCGCCGCCGGGACGATCGTAGAGCGCGTCACCCCAGGCCGCGACTTCCATGACGTTGAGCTTGACGGGGAAGCCCTGTTCCTGAAGCATCGCCGTGATGGCCTCGGCATATTCCTTGGTCTTCGGGTAGAAGCCGACCGACGTGATGTATTCGAGTTCGGGCAGACCTTCGCCCTTCGGGAAGCCGGCTTCCGCCAAAAGCTTCTGGCACTGGTCCGGATCGAACTTCGGATAGTTCGGGATATCGACATAGCCGAACTTGACCGGAGACACGTAGCAGTTCGACGCGTGACCGGAAACGCCGAGAATATCGTCGATCACCGACCGGTCGATCGCGTGGCACACGGCGCGACGCAGTCTCCAGTCGTTGAAGGGCGGCTTCGAGCAACGGAACCAAAGATACTTGTTCTCGACCGAGATCGCCTTGTGAAGCTGGAAGCCGCCGGTCTTTTCGATCGTTTCGACCTGTTCGGCTTCAAGGCGTTCGATAAGGTCGGCCTCGCCATTCAGAAGCGCCAGTGTCCGGGTCGTCGCATCGCCGACGAAGCTGAAATGCAGTCCGGGAATCGTCGGCTTGCCGAGGTAGAAATTGTCGAAGGCCTCGAGAACGGTCGTGTTGCCGTCCTGCTTGACGAACTTGAAACCACCGGTGCCGTTCGGCCGGGCAGAGAGCGTCTTCGGGTCGGCGACGTCCTTTGCCGACATGATCGGCAGGAAGGAGGACAGGAACCAGAAAAGGCTTGCGGGGTAGCCGGCCTTGTCGGTCTTGACGCGCGCGACGTAATCGCTGACGACTTCGACTTCACAGGGACCGGGATACCAGGCGGCCGGTCGGTCGGGGCGACTTGCATACTCGAATGTCGCCTTGACGTCTTCGGCCCTGAACGGCTTGCCGTCGTGGAAGGTGACGCCTTCGCGCAGCTTGAATTCGAGCGTGTGCTCGTCGATCAGCTTCATCTCGGTCGCCAGTTCCATGACGAGCTCGTCAGGCTTTTCCGGCGTCATCGGTGCGCGGGTTAGATAACCGAACACAAAGCTCTCAAGGTTGATCTGCGCCAGCGTCGTGTGAGAAGACGGATCCCAGTTGCCGGTCAGAGTTTCGGCCGAGAGAAATTTAAGGACCTTGTTTTCCGCGGCATTGGCCGGGTTGACCAGGAACTTAGTATTGAGGATAGGCATGCCAAGTGCGATGCCCGCAAGCGCCGAACTCTTTAAGAGCGATCTTCTATTGAACTCCATGACGACATCTCCACAGTTGATTTGCTGGGCGTTCCCCACCCCATCTTGTCGCCAGCAACGACAAGTGGAGGATTGTTGTTTTTGAAAAGATGGTCCTCGGCCTGCTGGCAGAATGCCATGACAAGCGCATCGGCGTGGCGACGGCCGACGACCTGCAGGCCAACGGGCAACCCGTTGACGGTCAGGCCGCAAGGCAACGAGGCTGCCGGGTTGCCGGAAAGATTGAAGGGATATGTAAAGGGCGTCCAGCCCGTCCACGCGAGGACTTCCGAGGGCGATTGGAACCCTTCGGGCGCCTCCCGATCCGCCGCAAACGGCTCGACCGGGATGGTTGGCAAGAGGAGCAGGTCGACGTCCTCAAAGAGTGCGTGCACGCGACCAGCAAATTCCGCGCGCGCTTTCGCAGCCGAGAGATAATCCTTAAGATCGTAGCGTGCCGACGCTTCGACGAGCGCACGGAAACCGCTGCCAAAATCGGAAAGATCCGACTGGGACCCATAGGCGACGCCCCGGCCGGCAACCCAGAGTGTCTCGAAGATACGGATCGGATCTTCCCAGTCCGGGGAAACCGAACGAACATCGATAGTGAGCGCCTTGGTGAGCGCATCGACCGCTTCGCGCACGACCCGGTCGATTTCCGGCGCGACTTTGAACCCGAAGAGGCTTGGTGCAAAACCAATCCGGAGGGACTTTGTCGATCGCGTTTCAGTGTAATCTGCTCCGTCGTCCGGCAGCGCCTGATGGTCTCGCGGATCGGGCCCCTTGGCAATATTGAACAAGAAAGCGCTATCCTTTGCCGTGACGCTCATCGGACCGGCGTGGGACAGCATCTCCGTCGCGCTCCAGGGCCAAGCCGGAACGCGCCCCAGCGAGCCCTTCATGGCAAACACACCGCAGAAAGCTGCCGGGATGCGCACGGAACCGCCACCATCGGACCCCAATGTGAAGGGAACCATTCGGGCCGCGAGCGCAGCACCCGAACCCGAGCTCGAACCACCACTTGTGAGCTTGGGGTCCCATGGATTGCGCGTCGGGCCATAGAATTCGGAAAAGCCGGAACCGGACCACCCCATTTCGGTAGTTGTCGTCTTGCCGATGATGATAGATCCGGCGTCAATCATCCTCTGGACGATCGGCGCCGTCATCTTGGGAGCGAAATCCTTATAGGCACGAGATCCGCGCTGGCATAGCTGCCCTTCCACGAAGAAGAGGTCCTTCACGCCCATCGGGATACCATGAAGAGGACCACGGAACCGACCTTCGGCTGCCTCGCGATCGCAGGCCCTCGCTTCTTTGAGGGCCTGTTCTTCAAACACCTGGCTGAAGGCATTGACGATGGGGTTCAGCCGCGCAATGCGCGCCAGGCATTCCTGAACGAGCGCTTCGGATGTGAGCTTGCCGGAAACAATTGCTGAGCTGAGCGAAAGAACTGAAAAATCCACGATTGCGATCTCCTTGGAATGTGGATTTATGTGGATATTTTGCGTTTGTCAACACACCCGATGAGGGTTTTTCAATTTCCGTAGCTAAGAAAATCGCCATGAGAGTGATCGCGGCTGACAGCACAAGCGTCGGCACAGGATGGGAATTGGATAAAATGCTCTGAGGATCTGCCTTACAAAAAGGCATATTTTGCAGGCATTTTGCCCATGTTTTCGGCAACAGTTAGAAATCGGCGTAGCGAACGAGGGGCCGTGACGTGGCGAAACCTCCACCGCGACAGAGGGCTACTTTATGCAATGTTGATATCATGTTGCTTTTATTGTTTTCGTTGTTATTGTGTGGATATCAACGGAGACTGTTATGGGTAAATTGTCGTTGCTCGCCCCTGGCGAGTCTGCAATCGCGATCGAAAACAAGGCCGCGCTCGGCAAGTTTGTAATCGTATGCGAGCATGCTTCACACCTGATCCCGCCTTCACTCGGCGACCTCGGCCTTGATGCGTCTGCGCGTTCAAGTCATATCGCCTGGGATCCGGGCGCCCTGGAACTCGCACGATATCTTTCGTCATCTCTCGATGCGGTCCTCTATTACCAGCGCTTTTCGCGGCTCGTTTACGACTGCAATCGCCCGCCGGAGGCAGTGTCTGCAATTGTTGGCAAAAGCGAGATCTATGACGTTCCGGGAAATCAGAGCATGCCGGAAGCAGATCGCCTGACGCGGATCAACGAGATTTATCTACCCTTTCGTGATGGACTGTCCGAAATTCTCGCCTCTCGCAAGGCCCAGGGGCGCGGGACGATGCTCGTCACAGTCCATAGTTTCACCCCCGTCTATTTCGGCAAGAAGCGCGAGGTCGAGATCGGGATATTGCACGACAGCGACACGACGCTCGCAGATGCAATTCTCGCGGAATTCGAAGGGGCCGATCGCAAGTATGTCGTCATGCGCAACCAGCCATACGGTCCAGCCGATGGGGTCACGCACACGCTCGTCGAGCACGGCATCGCGAACGGTATTCCAAATGTCATGATAGAGGTGAGAAATGACCTCCTGGTGGCCGCGGATGACCAAGCTGCGGTTGGCAGCTATCTCTCCAGGCTCATTGGAAAGGCAGCCTCGACAGTGAAGGCCGGGCAAACGGTCAGTTGAAGCCGCCTCGGGCAATCGAGTTCCGAACGCCTCATGATCCATGGCGGATCCGAAATGCTTCGGTCACGGCTTGCATCGTCCGGAGGCACCTTAGGAGCACAAGCCCTTCGATGAATGGACCGCGCGCGCCCAAGCCAGGAGTGGCATGGATCGTGCATAGCTTTCAGGAGGCATGGCGCCCGCACTGCCCAGTTCGGGCTGGACTTACAATCTTGAAGGTAGCTTCGCCCTTGCGCAAGAAATGGGCTGCCTGATACCCACGAGCGGAGATAAAATGTATTCGATCATACTTGGACGCGAGCGCCATGTCTTCGCCGACCTGAAATCGGTCATGGCCTGTGCCTCGCCACTCAAGTCAGGCGATGTGCTTGCGGGGGTTGCAGCGTCAAGCAACGAGCGGCGGGTCGCTGCCCGCTGCCTGCTTGCCGACATGCCGCTCAAGACATTCCTGGAGGATCTGTTGATCCCCTACGAAGTCGACGAGGTCAGCCGGTTGATCATCGATCGCCACGACCCAATTGCCTTCGCGCCAGTTTCACATATGACGGTCGGCGAGTTTCGCAATTGGCTTCTCTCCTACGACGCGACAACCGAAAGGCTGGCAGCACTTGCGACGGGCCTCACGCCGGAAATGGTCGCGGCGGTCTCCAAGATCATGCGCAATCACGATCTGATCACCGTTGCCGGTAAATGTAACGTGGTCACTGCCTTCCGCTCCACCATCGGCCTGCCGGGCAGGCTGTCGAGCCGGCTCCAGCCCAACCACCCGACCGACGATCCAGAAGGCGTCGCCGGTTCGACACTCGACGGCCTTCTCTACGGAATCGGCGATGCGGTGATCGGCATAAATCCCGCCACCGACAACCTCGATGCCTGCACCAGGTTGATGGTCCTTTTCGACCGGCTGCGCGAGCGGTTCGAGATTCCCACCCAATCCTGCGTGCTGACTCATGTCACCACTTCCATCAAGGCGATCGAGGCCGGGGCGCCGCTCGATCTTGTGTTCCAGTCGATTGCCGGCACTGAGGCTGCCAACAATGGTTTCGGCGTCGATCTCGCCGTTCTCAGGGAAGGCAATGACGCCGCGCTGTCGATGAAGCGCGGCAGCGTCGGAAACAACGTGATGTATCTGGAGACCGGTCAGGGCAGCGCTCTTTCGGCAGATGCACATCACGGCGTGGATGAACAGACGGTCGAGGTGCGGGCTTACGCAGTCGCACGTGAACTCCGCCCGCTGCTCGTCAACACCGTGGTCGGTTTCATCGGACCGGAATATCTGTTCGACGCCAAACAGATCATTCGCGCCGGGCTAGAGGATCATTTCTGCGGAAAACTGCTCGGTGTGCCGATGGGGGTCGATGTCTGCTATACCAACCATGCCGAGGCAGACCAGGACGACATGGACAATCTGATGGTGCTATTGACTGTCGCGGGCGTCAGTTTCATGATTGCCGTGCCCGGCGCTGATGACGTCATGCTTAACTACCAGAGCCTGTCTTATCACGATATTGTCGGCCTCAGGCATCAGTTCAATCGTCCGCCGGCGCCCGAATTTGAGGCTTGGCTCAATCGCATGGGCATGCTTGATCACTCGGGCCGGCTGGCGCCCGCCAGCGCCTCGGGCCAATTCTCTCGCAATCTCTTGAGCTACGGGGTGTCCGCATGAGTTGGGGTCGAGACCCGTTTGAGCGCTTCCGCCATTCGACACGCGCCCGGATTGGACTCGGTAGAGCGGGCGACGCGTTGCCGACCTCGGCAATTCTGGATTTCCAGCTGGCCCATGCGAAGGCCAGGGACGCCGTGCACGGTCAAGTGGATTTTGTCGCCCTCGCCAAGCAGCTTGCACCGGTATCAACGATCCGGATCAGGTCCTGCGCCACGGATCGTACCATCTACTTGTCGCGCCCGGATCTGGGTCGCCAGCCGCTTGCAGCCGATCTTCCAATGCCAGGGGATAGCCATGACATCGCGTTCGTCATCGCGGACGGGCTTTCCGCCTCGGCGGTCGAGCGTCATGCCGTTCCGCTTTTCAAGGCATGCATGAAGCGTCTTGGCGGCTTCAGTGTCGCCCCGGTGATTTTGGGCGAACAGGCGCGGGTAGCATTCGGCGACGAGGCGGCGGCGGCGTTCGGTGCGGAGGTTGCAATCGTCCTGATCGGCGAGAGACCGGGGTTAAGCGTGCCTGACAGTCTGGGTGCCTACATCACCTTCCGCCCCCAGGCAGGACGGCGCGACAGCGAGCGTAACTGCATTTCGAATATTCACGCCGACGGGCTCGGCTACGAGATTGCCGCGGATAAGATCGCCTGGATCGTCCGGGAGGCGCTGCGCTTGCAGTTGAGCGGTGTGGCGCTTAAGGAGGGTGCCGAGAGTTCGGCAAAAATCTCTTCGAACCCTGGGCAAGAATGAAGCCTGAGGCGCGATCACCGAGGGCTGTCCTGACGCTCCCCTCTCGTTCGGTGGGCGAGCCTCTTGGAATCACCCCGAGTGCGAAAGGTTCACCGTTCGGATCGGGGAGGGCAACTCGGAACTCTTGCCTAGCCACCTGCTTGACGGCAGCTTTGTCGGCAATGGCCTTGGTCACACCCGACGCCATCCGCGGTGCTGGGGAGGCAAACCGGGCGAGAGGTCCGACCGGCCGACGAGATCGCAAAGCCGTGCGGCCTCACCCCGCGCGCGAGGCGCTCGCCGCGTTGCTCGCTTTGCCATCGCTGCATTCTGCTGATGATTTGGTCTATCAGGTTGACTGCCGTATTGACCTCGGCAAGGCGGACCGACTGTTCGCGTGCCGACGTCGCGCTCGAGTCCGCGTCATGATTTACCGTGACGATATAGCCTTCGATGGTCTTCAGCACCTGACCGGTTTCGCTCGCCAGCTTGACGCCACTCTGGACTTCCGCAGGCGTGAACTGCGCCCAGCGCTCTGCGAGAGTGTGGTCGCACGGGGTGCAATCAAGCTCCAGGAGACGATCATGAAGCTTCCCAGAGTCATTACGACAATAAGACCGAAATCCGCACAGAGGTGCAATATTCGTGTTCCTTGAGTTAAGCCGAGCGACATGGTTGGTCACATCATTGTCGGTAGGTGGCGGTGAGAAGATCTCGAAGCATACGGTTCAGCACGCAGACGTCGGCGGACTGTTGTCGCGCTTCGCCTAAAGGCATGAAAGTCGCGTTTCAACGAACAGGCTCGATCGAACCAGCGACCCAACGTTAATGATTACAAACTGCAAACCGTAACCCTTAAAGGTAAACATTTCCAAAGTTTCATTTGTAGCGATTTTGAATTTTTCATGTGTAGAAGCGTTCCTGATATCAAGTTATAGTCCTCGCAATCGATCCACCATAGAAAGATTGCTCATCTGAGCTTAAGGAATTCAATTCTTCCTCAGATATACTTGGAGCCACGCGGGCCATCTAACTGACTTCTAGGTTTTGATGAACACCATGTCCCCTCAATGGCTTTGAGACCGCACCGGATGCTCATTGAGTTTTGAAATCAGCACCGTTACCGAACTTTCCATCCTGGCTGGCTGATCACACACGATTGGAAAGCGAGGGGAATAGGAGTGGCAAGCATGCCAACCGACGACATTGTAATGTCCGATCCCGGAATGGCTGCTGTTGACACGTCTGTCCCTACGCGCTTCCAGACAGATCTTCGCCAGTTCAGTAACCTGCTGGACGAGAGCAATATTGTGGAATGGGTCGTAAACCACGCCGCAAATCGCAATGCGTGCTTCGGACAAGACCAACTTAAGATTTCGGCGGCTCGGGCACTCACGCACTACAAACGGCCGGTACAAGAAATCGACCTGCTATTCCAACAGGTCGTCGCAAGCGACAAACTGACCCGGCTTGATTCTCCAGATGGCCAACCTCTCTACACCTCTACAGAGCTGAGAGCTGCGGAACAGAATACTGTACGTCATGTCACCAATCTTTCCGCAGAAGAAAGCTTCGGCGTTCCGGGAACCATTGTTGATATGGTCGCCGATAGAGGCATTTTCACACCGGAGCTCAGAGGAGCATTACATTATCTGTCTAGGCGAAATCGAGCTTCCACTATGGTGGGCGTAGCGGGTTCCGCAAAAACAAGTGTACTTGGAGCCCTGAACGAAGCGGTGGACAGGTTCAACGAGGAAGCGCTCCCGACCGAGAAAATAAAGTTGATTGCCTTCGTACCCACCAACCGGGCGGCCCAGGAGCTTCGTGAGAAAGGTCTTCGCGACGTCGCGACGACTTTCAAGGCGAAAGACCGCACCATCGGAAAAAATACCATCGTCGTGATCGACGAAATGTCGATGGCCAAGACGCAGGAGATCGCGCAACTAATCGAGACAGTTGCAAATGCCACTTCCTATCACCCAACCGAAAGGCCGAAACTGATATGTGTGGGAGACGATCGGCAACTGCCCCCTGTTGGACCTGGTGATCTGCTTCCGATTATTATGGAGCAAGCCGGCTGCTATGAACTCGTCCAGCCGCTTCGACAGCTCGACGCGCGGTCGCGAATAGAAACAGAAAAGCTCGGACGTGACATACGACGCGATGCCAAGAGCGCCGTCGGGCACTATCTCACAGCGCTCGAACAAATGGGCCTCGTCCATTTCGTATATGCTCCTCCTAGCGGCTCAAACGTCAGGGCGTCAGACCAGATCACTGACCGCATGCTGGAGGAGATGAATAGAGTTTGCGACCGATATCCGGTGTATGATCGTCTTGTGATGGCACACTCCAACAGGAGCGTTAATCGCGCCAATATCGCTCTTCATCAGAGGTTTGTTGACAAATCCGGATTGCAAGACCAGCAAATGAGTGTGTGGTCAAGCGTAATAGATAGTGGAAGTTCGGAATCTGGAATAGATGAGGGTTCGTCGAGACGCGTTCAGCAAAGGATTAATCTCGTCTTGGGAGACAGGATTATATTCAGCGAAAACCGTCTGCAAGCGGACATCCGCAATGGTACTTTTGCAACTGTAGTCGGACTTAATAGCACAGAAGCTTCCCGAGCTGAGAATGGCACATCTGCTGGGGTTCGCATTACTGCAAGGTTAGACGGATCTGGACGAACCGTCACTTGGACCGATAGCGAGTTTAAGGGTTTTACCTACGGCTATGCTGCTACAATTTATAAGAGTCAGGGGGCCACAGTTGATCACGCCATTCTCCTCTGTGATGGTGCTCTTTCAGATAAGCTGACCTATGTCGGCCTGACGAGGCATCGCAGTCGTCTCGACGTCATTGCTTCTCCCCTCGTGGCAAACAATGTTGAGGCTCTCAGTGCAAAGCTCACTCAGCAAAGCGCGCCAAATAATTCCATTCAATTCCCAGCGCTCGAACCTGCTGCCTTCCAAGAGCGCTCGTCGGTTTCGAACGCGCACTTGCTAAGGCCGCTCGACCAGATGGAAATCTCTCCAACGACGCCGCTTTCCTTCCAAGGCAGACAAGAAAGCTCCTTCGGGGAGAACCAGCTGCACGAACCATCCACATCGGATGTGGAAATGCCGGAAAGCGCGGACCTTTACCCGAGCGCCATTGACTTCGAAGTTTTCCAGTCTTCTGTCATCACGACTGAAGAGCAAATGCAACCGGAATTCTGCGGGTCGGAATCGACGGCTAACACCTCAGCCCACGAAAGCCACCAAGTCACGATCGCAACGGTAACAAACCTGGGGATAGCGATCGAGAAACGGAAACGAGCGGCGGCAAAGGAAGAAATCGATTCTCGCAAAAAAATGGCCCGTCACTCAGTTAGTTCTGCCGAGGAAGTTGAAGATATCACTTCCCTGTTCGAACGATTGAAACTGGCAACCTCGGTCACCAACACAGTTCAACCGACGTATGCGGACGTCGATCATATCATCGGTACTGATGGCCGAGTGGGTCCAATACCGCACCGGGAAGATGATCCGGGATCAAATTGGGAATTGTCGTCAACGAACGCCCCCTCAAACGTCTCAGAGAAACGATCGACCAAAGACTCAGGAGAAAAAAATATGGCTTCGAATGACCAGAAAATGCAAGGCGCTGACTCTGCAGGCAGCGAGCGTCATTTTTCGCAGACTTCCATTGTGGAAGCCCTGCAGGCTGGCGATCACAAGAAGCTCGTGGAAACGCTCGCCGCAACCGGCTCCCTTGTCGAGAAGGCGGACGCCGGGTCGGCGCTGAAAGCAATGGCGGATGCTTACGAAAGGGATATCAAGGCAGATCCCGAAAAGGTCCGCATGCTCTATGCCAATCGGCGCGTTGATGTAGATGCGCTGGCCAAGGAGATCGAAAAACAGGGCCTTGCATCCGGTCGCCTGAGTGGCGACCCTGTCAGCTTCAAGGCGTTCAACAACAAGGATATCCGTTTCAGGGTCGGCGACAGGCTCAGCGTCACCAGCAGCTACAGGAATCTCATTGCCGGTGAAGCCGGCCGGATCGAAAAGATCGAAGGCAAATCCGTTACCTTCAAACCCGATGGCAGCAGTCAGAGCAAGACCTTCGAGGCCAGCACCGGCGAGCCGGGTGACAGGGGCGTCAAGGGCTACAAAATCGAAGGCCCGATGACGGTCATCGGCTCCGCCTATGAACTTACGCGACATGATGACGGCAAACGTGTTGACCAAATCTATCTCTTGAACGACGCTGCCCATGGCATCAACGCCAATAGCGCTTTGCTGAGCAAGGCCGACGAGCGGACGCAGCTTTTCACTTCGCTCAAGGACACCGCCGACAGGGACATCTTGGCCAGGCAACTGGGAAAGCCGGGCAGCGAGCTCTACCAGGACAAATTCCCAGCCTTGCCGGACTACACAGCCGCCATCGATCGGATTGCAAAACGCCAGGAAGTTGTCGCGGCACGTGGCGAGGAGAAAACTTCCGCCCCGATAGACCTGGCGCCCCAAACGCCGCCCGACGCTGCCGATGCGGCAGTCAATAACCAGAAAAGAATCGTCGAGGCCTTGCAGGCAGGCGACCACAAGAAGCTTGTGGAAACGCTAGCCGCAACCGGCTCCCTTGTTGAGAACACAAATCTCGTATCAACGTTGAAAGCGATAGCGCAGACTTATGAAAGAGACATTAGTGCGGACCCCGAGAAAGTCCGCGCTCTCTACGCCAACAAACGTGATCATGTAGATTTGCTTGCCGAAGAGATCGAAAAGCAGGGCCTTGCATCCGGTCGCCTGAGTGGCGACCCTGTCAGCTTCAAGGCGTTTAACAACAAGGATATCCGTTTCAGGGTCGGTGACAGGCTCAGCGTCACTAGCAGCTATAGGAATCTCATTGCCGGTGAAGCCGGCCGGATCGAAAAGATCGAAGGCAAATCCGTTACCTTCAAACCCGATGGCAGCAGTCAGAGCAAGACCTTCGAGGCCAGCACCGGCGAGCCGGGTGACAGGGGTGTCAAGGGCTATAAGATTGAGGGGCCCACGACAATCATCGGCTCCGCCTACGAAATCAGAAATCACGACGATGGCAGGCGCGTCGATCAGGTTTATGTCTTGCACAGTGCCATTTTCGGCTCAAATGCCGCGAGCGCCCTGTTGAGCAAGGCCGACGAACGAACCCAGGTTTTCACCGTGCAAAGCGACACGGCTGACAGACACATCTTGGCCAGCCAACTCAGCAAGCCTGGCAGCGAGCTCTATCAGGACAAATTCCCAGTCTCGCCGGACTACGCAGCCGCGATCGACCGGATCGCGAAACGCGAGGAACTTAGGGCCGGACGTGGCGAGGAAAGTCCTACTGTTCAAATGGAGCCGGTGAACCAAACGCCCTACGAGGCGGGACATTGGACGCCTGACAGTCAAAAATCTGTGGTGGAAGCCCTGCAGGCTGGCGATCACAAGAAGCTCGTGGAAACGCTCGCCGCAACCGGCTCCCTTGTCGAGAAAGCGGACGCCGGGTCGGCGCTGAAAGCAATGGCGGATGCTTACGAAAGGGATATCAAGGCAGATCCCGAAAAGGTCCGCATGCTCTATGCCAATCGGCGCGTTGATGTAGATGCGCTGGCCAAGGAGATCGAAAAACAGGGCCTTGCATCCGGTCGCCTGAGTGGCGACCCTGTCAGCTTCAAGGCGTTCAACAACAAGGATATCCGTTTCAGGGTCGGCGACAGGCTCAGCGTCACCAGCAGCTACAGGAATCTCATTGCCGGTGAAGCCGGCCGGATCGAAAAGATCGAAGGCAAATCCGTTACCTTCAAACCCGATGGCAGCAGTCAGAGCAAGACCTTCGAGGCCAGCACCGGCGAGCCGGGTGACAGGGGCGTCAAGGGCTACAAAATCGAAGGCCCGATGACGGTCATCGGCTCCGCCTATGAACTTACGCGACATGATGACGGCAAACGTGTTGACCAAATCTATCTCTTGAACGACGCTGCCCATGGCATCAACGCCAATAGCGCTTTGCTGAGCAAGGCCGACGAGCGGACGCAGCTTTTCACTTCGCTCAAGGACACCGCCGACAGGGACATCTTGGCCAGGCAACTGGGAAAGCCGGGCAGCGAGCTCTACCAGGACAAATTCCCAGCCTTGCCGGACTACACAGCCGCCATCGATCGGATTGCAAAACGCCAGGAAGTTGTCGCGGCACGTGGCGAGGTCAAGCCGATTGAGCGCACCGAAGCGCCCGAAATACCCCAGGTTCAAGCTACTATCGTTGGCGAGACCTCGATCATTCGGTTGCCCGATCGGATAAAAACCAATCGCGAGAAGCCCCAAGAACTTGATGTAGTCTCGAAAGAAGGGCACGAAACTACAGGTAGTCTGAGGCAGAGTGTCCAAGAGAGTAATGCAGCACCAAAACAGACTTCGCCGAAGGCGGCAAATGACGTGGATCGGCTGACACGGGATTTTGACGAGCGCATCCGCGTCCGCGGGGATGGACGTGGACTCTAAGTAAAAGAGGGTGCGTAACGCGCACCCTCTTCCACTCGCTGTCCCTGTATCCGTTCTCTGTCGCGAGAACGTCGATCACCTTTTCGGAACTCTTTCCAGATCTGCTTGAGGTTCCGTTGCCGGAGAAAGCATTGGCGAGGATTGCTGGGATCCGGCGGACGGCGATGCGATGTGCCGGTTCGGTGACCAATTCCATCAGAGACCGGCCGACGTATGGCCTGCCGAAGTGGAAACGGCTGATCAGCTTGCGAGGCCGAGCTACTTCCCCGGCAAGCGTCGGGTTCGGGGCATTGTTTTCCTCGACCATGGCGGTATTTTGCTGAGTTGCCCGGCTAAACTAGGCTTTGGCAGCCTGTTCTTTGAGGTCATGCCGTCACTGGCGATGTCATCGCGCGATCCGCACGCTCGGCGACACGAAACGGAAAGCGACCAGGCAGGGATGCTGCTGTCGTCGCCGAAGCACTCGTCAATATCCGAACTCCCTTATGCCGAAGGCGGCAAAGCAGGAGTTCTAAAAGAAAGTGCTATAACGATCCCGTCAACATCGAAAGCAGTAGGCCGTTCGTCGCGCAGACGGCCGATTTGCATCTGTTTGCCTGGCGCCGCCTCAAAGCGGACTATCGCCCGCCAATGTGCTTTTAGCTCTCCCCGTCAATCCTGAACTTGACGCTAAACTGAACTCAGGCCGGTGCTGGTTCCATGCTCATTCGCCAGCTCCTGGCCAATCACAACCGCGCTGCCGTCATTCCGGAAAAAGCACACGTGTACCTATTCATCAAGCGCGGCTCTGCCGCCAGGAGCCGTAGCACGCGAATTGATGTCAAATGAAACCAAACTGTCAAAGGCGGGAATTTGAATTTCGACATAAATATCAGTACTCATAAATTATTAAAGCACAAATTTAATGTTTTCCCTCATATTGCAAATTCTGAATGCGGTTTGATAAAGTTATTCTACGAACCAATACTATCATACGTCGAAAGCGTTAGCACTTTTACTTCGACGTTTGTTCTTTTTGCAATGCGCGCGGCGCAGCCAATGCCGAATGAAGCGTCTTGATCATGAGACCGTGTCGCGTCACCCCCGCTGGTTTTGAAAGAAGCGAGATGCACATGCTTATCTATCTTATCTATGGACCCACCTGTAGCGGAAAAACCGACTTGGCAGTACAAGTGGCCCGAGAAACGGGTTGGCCGGTAATAGCGCTCGATCGGGTACAATGCTGCCCCCAAATCGCTACCGGCAGTGGACGTCCTTTGGAATCGGAACTGCAATCCACCGAGCGAATCTACCTGGATTCGCGCCCACTCGCTGAGGGTGTGATCGATGCAGAGGCGGCTCATCGTCAGCTCATCTCAGAAGTAGAGAATCGCCGGACCTCTCCTGGTCTCATCCTCGAAGGCGGTTCGATTTCCCTTCTGAACTGTATGGCCACGGACACTTATTGGGAAGCCGATTTTAGATGGCATGTAAGGCGACTTCGTCTTGCGGCTCCAGATGTTTTCCTGCCGCGAGCAAGACGCCGGGTGACGGAAATGTTTGCTGTCAAGGACGAGCGCCGATCTCTGCTGCAGGAACTGACGGATCTCTGGAAGCAGGAGGCGCTCCGGCCGATACTGGAGGACATCGACGGGTATCGCTGCGCAATCCGGTTCGCCAAGGAACATGATATCGGGATTCGCGATTTGTTGCGTCTCGATTTGACGCGACAGCAGGCGCTGATCTCGGCCATCGCCGACGAATATTTTGATCATGCGCAGTGGCAGGAGCGCGACTTCCCTGATTGGCAGGAGGGCGGAAACGTTCGCCTCACTCCTCGGGTGGCATCAAACGCTAACTGAGTGTCGGAAGTTAACGTCGCGAAACGAAGAGATTTGTGATGACCCTACCGGCCAATCAATCGCCTGAATGGTCATATTGTGCAACGAACTCGGGGAGGCCACCGGCACTGCTCCAAAATCCGAGATTCATCATTCCGATACCCCACTGCATTTGGCCTTTTCGGTCTACATTTTCAACGGTGACAACAAGCTGCTAGTGACGCGCCGGGCATCTGATAAGATCACCTGGCCCGGTGTTCTTTCCAACAGTTGCTGTGGACACCCGCAACCTGGCGAACCGTTGACCGAGGCTATCGAGCGCCGGGGTCACGAGGAATTGCGGATACGTGCAGACGACATTCGTCTTGTGCTGCCGGAATTTTCCTATCGCGCTTCAATGACGAATGGGATCACCGAAAACGAGTTGTGCCCCGTATTCGCTGCACATTGCAAAACCTCCGGCGTCAACCCCGATTTGAATGAGGTGTCAGCGTGGGAATGGGTGCATTGGCAATGGTTTTTCGAAAGCGTACAGGCTGAGCGCTTGTTGGTGTCACCATGGTGTCGTGCACAAGTCGACCTGCTCGCACCACTTGGTGCGAACCCATCGCAATGGCCCGTAGCGGAGGAGCGGCGGCTACCAAAAGCTGCCAGAACGAAGATTGACGTTCAACTTAAGGTTTCTTAGCTAAGCCGCTCCCGGGCGTGGAGCTCGTAGGGAGTTTCTCAATTCGGGAAATAGCTGGCCTTCAAGAAGTTCGTTTTCTCAATTGGAGGAGCGTTTGAGATATTGCGTCTTTGCGGGTTCAAGCAACGGCCAAAATCCGGCCTATGTGAGCGCAGCAAACCAACTTGGCAAAGCTCTGGCGAGATCGGGCATCGGATTGGTGTACGGCGGCGCTTCGATTGGTTTAATGGGTGCTATTGCGGACGCGGCCCGAAGCGATGGCGGAGAGGTTATCGGCGTCATTCCCCGCGCGCTGGCCGAGAAGGAGATCGCACACACCGATCTTGCTGATCTACGCGTTGTCGAGACCATGCACGAGCGCAAAGCGCTGATGACGACGCTGCCGGATGGTTTTATCGCTTTACCAGGAGGATTGGGAACCCTCGAAGAGCTGTTCGAAGTATGGACATGGGCTCAGTTGGGTTACCACAATAAGCCCTGTGCACTGCTGGACGTAGCGGGCTTTTACAAAAGGCTAGATTCCTTTCTTGATCATATTGTTGGCGAAGCATTCTTGACAGCAAGTCATCGCAACATCCTCCTCGTCGAAGAGGACGCCGAGGTGCTCATTTCTGCCATGGCAAAAGATAGTGCCACTTGAAAGTTACGTTCAGAAGAGAGCGATTTTAGGCTACTCCGACGCTAACTGCGCGCTTTGCAGGTTACCTGAAACGTGTTGTCCAAAAAGCGAGATGGCACTACGAGCGCTGGTCCCCCCTGTGTTGGCTCTGTTTATTTTGTAACGAAATTGCTGTGGCAAACCGTAGCCGATTTCATATTTCTTGTTTCTCGCGGAATGTCGGGCTGAAAAACGTTCATCAAGAGGACTGATGCGATAGGCCACAGGGGGGCGATGCATGAGAAGGACGTCGGATGAGGCTGCAGCTACCCGGAGGCGGATTTTACGCTCTGCCGAGGCTGTGTTTATCGAAAAAGGATACGATGAAGCCTCCTTGCAGGAAATTGCCGCCGAAGCGGCCGTAACAACCGGCGCCATCCAGTGGCATTTCGGACAAAAAATGCACATTCTACTGGCCTTGCGCGATGAGTTATGCTGGCAGGCAAGAAAGCTCGGCAGCCTTCACGACGCAGGGATGGTTGAGGAGCCATTAAAGGCAGTCGCCGAGTTTGCCACATCAGCCATTAACCACTTTGCTGACAATGAAAACTGCAGGCGGATTTTCCAGATCTATGATAAGAAAGTCTCCGATACAGTGGCCTTCCATAATGAAGACCGCAAGTTTCAGCAGGAAGTGCGGGCTACGTTAGGGAGCGTTTTCGGATCCGCAGAGACGAGAAAGGAATTACTAGCTCCTTGGACCTCCGACACTGCGGCATATACCTTTTGGTTTGCAATGCGAGGAACGTTTCAGACCTGGCTGGAGGATGATTCGAGGTTTGACCTGAAGTCCGATGGCATGCGTATCGTTCAAACGATGCTTTCCTCGTACCAGCGCGCCGATTTGGTCACTGGATAAAACAATCGGAGTTCGCTCGCTTTTCCTCATCGCCCAAGCGTTTTCCGATACCGCGGTTCAGCACCGGTGACCTTTAATATTTCCAGCTTTGGACGTCGTGGTTGATATGTCTCACGGATGAAGGCTCGTATACGGCCGGGCCAGGTGTCACTAAACATCCTGGACCAGTTTAACCAGATGCAAAATCACGGATTGTTTTGGAAAAGCTAACCCAAGTGCATCATGCCGGCGTCTAGGGTAGGGGATCACCCCTCTTCCTGCAAATGTGCCATGAACACTTCTGCTGGGGTTTTTTATCCGAGGCATTTTCGCGGTTGATCCTTGAGATGGCGGGCAAGGTGGGTCAGGTCGCGCTGAGAGACGGCTGCAAGATCGGTATCACCTGGCATGAAGCGGCGAATGCGCTTGTTGGCATTTTCCACCGCACCTTTCTGTAGGCGTTCAGGTCCTTGTTGAAGAGAAGGACGCGGCTCGTTTGGTCCGGCTGAACGCGGAAATCCGAACACACCTGCGCCGCACCGCCGCCGATCGACGACGCTGCGGTATCGCGAAACCCGAGACTCGACAGCACAGGCCCGAGTTCCTTTGGGGCAGTACCCAGTATCAGGATGCCGATCCGACAGATAAGCTGCGGCGAGCTTATGTCCACTAAAGCCGCGATTTCGGAAAGGCTGAGACTGGAAGTGGGCCAGGACGCCGCCTCCTCGCTGATTTTCGACACGCGCGTACGGTGACGAATTCCGTATGATGTTCCACCTGCGTGCGCAAATTCTCACTGTGACACGGGTCGGTGGATATGCCGCGCGCACCATCCTGCGTAATCGGACCGGAGCGCATGACCGCAACATGCTCAACGAAGGCCGGACCGGTGAAGTAGATAGACGGCCGGGCATGGAGCTCAGCATTGAAATCCGTCGACATGTAGTTTCGCCCTACGAGGGGAAAACACTCCTGATGCAGGCCAACCGAACGAGCCTCTGTTTCAGATCAGTTGCCGTTCGAAAGGTGAGCTTTTGCGAGTGCTTCCTGTGCCGATTTTGCGTTAAGCGCGGCAAGCGCGCGTTCGACATGATGCGCAATTTCAGAGACGGTTTTGCCTTGAAGCAGAGCGATTTCGGCGAGCGTTTTGCCGCGAGACAGCCACCGAAGGCATGCTAGTTCTAATGGACCGGGCAACACAAACTCCATGACCACATCGCCGACCTTCAAACTCAATCATCCCCGTCACCGAGCCAGCGGGCGCGCACCGCTGGAAACTCGATTGACGACGACTCATCCAGTTCTTTTTGAGGAGGCCTCGCTGCACATGCGGCAGCGACAGAACGAATGCCAATCGGCCCGTAGTTCTCAACCAGGTTGACCGCCTCGGCTTGCCTGTTCTCGATATTTTGCCTGTTCAACTTGGTATCCTCAGGGTGTTCATTTTCCCGTTCAAAGTGGCAGCAACTCGACGACGAACGCCGTCGTCGGGCCGTTTGCCCGAAGAACGACTTTTTCGGCGCGATCCAGGTGAAGGGCATCGAGGCTTTCCAGTCGCTCCCCGGAATTCTTTAGCGCGCAGCCGGACATCACGATGACGAACACCACCGCGACATCCGATCCGACCTCCAATTCGCCATCAAGCCTGCACCTCGCAACGCGATGACCGAAGCGTCCCCTCCGGCTCATGACATTGAGGTCGCTGATAGGGCCATCCACCAGTCGAGCGGTGGTCGGGACGTCCGCTCGAAAGGTAAAAGGCGGACTATTCTGAGAGCAGACGGTGGCGGGCTCCCCGGCAATCGCGAGTTCTATCCCCTCCCCCGTCAGCACGCTCAACGTCCGATCGACTTCATCGAATGTCGAGAAAGGCCCATCGAGAGCGACCGTCGCGGTGCTGATGCGCCAGTCGAAATCGTCGACCGACGCATCCGGAGGGGAGACGGCGATCTCCACCGTCTCTCCCTTGCCGTTCTTCCACATCGTGCGCTTGTACTGCGCGGAACGCAGAACGCGCATTTGCTTCAGTTCCCGAGAATGCCCGGCAGACGCAGGCCTTTGTCCTTGGCGCAGTCGATGGCGATCTCGTAGCCCGCATCGGCGTGGCGCATGACTCCGGTCGCCGGGTCGTTCCAGAGAACGCGCTCCAGCCGCTTGGCGGCATCGTCGGAGCCGTCGGCGCAGATGACAACGCCCGAATGCTGGCTAAAGCCCATGCCAACGCCGCCGCCATGGTGTAGCGACACCCAGGTAGCCCCCGATGCGGTGTTGAGCAGTGCGTTGAGCAGCGGCCAGTCGGAGACGGCGTCAGAGCCGTCCTTCATCGCTTCGGTCTCGCGGTTGGGCGAGGCGACCGATCCGGAGTCGAGATGGTCGCGACCGATGACCACGGGTGCCGAAAGCTCGCCGTTCTTGACCATCTCATTGAAGGCCAGCGCCAGGCGATGACGGTCGGCGAGGCCGACCCAGCAGATGCGAGCCGGCAGGCCCTGGAAGGCGATGCGTTCGCGGGCCATGTCAAGCCAGTTGTGCAGGTGCCTGTTGTCGGGCAGCAGGTCCTTGACCTTGGCGTCGGTCTTGTAGATGTCCTCCGGATCGCCGGAAAGGGCGGCCCAGCGGAACGGACCGATGCCGCGGCAGAAGAGCGGGCGGATATAGGCCGGAACGAAACCCGGGAAGGCGAAGGCGTTCTCAAGACCTTCCTCCTTTGCGACCTGGCGGATGTTGTTGCCGTAGTCGAGCGTCGGCACCCCGGCATCCCAGAAGGCAACCATGGCTTCGACATGGACTTTCATCGAGGCGCGGGCGGCAGCCTCGACGGTCTTCGGGTCGCTTTCGCGCTTGGCCTTGTGCTGGGCAACGGTCCAGCCGATTGGCAGATAACCGTTGAGCGGATCATGGGCCGAGGTCTGATCGGTGACGATGTCGGGGCGTGGACCACCGGCCTCCATACGCCGCACGAGCTCGGGGAAAATTTCCGCGGCATTGCCCAGCAGGCCGACGGATTTTGCCTCGCCGGCTTTGGTCCAGCGCTGGATCATCTCGAGGGCCTCGTCGAGCGTCCTTGCCTTCTCGTCGACATAGCGGGTGCGAAGACGGAAATCGATGCGGGTCTCATCGCTTTCGACGGCCAGGCAGCAGGCACCTGCCATGACGGCGGCGAGCGGCTGGGCGCCGCCCATGCCGCCGAGACCGCCGGTCAGGATCCATTTGCCTTTGAGATTGCCGCCGTAATGCTGGCGGCCGGCCTCGACGAAGGTTTCGTAGGTGCCCTGCACGATGCCCTGCGTGCCGATATAGATCCACGAGCCGGCCGTCATCTGGCCGTACATGGCAAGGCCCTTCTTATCCAGCTCGTTGAAATGGTCCCAGGTTGCCCAGTGCGGCACGAGGTTCGAGTTGGCGATCAGGACGCGCGGCGCATCCTTGTGGGTCCGGAAGACACCGACCGGCTTGCCCGACTGAACGAGCAGGGTCTCATCCGCATTGAGCGTCTTCAGCGTCGCCGCAATCGTTTCGAAGTCGTTCCAGGTGCGTGCCGCCCGGCCGATGCCGCCATAAACCACCAGCTCGTGGGGGTTTTCAGCCACATCAGGATCGAGGTTGTTCATCAGCATGCGCAGCGGCGCTTCGGTCATCCAGCTCTTGGTGTTGAGCTCCGAGCCGCGTGGCGCGCGAACTTCGCGGATATTGTGTCGAGGATTGGTCATGGTCAGTGGCTCCCAATATTCACTTCTTGAGTTCGGATGCGGCGCGCTCGAGGTTGGTCAGAATGTCCCTGAGACGGGCGCGGATGCGCTCGGCTTTTGCGGTGTCATAGGAAAATGGCGGTTCCTCTGCCGAAAGATGAGTCGATTGCGCCAGTTCCATTTGGATCGCGTGGACGCCGCTTTCGAGCGTGCCGTAATGCCTTGTGGTCCACCCTCCCTTGAACCGACCGTTCAACGTGCGTGTGTAGCCATCAGCATTGCGAACGACGTTAACGACGGCCGCCGCGACTGCGGGATGACACGACTGCCCGTCATTGGTCCCGATATTGAAGTCGGGCAACGTTCCCTCGAACAGGAAGGGAATGTGCGAGCGGATTGAGTGACAGTCATAGACAATGGCCAAGCCGTGAATTGCCTTCACCCGCTCGATCTCTGATTGGAGGGCGGTATGGTAGGGTGAGTGGAAAGTAGCGACTCGTTGAGCGATATCGTCGTCTGTCGGTTCCGCACCGGATTTCCAGATGGCTTCACCATCAAAGTCCGTTTTGGGGATAAGGCCAGTGGTGTTCTGCCCAGGGTACAAACTCGCCCCTTCCGGATCCCGGTTGGCATCAATGACGTAGCGATGAAACATCGCTCGAACGACTGTGGCTTTCTCTAAAAGACCATCGTACAGATTATGTATATACCAATCGGTATCGATCAGCTGCCGGCCATTGTCGTTCAACCGCTCCCAGATCTCGCTCGGAACATCGGTACCGGTATGGGGCATTGCTAGAATAACCGGAGAGGTGCCGTGGCGAACTTCAAAAACACTCATGATTTCTTCTCTTCTACGACTAGCGAATGGAGGTGAAAGAACCAGCCAGGTTCGAAACGCCAGGGACATGACTTAAAGTCACGGCCGCAGTCCTCGTCCCTTAAATATTCGCGCATGCAGGGGATTGAAGCCCATCCGCTAGACCAGCTCAGCTGGCCGTCCGATATTCCAGATCGCGAAATCAGCGGACCTTCCGACCTCGAGGGTTCCAGTTTCATGCAAGAGACCAAGGGCACGTGCAGCCTCTCTTGTCGCGCCAGCGACGCACTCGTCGACCGTCAAGCCGAACAACGTGGCTGCCATATTCATAGTCAGCAGCAACGAGGTCCGTGGTGAAGTGCCCGGATTGCAGTCTGTTGCGATAGCGATAGGCGTGCCGGCATTGCGAAGCGCTTGCACTGGCGGCAGCTGCTTTTCTCGGAGTGTATAGAATGCTCCTGGCAGAAGAACAGCCACCGTACCAGCCATAGCGAGCGCTTGGGCACCTTCTTCATCGAGGCACTCAAGATGATCTGCCGAGAGCGCTCGATAGGACGCGGCTAGCTTTGCTCCTCCAAGATCGGATAGCTGCTCCGCGTGCAACTTTACCGGAAGGCCTATCGCAGTCGCCTTGTCGAATACCTTGGATATCTCCGCTGGCGAAAATGCGATATTTTCACAAAAACCATCCACCGCATCGATGAGACCTTCCCTCCTGCCCCGCTCGAGTCCAGGGATGACGACATCCTTGATGTAGTCGCCATTCCTGCCTCTGTAACTTGACGGGATCGCATGGGCGGCGAGATAAGTGGTCACGACGCGCACCGGTCTCAGCGTCTCCAATCCCCTTGCCACACGCAGCATTTTCAATTCAGCTTCGACGTTGAGGCCGTAGCCAGACTTTATCTCGACCGTCGACAGTCTCTCTTCCATGAGGGCGTCAAGTCGAGGCAGATCTTGCAAAACGAGTTCATCCTCGGAAAATTTGTTCGTGGCGTTTACAGAAGAAGCAATTCCCCCACCGGCCAGTGCGATCTCCTCACACGACGCACCGGCGAGTCGCATTTCGAATTCGTGTGCGCGGTCGCCACCGAATACCAAGTGCGTATGGCAGTCGATCAATGCCGGCGTCACCCACCGGCCCTCCAAATCGACTTGAACCGCGCCTCTCGCCAACGCCGGGAGATTTGCGTCGGTTCCGACGTATGCGATGCGGTCACCTCTGACCACTATCGCGCCACCCTCTACGACACCCAGGCCGTCTCGATCTCCCGCGACAGTCGCCAGATGCGCGTTCCTCCAAACGACGATTTCCTCATCGGATGCGGGCGTTGCCACTGACATCTCGATCCCCGTTGCTCTATATTTGTCTTTCATTACTGATATTTTGTATATACCAATACACGGAATTGCAAGCACCAAAGTTGCCTGCGTTTCGCAAAAAATCAGAGGGAAGCTATGAAGGAATTGAACAGTTCAGCACTTTTCGCACGGAAGGCCCTTCTTCCGAGCGGCTGGCACGACAATGTCAGGGTGTTGGTCGAGAGCGGAACCATCGCGTCGGTATCGACCGATGCTGATCCTGCACCATCCGACGAACACCATCAAATCATTCTGCCTGCGATGGGCAATCTCCATAGCCACGCCTTTCAGCGCGCAATGGCAGGTCTGGCCGAGACCCGCGGGCCGTCAGATGACAGCTTCTGGAGCTGGCGAAATGTAATGTACCGGTTCGCCTTGACGATGAGCCCCGACGATGTCGAGGCTGTTGCGTCCCAGCTCTACATGGAAATGCTTGAAGCAGGTTTCAGCCGTGTCGGCGAGTTTCACTACCTGCATCATAGCCCGGATGGAAACCATTACTCCAACATTGCGGAAATGGCGGAACGAGTCGCAGCGGCCGCGAGTGCCACCGGAATAAACTTGACCCTGCTACCTGTCTTTTACGCCCACTCGGATTTCGGCGGACTCGAACCGGTGGAGGGGCAACGACGATTTATCAATTCGCTCGACAGCTTCGAACGACTAATGGTTGCGTGCCGATCTCTAGTCGCGAAAATCGACGGCGCCGAGCTTGGTGTCGCACCACACAGCCTGAGAGCCGTCATACCGCAGGAACTGCTTGCGGTCACCTCAATGTCTGGCGGAGGGCCAATCCATATCCATATCGCCGAGCAGATGAAGGAAGTTTCGGATTGTATTGCCTGGTCCTCTGCTCGTCCTGTTGAATGGTTGTTGGACAATGCACCTGTGGACCAGCGCTGGTGCCTAATTCACGCAACTCATATGACCGAAATCGAAACGGCAAGAATGGCGCGGACTGGCGCTATCGCTGGGCTTTGCCCGATTACCGAGGCCAATCTTGGCGACGGTATTTTTCCAGGCCAAATTTTCTGCGAACAAGGAGGCCGTGTCGGCATTGGTTCCGACTCGAACGTTCTCATTTCCCTGAACGGAGAGCTGCGGCAACTTGAATATTCACAACGACTGCGACTCCAAGCACGTAACGTCCTGGCAGCGCCGGGCGGCTCAACGGGTCGCAATCTTATCGTCTCTGCCGTCCGCGGCGGCGCCATGGCGCTGAACGCGGAGAGTGGCATTGAGGTACACAATTCTGCCGACATGCTTTCACTCAATCTCACAGAAGTTCCCTATCTCGAAGATGACGAGATCCTGGATCATTGGATCTTTGCAGATGGGGTTGCGATCGACAACGTTTGGGTTCAAGGCCGCAGACAAGTGGTAGCCGGTCGCCACGTCGCCCGAGACAAGATCAATCGACGCTTCCTCACCACAATGCAGAAGTTGGTTCGCCGCTGATCGACACGCGGAGGCGAGTTGGCGGTCTTGTCCTTGCAAGGTCGCCTGTTTTGCGTTGGCGTAATTTCGAGGCGTCGGGGAATAAACTGGCATGCAAAAAGGGGCGCCGAGCGCCCCTTCTTAAAATTAAATTTCAGATGTGATCATATCTACTGTACTAGCCGCGACGACCGGTAAAGACGTTCAGCCCCACCAGACGGTCGATTATGAGAACGACGATGGCCGAACCAATCACCGACCAGGTGGCAACTGCGGCTATCAATGGCCTGTATTGGTAGAGGAGATACTCATAGATTTTGATCGGCAGTGGCTGCAGTTCGCGCGGCGTGAGGAAGACCGAGATGGAGAAGTCATTCCACGAGGTTATGAAAGCAAAGAGAAAGCCAGCGATCACACCAGGTTTGATCAACGGCAACGTTACTGACACAAACGTACGCCACGGATTTGCGCCGACACTGCTTGCAGCATCCTCCAGCGCGGGGTCGAGGTTCTCGGTAACGGCTGTGATCGTTCGTACCGGGTATGGCATGGTGATCATCACGTGGCCGATGACGAGCGCAAATAGGTTCGTCACCCCGAAAGCGTAGATCATCACCGAATACAACGACAGAGCAAAGATCACCGAGGGTACGAGCAACGGCCCCATGAACGACAAAGTCAGGACCTTCGCCACCGTGGGCGGTGCTTTCCGCAATTGGAGCGCGACCGGAAGTGCGAAGATCGTTGAGACCGTGGCTGCTACTGCTGCGACGGCAAAGCTGATGAGGGCGCCATTCACGAAGCTTCTGTCCGTGAGAGCCGCAATCATCCAATGCAACGTCAATTGCTTGGGCGGAAAGAACATGGCTTCCGCGTTCAAAGCTGCGCCGGCGACCACAAACAGTGGCGCCACGACGGTGACGAACGCGCAGAAAGCGGCAATACCTAATCCTGTGGGGAGTGGCAACCACACCTTCCTGGCCGAAACGCCCTTCCCCGTCGAGACAGTTGTGGTAGCGCTCATGCTGCTCTCCTCGCCGTGCGGAATGTTTGATTGATGGCAAACAAATAGATTGCAGTAATCAGGATGCTCAGAATCGTCAGGCTTATGCCGATCGCCGCTGCGAAGGGGAAGTTCCCCTGCACGGTGGCTTGTTCGTAGGCCATCATGCCCATCATTTTGACCCGACCGCCGCCCATGAGGGACGGAATCGCAAAAGCTGCGGCGTTCAAAGTGAACGCAATCAGTGTGCCCGCCACGACTCCGGGCAGCGACAGCGGGAAGGTTACGGCCCAAAAGGTCTTGTACTTGTTGGCGCCCACGCTTGCCGCCGCCTCTTTGAGGGCCGGGTCGATCGCGGCTATGACACCGATAAGAGGCAAAACGACATACGGGATGGCGATCTGAACCAACCCTATCAAAACCCCAAGCTCGGTATACATGATGCGGACCTTCGGCATCCCCATGAAGGTCAGGGCGCTATCAATAAGTCCGCCGCTCATTAGAAGAACATTCAATCCAAAGATCCGGATAACGATGTTCACAGAGAGGGACACAACCACCATGCTGGTGAGAAACCCTCTGCGGTCAGCAGGGAGCTCGGCAATGTAGTAGGCCAGCACATACCCGATAATCAGAGCAAGCACCGTGGACAAAACCGACAGCTTAACGGTCGTCCAGAGCGCTGTTTCGAGATAGAAGGGGTCCGTCCAGAACCTCGCGTAGTGCTCTAGCGTGCCTGTAAATACAGGCGCGCTGCCAACCTCATGGGAGGACATGCTCGTCGCAACGAGCCAGCACATGGGAACGAAAAAGAACAAGATGACGAAGGCGAACGGCAGGAACAGCGGCGCTTGGGTAGACCACGCAACCACACGCTCCCAAAGTCCTCTGCGTTCATCACTCTGCGGCAACGACGGCGTTAGTGACATTGATCCTGACCTTGTCTCCGGGTTTCAAAACATCGGCGTTAGACCGTTCCTGCAGGAAAACGGGCGCCTCAGGTTCGTGAGTGAGTTTGATCCCATATCGAATTGCAGAGCCTTCATAGATCACATCGCCGACCGTGCCCTCGAGCTGATTTGCAGGCGGATTGCTGCCCTGCCGTTCAAGTACCAGCCACTCGGGCCGAACAATAACGGTGACCTTCTCTCCGACCGCCCTGGCCGACGGCGCATGCGCAGTCACGACGGCGCCATTGCTGAGCTTGATTTCGGCCCTGCTCTCCTTGGAATTCTGCACCAGTTCTCCGGGCAGGAAATTTGCGCTACCAAGAAAGCCGGCAACAAAACGGTTCGCCGGGCGCTCATAGACTGTCCTCGGGTCGGCGATTTGCTGAATCCTTCCGGATTGCATGACCACCACTTGGTCGGACATGGAGAGCGCCTCCTCCTGATCGTGCGTGACGAATAGCATCGTCACCCCAAGAGACCGCTGCAGTCGCTTCAATTCAATACGGAGTTCTTCCCGCAAGCGCCGATCCAGATTGGACAGCGGCTCATCAAGAATGATCACCTCAGGATCGATCGCAAGCGCTCGTGCCATGGCGACGCGTTGCTGCTGCCCGCCACTGAGTTCACGAGGATATCGATCCTTCAAGCCGGTCAATTGCACCATGCTGAGGGCACGGTCTACACGACGCGCGATCTCTTCCCGGGGCAGCTTGCGTATGCGAAGACCGAACGAGAGGATTTCTGCCACAGTCATGTGGGGCCACAGGGCGTAGTTTTGGAAGACCACGCCGATGTTGCGTTTGTAGGGAGGCAGGTTGGTAACCTCCCTGCCTCTGATCGAAACACGCCCGCTGTCGGGAATGATGAAGCCCCCGATCACACGCAATGTCGTTGTCTTGCCGCAACCACTTGGGCCGAGAACGGTGATGAACTCACCGTTCTTGACCTGAAGGGAGACGTCGTCCAGAACGTTGATGTCGCCGTACGTCTTGCGGCAGTGCGACAGTTCAATGTCGAAACTTTGGGTCATTATCGTTGAATTTCCCGTTCCCAGCGCTGCTGCCATTGATCATAGACCGAAACGATGTACTTCCAGTCGGCGCTTTTCAGATCCTTGACGTTGTCTGGCGTGATCATGATCTTTGCCTGGACTTCCTGCGGCAGCTTAGCTTCGCGGTTCGTCGGGAAATAACCAAGGCGAGTGGCCATATTGAGTCCCGAGGCGGGGCTCAGTAAGTGGTTGACCAGCTTCTCGGCCAACTCGGTGTTCGGACGTCCGGCAACGACGCTAAGCGTCGAGGCGAGCGGGAAAAATCCTTCCTTCGGAATGACGCCCTGGATTTTTACGCCTTCAGTGTCACGCGCCCAGCCGATGCGGCCATCGGTCCACATGCTCATGGAGATCTGGTCGTTGCGATACAGTTCGAGATGGTTGGCGTGCGAGTCCACCCAGACGTCGATGTTCTGAGCGATCTTGGCCATTTCGGCGAAGCCGGCGTCGGGATGACGCTCGTCGCCGCCGGCCTCTTTCGCAAAGAGAGTGATTAGATCGATATTTTCAGGCCGGAATCCGCGCAGCGCGATGCGGCCCTTGTATTCCGGCTTCGCGAGATCATGCCACGATTGCGGCGGCTTCACCTCCGCAGGATTGTAAGCGAGCACATATGCGCCGAAATTCGCTGCGACGACCGCGTCGGAGTAGATCGCATTCGGGTGAATGTCCTTCAGGTTGGTAACCAGCTTCGGATCGAGCGGCGCAAACGCCTTCTCGGCTTCCATGCGAAGCGCGAAAACCGGATCAGAAACGATAACGTCGACTTCCTTGTTGCGGACACGGGCTATGTTGTTCGCGCCGGACCCGGCAACAATGGTGACCTTGACGTCGTTTTCCTGTTCGAAGGATTTCACGCTCGCAGCCATTGCTTCGTCATAGGCACCGCCAAAACCGCTGACGATCAGCTCCTTTTGTTGCGCCTGAGCTCCTGAACTCAGCGCGCAAGCTGCGACCAACATTGCGCCACCGACGATGGCTTTCCCAAATTGCCATTTCATGGTTAGTTCCCCTTGGTTGGGGTTTGGCTCGCAGCAACGCGAGACAAACCGTTCTGCGTCGGACACCGTGCCCTACCGCAAACATTGAGTTGACTTCAGGTTTGAGATTTGCCTCCGTTGCTTGAGGCTCATCATCTCATATACAAATGCCGCTTCTTTTCCGCTGGGATCTGTCCTCGGAGGAGCTAAGGCTCAGCGTCATCGGGGCGATATGTTTGGCAGTTGCATGCCAGATAGCCACGCCAATCCGCCCCTAAAGAAACGCGTCGTCAAGTCGGTTACATGGCTGAAACAGAACGAACTTCCGTCATCCAGGACGCTGTGTCCCGCATTGTTCGGAAGGTCACTGATTTTGTCGAATTCAAACCAGAATGCCATTTCGCCGTTCTCCTGTTACCGCATGTTTCCTGCGGTTTGGTCTATACATATTAACAGAAAGGCTTAGCCAATCAAGTCAATTTTTTGTCGCCAAAGGGAGGCGGCTCGCGTTAGAAACCGCCCCGGCTGAACGCTTGTTATGCGAGTTCGATCGTGAGCATGATCGGCTTCTTGTCGCCAAAGTTGCTTTCCAGAACAGCGCGACCAACCTTATAGATATCGTCGGCATACTCCGGCAGGATCTCACCGAGAACCGGTGTCGCAATATCTTCGGTGACTTCACCATACTGGACGATGACCTTGTTGCCGGTGCCCTGGGAATAGCGGATACGGCCGACCGGAGCATCGCACTGCCGTTCCTTGACGTTAACCTTTGCGGTGCTCACGACAGGCGCCCACGCGTACATGGATTCACCGCTGACAACGGCATGGTCCTGAACAACCGTGAAGGGCAGAGCTTGAATAAGGTCGTTGCAGAGTTCGGGGTTTTCCTTCGTCGCGAGATAGGCAATGACGCTGATGCCCAGCGGCTCCCAGGTAAGCCGTACCTTTTGACCGTCGCGGATCTGAACACGCCGAGAGGGATCGGCCAGGGCCGCGATGGAACCTTCCGGGGTCTCGTAAGTGAGATGTTTTCCGATGCTCCAAGGGAAGTAATGGAATGACCAGGCGGCCAAACGGTTGAGGTAACCCAGGAACGCCTTGACGGCCTCAACCGCCTCGTCGCGGCTACCAGCCGTCGGAAGATATTTGGTGATCGCTTCGGCAAAAGCGCCCATTTCCTGCAAGCCGCTGTAGCGCAGATAGTTGCTGTATGCGTAGTCAAAGCGGTGCACGAGTGCGCAGCACTGCTCGAGGGTAAATCGCTCATCCTGGAACGTCAGCAGCAACGGATACCACGTGTACATCGACTGGTCGCGCAGCATGCCGTTCACGAAGTCGAGGTTCGTGAAGTATTGGTTGTTTGTCCCGACCGCGAAGGTGCCGGTCCGGATATCATGAAGCTCCTTCGGCTCGGTGCTTTCATAAGCAGCCGTCTTTTCCTTCACCGCCTTAACGACGTCACTCAAGCTGTTAAACGACATTTCTCAGAATCCTATGGTTGATCTTGTGCGTGGCAGGTGACCTCCACTCGGATTAGCATAGCCATAAACTCCGTTTTGTATAGACCATTTAATATTTTCGTCCGGCATACCGCTTAGGAAAATATACGTTTAGCCCAAAAACTAACGGCTTGACGGGCCAGAAAACGACCGCGCCTCGATCCGGAAACTGAAATATTCCTCTAACATCATTCCAAAATTGCACAAAAATAGACAAATACGCCTTTTTGTATGGGAATTTTCTTTCGCTCAGCGCCGATTAAGGCGATTTCGTCGTTGCGACCAGCCGAGCAACCTCTATGGTATATACCTATTCGGGGCGCGGTCTCACTGGCTCGAATTTTTCTTCGGAGCGCGCTGAAAATGGGAAGATTGATCGATATCGCGTGGCCGGAACTTCAGATCACGGTCGTGGCTGAATTGGCGGATGATGATAACCCTGAATTGTGCGAGGAATTTTGGCAGGACCTGCCATTCAAGGTGATGCAGGCTCATCCCGTCGTTTCCGGCGAGTCCTTATATGCTTGGACGCCGACGATCAGCACCGCGCCGGTGCGGCTGCGTCGGCGGATCGTCGATTGTGCCGTTGGGGATCTGAGATACTCCCAGGCGACCGGCAATAAGTTTTCCATTCAGTATGGCAAGGGCCTTGAGCCCCTGGCGCAGCCGGTGCTGGGACAGGTACGTCCGGAATACCACCATCTGCTTCCCATCGTCGGCAAAGCCATCTGGAACAATCTGTTCTTCGCGAAGGAGAGGATCTTCGTAGAGGTAAGGCCACACGATCCCGCGGAAGCCTTCAATGGACAGGGCCGCTTCGGAAACCTCAAGGGCGTCGCAGCCGAGTTCTACGCCGAAGCCAAGCGCATCCAGACGGTAGAGCCGGAGGATCTGCGTAAGATCCGAACGGGACAGATCGGCGATACCGGGACCTACGGTCAGTTTTTCACTGCCTGGGACTTCGCCAACGGCATGCTCCGCGACTATATCATGTACACCGCCTACCCGCTCCTCAAACTTATCGATACGCTCTCGCACGACGACTTTGTGGCCGCCGTTGAAGCATTCGATCCCGCGTATTCGGAGTATCTCGGCTATTCCGGTCTTAACACGCTGCTGGATTTCTCGAACAAACTTCGTATGGCGATGAAGCAGACGGACGACAAGGAAGAACTCAAAACACTGCTCCGCACCTTCATTATGTATGGCAATCGCCTATGCGCGTGGTCCTACCATTACTTCCCGTGGTATCTAGGAATGTTCTACGGGCGAGCCGTCAACGGGCAAGAGTTTCACGGTCGTTTCAATCCGGTTCAGTGAACATAATCAATCCGTTGCCACCACGACGGCATTAGAGCGGCACCTCTTTAGAGCCGCTGTTCGTATTTTTGCTGCGCGGCGCTTTACATTTGGTCCATTTTCGTATTGGTATATACAAAATAGAGGACGCATGGCTATTATGTATGCCTCTGGATCTCCTGTCCCCCTAAAAGGTTCTAAACATGGCCCACGCGCTCGTTCCCGGAAAAGTCTCATTGGAAACCCTGGCTGCCGTTTATGATGGCACGCTCGCACCCGTGATCGATGCCGCGGCGCTGAAGAGAGTGCAGATATCCGCCGACAAGGTCGCCGAGATCGCTGGGGGAGATATCGCTCACTACGGCATCAATACCGGTTTCGGCAAACTGGCGAGTGTGCGCATTCCCGCCGACGACGTTGAAACCCTCCAGCGCAATCTGATCCTGTCACATTGCTGTGGGGTTGGAGCGCCACTCCCGGACGGTATCGTTCGCCTCATCATGACGCTGAAGTTGATCTCGCTCGGCAGGGGTGCATCAGGTGTGCGACCACAGGTCATAAACGTTCTCTCCGCGATGCTCGAAAAGAATGTTCTCCCTATTATTCCGGAGAAAGGTTCGGTCGGAGCCTCCGGTGACCTTGCTCCGCTCGCCCATATGACTGCGGCGCTGATCGGCGAAGGTCAGGCGAAGTTCGACGGTGAGGTCATGCCAGCCAAAGAGGCATTGGCAAAGGCGGGCCTCACCCCTATCGTCTTGAAGGCCAAAGAAGGTCTTGCCATGATCAATGGCACCCAAACCTCGACGGCGCTGGCATTGGCCGGCCTCTTTCGCGCCCACCGAGCTCTCATTTCATCCCTCATTTCCGGCGCGCTATCGACGGACGCCGCAATGGGTTCCACTGCGCCGTTCCATCCAGAAATCCACACCCTGCGCGGCCACCAGGGCCAGATCGACGTGGCCAGCGCGCTGAGCAGGCTGTTGGCGGGTTCCGAAATCCGCGCTAGCCATGAAGAGGGGGATGAGCGGGTACAAGATCCGTATTGCCTTCGCTGCCAGCCTCAGGTCGCCGGCGCCTGCCTCGATCTGCTACGTCAAGCCGCCGCCACGTTGATGATCGAAGCCAATGCCGCGACGGACAACCCGCTCGTCCTGTCCGACGGCACGATCGTATCCGGTGGCAACTTCCACGCCGAGCCAGTAGCATTTGCGGCGGACCAGATTGCAATCGCCGTCTGCGAGATCGGCGCGATCGCTCAGCGCCGCATTGCGCTGCTTGTCGATCCGGTCCTGAGCTATGGCCTGCCGGCGTTTCTTACGCCGAAGCCGGGCCTCAACTCGGGTTTCATGATCGCGGAGGTAACCTCGGCCGCGCTGATGTCAGAGAACAAGCAGATGTCGCATCCGGCATCTGTCGACTCGACCCCTACCTCGGCTAACCAGGAAGACCACGTGTCGATGGCCTGCCATGGCGCGCGGCGTCTCCTGCAGATGACCGACAATCTCTTTTCGATTGTGGGCATCGAGGCGCTGAGCGCAGCCCAGGGTATTGACTTGAGAACGCCACTCACCTCCAGTTCGGAGCTCGATGCAGTTCGCAAGGTTATTCGCACCGCCGTGCCGAAACTCGAAGACGACCGATACATGGCCGAAGACCTCAAGCGCGCGACGGAGCTCGTTGCGACCGGCCGCCTGGCAACGCCCGTTTCGAAGGATGTTTTGCCGTTGCTCTAATATTCGACTGAATAAGCCGGGAAGGGGCGGCTCCCTGCGTTCCCTTCCCGACGTTCAGAAAGTTTATTGAGCTGTTGCGATGAGCACGGTTGGTATACGGCCAAAGCACCATATGTTATAGACCAATAAAAGGTTTGTAATACAGGTGAAAGAGGTACGACTGGTGACTGATGCTCGCTTCCTTAACAATGAATCGACCAGCAATGGATGAAGTCGCGACAGACAAACAGGCGTCGTCGCGTTATCTGGAGATTCAGCGTGACATCGAAAACAAGATAGCCACTGGCGAGTGGGGCTCCGGCTTCCGCATCCCGCCTGAGCGCGAGTTGGTTGATATTTACAATTGTTCCCGCATGACGGTGAACAAGGCCCTGTCGAGCCTTGCAGCCTCGGGCATGATTTCGAGAAAGCGCCGCTCCGGCTCCTTCGTCGCGCCGCCGCGTATTGAAGAGCCGCTGATGCATATTCAGGATATCCGCGCAGAAGTGCTGGCAATCGACAGGACCTATACGTTCGAGATTACCGATCGCAGCATCCGAAAGGCCACCGACGCGCTCGATGCGCGGCATGTAGGAGTCCCGGTTGGCACACGGCTCCTAACCCTCGAAGTTATGCACTATGCCGACAATCTTCCGTTCACAATGGAAACGCGGCAGATCAATCTTGACGCCGTTCCACAGGCCGAACGCCAACAGTTCAAAGACGAACCGCCTGGAAGCTGGCTGCTTCAGAACATCCCTTTTACTGAAGGCGAGCATTCAATCCGCGCCGTGTCGGCTGATACGATCCTGGCGAGGAGGCTACAGGTGGTCGAGCGCACGGCCTGCATTTCGATTGCGCGCCGGACTTGGCTGGAGGGCGACTTAATCACATTCGTGCGCCTGATCTACCCTGGCGACCGTCACCGGTTCGTCGTCCGCTTCAAACCGAATACGCTTCCCGTCGGTCCATAAGCGGCGACTTCGAACGATAAGGAACAAGCAGCGCCCTGTGGCGCTGTTTTTTGTGACAAGAAGTGCCGCCAAGAATCCGAGGCGGCATCCACTTCAAAAAAACTATGCACCCAATTTAATAAAACTGCACTACGCAACTCTGATGCTCTGTCTCAAGATAGCTCATCAAACGCTGAATGCAGATGACTTGCCGACGTGGCCCCACGGGCCATGCAGGTATCGTTTTGCCTTCAGACAAGTGAGGAAATGGGAAATATTCGATGGCACTGGTTAGGATTGGCGTGGATATTGGTGGCACCTTCACCGACTTCGTAGGATGGCGAGCGGATTCCGGAAAAGGGATCAAGCGCCTGAAGGTGCCCTCTACTCCACCGAATTTCGCACAGGGTTTCCAAAACGGTTTCGAGCCGCTACTGGAGGCGCTTGAGGTTGAGGATGGCGACGAAGTCATCGTCATGCACGGAACGACGGTCAGCACGAACACTGTGATCGAACGCTCGGCTGAACCGGTAGCGCTATTCGTAACGGAAGGCTTCAGGGACATCCTTGAGCTGCAGCGACTGCGTCTGAAGAACCCGATCGATCTCTTTTCATCGCGCGCCCTGCCGCTGGTGCCCAGAAACCTGGTCTTCGAGGTTCCCGAACGATTGAGCGCGGATGCCGAGGTGTTGACCGTGGTAGACGAAGGCGCAGTCAGGAAGGCCGTAGCCGCGGTTCGCGCCGAAGGTGTGTCCTCCATAGCAGTAGTCCTCCTGCACAGCTTCCGCGATCCTACACATGAGCGAAAGGTCCGCGACATCATCACGGCGGCGGCACCTGAAATCGATGTCTGCATATCGAGCGACATCTGGCCTCGCATGGGCGAATACGAGCGTGCGGTCAACGCAACCCTGAACGTCTACGTCAAGCCGCGTGTAAAGTCCTATCTCCACGACATTGAGCAGTATGTGAACTCGCGCCTGACTTCGGCGCGCCTCTACGTGACACGGTCAAACGGCGGCGCGCTTGGCCTCGCCGACGCCATGAACTTTCCGGTGCATACCCTATTGTCCGGTCCTGCTTCCGGCATCACCGCCGCCCAAACCATCGCCAGCACCAATAAGCATGAATATATGCTGACCTTCGACATGGGCGGCACAAGTACGGACGTCTCTTTGGTCCGCCAGGGCCAACCAACGGTAACGGCACAAGGCGCGGTCGGCGATTTCCCGATCACCCTGCCCGTTACCGAAATTGAAGCGATCGGCGCCGGCGGCGGTTCTCTGGTGCGGTTGAATGGTCCTGCATTGCGAGTCGGTCCGGAGAGTGCCGGCGCTTTTCCTGGACCGGCTGCATTTGCCCGCGGCGGCGACATGCCGACGGTTACGGATGCCTACCTCCTGTGCGGTTATCTGAACGCCGAGAATTTCCTCGGGGGCGCGATGCGCCTCGATGTCGATCGCGCCGCTTCTGCTTACTCCTCCGTGGCGCAGCAGCTCGGCGTCTCGACTGCCGAAGCGGCTGACGCGTGCTTGTCGGTGACTACCTCCAATATGGTAAGCCGCATTCTGCCCTATCTTGCCGCCCATGGCCTCGACCCGCAAAACGTCACCCTCGTGCTATTCGGCGGCAATGGTGCGCTACATGGTCCGCTTCTGGCCGATGAGGTCGGCATCAATTCGATCATCGTGCCGCCCGCTCCCTCGGTCTTCTGCGCTCGGGGCGGGGTCGTGACTTCACTTACACACGATGTCATTGCGGTGATCCAGGGTTCGACCGTCACCGACGAACTCGTGGCGGCGGAATTCGAAAAGCTCAAGGATGAGACCCTGGTCTGGTTATCGAACCAGATCGACGGATCCCGACTGGTTTCGGTGGAACACGAGTTCTGGGCCGAGCTGAGATATAGGGGACAGTCATTCCAAGTCGCGGTCGCAGTGCCTGTCAGTCATGGCAGATTTCCCGATCTTACGTCTATTGCCAATCGTTTCCATGATGAGCATCTGCGGCTTTACAGCCATTGCGACACGGCTGCGCCAGTGGAGTTCGTTGAACTGCGCGTGCGTGTCCGGGGCAGTCTGCCTATGCCTCCAGACGAGCACGCTCCACTTGGGCCTCGTGCTGAAATTGCGCCCGTTGGGCAGCGCGACATCCGCATTGCCGGAAAGCTCCATCCTTCCGCCAGCACCTATCGGCGCAAGGACCTGACTGTCGGCAGCACGGTCAAGGGGCCGTGCGTCATCGAGGAGGACGATTCTACCGTCCTCGTACCAGCAGCATTTCACGCGAGCGCCCTCGCAACCGGCGCACTCGCACTGACGCGGAGGCAGTAAAAATGGATCCCGTACAAACTGCAATCATGGCGAACCGGTTCAACGCGATCGTCGAAGAAGCATCCTCGACCCTTCAGCGTACGGCTCACACAACCTTCGTGAAGCTCGTTCAGGATTTCCAGTGCGCATTGGCAAATGCTGAGGGTGAAGCATTCGCCTACCCCGTAAATACCGGTGTCAGCGCCTTCATCGGACTGTCGGTCAAGGGCGGTCTCGGTGATATCCCAATTTCCTCCCTGAAGCCTGGAGACTGCATCATAACCAATGATCCATTCTCAAGCGACGGCATGGTCACCCATATGATGGATGTGTCGCTGGTGCATCCGATCTTCCGCGACGGCCGGCTCATAGCGCTGGCATGGGCCTTCGTGCATGCCTCAGACATCGGCGGCGCGGTTCCCGGAAGCATAGCGCCGACACTTACGGAAACATTTCAGGAGGGGCTGAGGCTCCGCCCCGTGCTTCTGTATCGCGAGGGAGTTCTCAACGAGGCCGTCAGAAACATTTTGCTCGATAACAGCCGCATCTCATCGGAGCTGTGGGGCGATATCCAAGCAATGTTCTCTGCTATGAAGAGCATGGATGTGCGTCTCGGCCAACTCTGTGATCGGTATTCGACGCAGGAAGTCATCGACGGGATGGATGCAACGCTCGCCCTATCAGAAGCGAGGGCCCGGGAGGTTATCGCCGAAATTCCCGACGGAATTTACGAGTTCGCCGACTACATTGAGGGTATGAAGGCCGGTGAATTCATCAATATCCATGCGAAGATGACGGTCACCGGCAGCGATTTACTGTTTGATTTTACCGGAACGGATCCTCAGGTCCTCGCAGCCTTCAACTATGTCACTGGCTCGACCACACATCCCTATACCCTGCAATCGCTAATCTACTATATCCTGACAAAGGCGCCAGACGCTCCCCGGAACCGTGGCCTTCTGCGGCCGGTCAAGATCATCGCTCCCCGCGGAACGATCATCAATGCGAACTTCCCAGCCGCCGGCGGATCACGCGTCACCGCGTCGACCCGCGTCTACGACGTTGTGCTTGGTTGCTTGAACGCCGCAATCCCCGGAGGACTGGCCGCAGCTGGCCCGGGTATGTCGGGGATCATCGTGGTCACCGGACGCGACCGTCTTCATGGCGGCAAGCGTGTGAGCGTGATCAATCCAATTTGCGGCGGCGGTGGCGGTAAAATAGGACACGACGGTATCGATGGCGTCGACAACCGGTCGGGCTCACTTTTGACCGTGCCGGCGGAGACTATCGAAGTCGAAACTATCATGCGCGTTCAACGATACGGCCTTGTCATCGACAGCCAGGCACCGGGTCGTTGGCGCAGCGGCGCCTCGGTGGTCCTGGATCTGGAGAACACCGACGTTGAGGCCGTCATGACGGTGCGCGGCATGGATCGGCTCAAATTCACTCCATGGGGTATCATGGGCGGCGAAGCCGGATCCCTCGCGCGCGTCATCGTCAACCCCGACACGAAGGATGAACGTGAGATCGGCAAGATTGACGTTCTCCACTTCAAGCGGGGTGACGTCGTCCGCCTGATCACTCCGGCGGGGGGCGGGTTTGGGCCAGCGTCAGAGAGAGATCCCGAGCTTGTGCTCGCGGACGTAAAGCGGGGCGTCGTCTCAGCTGAAAAAGCTCGCGCGGCCTACGGGGTGGTAATTCGCGATGACTTCACGATCGATATGAAGGCCACTGAGGCAGCCAGGTCGGCCATGATCAAGGGCAACAACCGATTCTCGCATTGTGAAACGCGACAGGCGTTCGACGCCATCTGGCCCATCGACGTCCGGGCTGCCCTGGCCGTCCGTTCTTTTGATTATGACGCTTCGGTCAGAGCAACCCTCGTACGCAATACGGTTTCGCGCTTCATCAAGGAAAGCAAAAGAGCGACGCTCGATTTAATCCCGAATGCACTCGCGGAGGAAAACCGGCTTTTGCAGCAATGACAGCTTAGCGGTGCGTCCATGACAACAACAGCGGAGAATAGCCAGCGACCATCGCCCATTGCCGAAACCAAAACACCTGGACGTAATTCTCGATCACAGGAGATGCGTCCCGCGTAGTGAAAACGATCTAACATCGTGAAGAAGAAAGGGGAATACAATGAGAATTCGTTCTTACGCATTGATCGTGAATCTACTTCTTGCCGGAGTCTGTATCGCACCGGCAGCAAAGGCGGCGGAGCCATCCGAAGGCAAAGCATATGAAAACAGCCAGGCGGCTTCGGGAATCACGAAGAGCGTCGAGCCAACCGAAAAACTGGCGAAGGCCGGCAAGATTGTCATGTGCACCGAACTCGGCAATCCCCCCGGCGGCTTCCTGGATGAAGACGGCGTCACGCCGAAAGGCTTCAATGTTGACGTAATGTCGGCGATTGGCCCGGCGATGGGTATCAAAACCGAAGTCGTCCACTATCCGTTCGCCAGTATCTTCGCTGCTTTGGACACGGGTAAATGCGATGCAGTCATGTCGAACAATTCGAAAAGTCTAGCTCGCGTCGCAAAATACAATTTCGTGGAGTACGTGCGCGAGCGGATGGGCCTCCTTGTCCCGAAAGGAAACCCCCTCAATATCAAGACTTACGAGGATCTTTCAGGACACCGCGTCGCGGTTCTGGTCTCGAGCACCAACGAACGCCTACTGAAGGAAGCCAACACCAAGGTCAGCGCCGAAGGCAAGCCACCGATCGAGATCCAGTCCTATCCGCAGAATACGGTCACGTTCCGGCAGCTCGATCTGAAACGTGTGGACGCTTTCGTGAGCGACGCGATGACACTCTCCTACTTCAAGAAGCTCACCGGCGATAAATATGAGATCGGCGGTCTACCGATCGACCCCCTCACCATCGGTATTGTGCTTCGCAAGGACGACCCTGCGCTGCAAGAAGCCGTACGCAAGGCTTATGTCTCTCTCTACGAAAGCGGCTATGTCGAGCAGGCCGCCAAGACCTGGGGCATGGACGGCCATGTCGAGCTTTGCCGCAACGACAAGCAGTGCCCATGATTTTCCGCAGATGCCCAACGCTCGATAGGTTCGAGTAGGTGTACACTCCTGGCCTGCCGCTTCGGCGGCAGCCCTCCGCGCAAGAGGTAAGGTCCTCGGCAACGGAACTCGAACACAATAAGAAACGGGGACATTATCGACATGCAGTTCGATATCGCCTTTTTCCTGGATTTTGTCTTCAATCCCCGGCCCGCCCTTCTGCGCGGTCTGCTCACGACGGTTCTGGTCGCGTTCGCGTCCATGGTCATCGGTGTGGTGTTGGGGCTTGTCTTGTCCCTGTTCGGACTATCACGATGGCGCGTGCTCCGCTGGTTCAACAGCGCCTACATCTTCGTGTTTCGCGGCACACCGCTCCTTGTGCAGGTCATTCTGATCTATTTCGGCCTCCCCTATCTGACGAATGTCGATCTTTTTCCGCAGGACGTGCATCTGTTCGGCTTCATTTCGATCAGCGGGGCGATTGTCGCGGGGGTGACCGCCTTCGCGCTCCATGAGGCGGCATACTTCAGCGAAATTTCTCGCGGCGCTATCGCTTCGGTCGACCATGGCCAGTGGGATGCCGGCAGGGCCGTCGGCATGACGCCGGGGCTTCTCATGCAGCGGATCATTCTGCCACAGGCAATTCGCATCATGTTGCCTCCACTTGGCAATCAGATGAACGGCATGTTCAAGGCGACATCGTTGCTGTACCTGATCGCGGTTCCAGAGATGCTGTTTATCACCGACGCAGTGAATTCAGTGACCTACAAAACCTTCGAGGTCTATCTCGGCGTATCGATCTACTACCTCGCGCTCACAACCGCTTGGAGCTTTCTCCAAGAAGCATTGGAGAAGCGTTATTCAAAGGGCTTCGTTTCGATATGACCTGGTCCGCACCCAATTCGGCGAGCGTAGTCGCTCGAACGCCACTCGGTCTCATGAAGGCGGCGAAGTTGCTCCGGGAGCTCAATCATGAACTTTGACCTGCACTATTTCCTCGAGCTGGTTTTCTCGCCACCACCGCAGCTTATATATGCTGTCTGGCTCACCGTCTCCGTCACTCTCACATCAATGGCGGTCGGGATCATTGCGGGACTGTTCCTGGCACTATTCGGACTGAGCCTGTATGGCGCGCTTAGAGGTTTCAACTGGCTTTACGTCTGGTTCTTCCGAGGAACTCCTATCCTCGTGCAGTTGTTTCTAATCTATTTTGGGCTGCCCTACCTGATCGGTGTTGACATCTTCCCGTCGACAATCACGACGCCGGCGTTTTCCATCAGCGGAGCGATTGTCGCTGGCATATTCGCATTCAGCTTGCACGAAGCAGCATATATGAGCGAGATCACGCGGGCCGGCATCCGATCGGTCGAGAAAGGACAAAGCGAGGCCGCACAGGCATTGGGCATGTTGCCGTCGTTGGCGATGCGCCGGATCATCCTCCCCCAGGCGCTTCGCATCATCCTCCCCTCGCTCGGAAACCAATGCAACATGATGTTCAAGACCACTGCGTTCCTGAGCGTCATCGCCGTTCCAGAACTCGTACACGTCGCCGACAGCCTGCGATCGCAAAACTTCAAGACCTTCGAAGTTTATGCGGCGATCTCCGTCTACTATCTCGTGCTGACCGGGGTGTGGACCGTCCTTCAACAATGGATCGAGAACCGGCTGTCCTGGAGTCCTCGCACTGCTGCGCGCGAGCCCGAGTCGAACGCCCCCAACCTGTTACAGATGGAAACCTGAAATGGCCGATCAATCCAAAGCCAGCGTGGCACCTGCCGTGGAACTCCGCGGCGTAAGCAAGTCGTTCGGTACCCTGAGCGTGTTCAAGAATGTTTCAATGACGGTCCAACCTAAGGAGACCGTTGTCGTCATCGGTCCGTCCGGCTCCGGCAAAACGACGCTTATCCGTTGTATCAATCATCTGGAGCAAATCCAGAGCGGTGAGATCTACCTGAATGGCGCACTTGTGAGCAACAAGCTCGCAGGCGGTAAAAAGGTCCCACTCAGCGAGAAGGAAAAGGCCGCAATCCGCAGGAATGTTGGCATGGTTTTCCAGCGCTTCAATCTATTTCCGCATCTGACCGCTCTGCAGAACATCATCGAGGCTCCCGTTCATGTTCTAAAGCGCCCGAGGCAAGAGGCGATCCAGGAAGGAATTGCCCTGCTGGAGCGCGTCGGATTGGCCGATAAGCGAGATCAGTATCCCGCGCAACTCTCGGGTGGCCAGCAGCAGCGTGTAGCAATTGCTCGCGTTCTCGCGATGAAGCCCGAGATTGTTCTTTTTGACGAGCCGACCAGCGCACTTGATCCGGAAATGGTCGGCGAAGTTCTCTCTGTCATGAAAGAACTCGCCGGCAAGGGCATGACCATGATCGTCGTCACTCACGAAATGGGTTTCGCACGAGAGGTGGCCGACCGAGTCGTTGTGATGGATAAGGGCTCCATCATTGAACAGGGGCCACCAGAGCAGATTTTTGGTCGCCCCCAAAACGCTCGCACGGCCGAATTCCTGGAGCGAATCTCCTAAACAGTTGGCGAATTACGGCCGGCGTCTCCGCTAGGTGCCCAAGACATGGCCTGTTTTCTTCATTTCCAAGGCGCACAAGTCCGAACATTGTCATGTCCATAACAGCCGAGCTTTCCGACTTCATCGCCCATGTGCGGGAAGTGCCTCAGTCTGTGTCCGAGCGCGCAAAGATCCATGTGGCCGACACACTCGCTTGCATATATGCTGGCACGGCGTCTCGGCCTGTAGAAATTCTCGTTGCAGTATGCGCACCAGGGAACGATCGGGAGGGCATTCCCGTCCCTGGTCTAGGTTGCTGGAGCGATCCTGCACTGGCGGCTCTTCTGACCGGCACCTGCGCGCATGCAGACGACTTTGATGATACGAGCGAGTTCTCGATGAATGGCCATCCGAGTGCCCCGATCGTCAGTGCGCTGCTGCCGACGGCCTTCGAAACGCAAGCGAGCGGCCGGGCATTCCTGCGGTCCTATGCAGTCGGGATCGAGATCGCCTGCAAGCTTGGCATCGCAGTGGGCAGCGCACATACGCGCCAAGGGTGGCATACGATGTCGACGCTCGGGACTCTCGCAGCTGCCGGCGCTGCGGCCAACTTGCGTGGCCTCGACGCGCGCCAAACGGAGCACGCACTCGCGATCGCGTGCTCCTTTGCCGGGGGCATCCTTGGCAACACCGGAACGATGACGAAGAGTTTGCATTGCGGCCGGGCCGCTCAAGCTGGCTTCCTTGCTGCAAAGCTGGCAGAAAGCGACTTCACGGCCGGATCTGGCATCCTTGAGGCACCATCCGGTTTCCTGGATGCATTCACAGGCGGATCAGCAGCAACGTTGCCAGCTCTCGGCAACCCTTGGGAACTTGTTACCCCCGGCCTTGCAGTAAAGCTTTATCCTTGCTGCAGCTGCACCCATCTTGCAATTGATGGCGCATTGACGATCCGAGCGCTGTCTGGTTTCGACATCAAAGCGATCGAACGGATCAACTGTTTCGTCCGCGACGAGTGCATCCGCTATCTGCGCTTTCCGAAGCCGAGAACGGGAATCGAGGCGAAGTTCAGCATGAACTATACGGTGGCGACCGCCCTGCTCCAAGGCGAGTTAACGCTGAACGATTTTGAAACGAACGCCATCGCACATGAGGACGTTTCCGAGCTATTGGTCAAGGTGGCGATGTTCGCGCGGAGTGAGGATTCGGACAACCCCGACATCGAAGTGGTCTTCCTGGACGGAAAGCGACTGGCCGAGCGGCGGCGTGTGCCGCGAGGGGCGCCCGACGATCCAGCCGGATGGGAGGAAATCACCAGGAAACTGGCGGGAGGCATTTCCCGCGCAAGGCAGTCGAGGGTGGCCGATTTCGGAAAGCATGTTTGGGCGATCCGTGATCTGGACAAGGCAACCCGGTTGTCCGATATCTTTTCAGCATAGGGTCTCCAGAGCTCGCGCAAGGTTCTGATGCGCACATTCATCCGAGGTTAGTATGCCCAAGATCGACTTTCCGCATCTGGCAGCTTTCGTTGTCAGTTGCGACAGTCCAACGATGGCGCATGCGGCCGCGAAGCTTGGTCTCACACCATCGGCATTGAGTGCCAAGCTCAGCACGCTCGAAGCCCAGATTGGAGTGACGCTTTTTGGTCGCAAAGGGCGTAACTCCTTTCCGCTACGCTCGGCGGTCTGGCTGTACAATCGCAGTGTTCGTCTCCTCCTTGCCGAGGAATATTTGAGTCATGCCAAACTTGGCGGCAGCGCGGCGCCTTCGGCGCCCGTCATCCTCAAATTAGACGTTGACTATACCTGGACAGCAATTTCCTACGCTGTAATCACGGCGATCCGCCGCTTCCATTCCAAACCCGACCACCCTTATGTAGACTTGATCTTCACGGGTACTGGCGCCTTCGGAATGCAGAACGGTCCCAGCCATCTTCTGTCAGACGCGGTGCCACTCGGGCAGCTCAAGATCCAACATACCATCGGTACTGGGGTATCCGGACCTTCTGTTGTCGTTGCTCCAGACCATTGGACGAGGCTGACCCATACGGTTGGGGAGCGACCCGAGCGTGGTGACATTGCTCCAAAAACCGAAATTCCCGATCTGCCGGGTACACTGCAAAGCGACACGAAATTCGACCGCTCCAGCGGTATCGCGACATCACGGATTTCCACCACCGATCGAAGTCTGCAGGATCTCCGAGGGCTCATCGACGACATCCGCAAGTCGGATCTACTTCTGCCCCAACTGACTGTACCCCAGCGTCTTCGCATCCAGGGCATCACTGCGGTTCCGGTAATTCGCAGTCCGTCGTGCTGCGTGACCGCAGAGCTCTCTAACGACCATGAACTTCTGTTAAATCTGCTAAATGATGTCCGCAAAGGCGTCGAGGCCCCTTCGGGCTGGTCCGAAGCCACGAATTTCCATCCCAAGGTTAGCCTGAAGCAGATTTCTACCGTGAATCGTGTGGTGCAGACCGGCAGCATGGCGAGCGCTGCCCGCGTCGCCGGACGGACTGCTCCGATGATACCGGCCCAGCTTGAACAGATCGAATATGCGCTCGGGACAAGGCTTATCGACCGGAAGAAGACCGGTTCTGAACCGACCGATGATGCTGAAAGGCTGCATTCGCTGTTTGTCGGCGTTGAGAGGGCTTTCAACGACACTCTGGGCGAACGAAGCCACATAGCTGCGGCCTTTGAACAATCAATTCGGATTGCGTTACCGGTGAGTTGGAGCGCAGATTCCTTGACGTCCGAATGCATGGCCGTGGCGCTTAGCGCATTTCACAATGAATTTCCGAACTGCCAAATCGAGGTTGTGGAGGGCCCTCGACATGTACTGCATCATGGCGTTCTAACCGGCCGTTTCAATATTGCTGTCGTTGGTAGGATCGATCCGCAAGTAGGCTCTCTACTAATTGGCCGCAGCGAAGACGTCGTCCTGATCGTCAATAGGAAGCTGAATTTTGCGCCTCAGGCCGAGAGAGTTTCGGCAGACGAGCTGAGGAGCATCCCGCTCCTTCTGGCACCTTCACAGCTCACAATGCATCAAACTCTTCTGACGGCACTTGCGAAGTCTACTGTGCAGCTCGAGCCGGTAATGCGGTTGGGTTCGGTACCTCTGATCGTCTCGGTTTTGCGTCGTTCACCTCTTGGCACGATCTTGCCAGCGTCGGTGATGATCAAGGAGATCGAGGCAGGGATCGTGGACACGTTCTCTCTCGACCATTTAGTCCCGCCGCGGCGACTATGGGCAATATTCTCCACCTCCACGCCGCTTAACGAGACTGAACGTGCTTTGATCAGCCACGTAAAGGAAGCGTTTCAGGAGGCTAATTCATCCAACGGCAGAGTTGTACCTTAACTTATAGAGGGTACAGCCTGCGACAGCTTCGCGCGTTACAGCACATGAGCTGGTGGTGAGGACAATGCGCTTAGCGGCTCACAACGGGGCAAGGTCAGCGCGCCCGACGCATGTCTACACGATCGATTATGTTGCTTCGCTGATCGGCGAGAACCTCGAACTCCTCCAGGAAATCGCCAGCAACTCAGACAATATCGATTACGGCGAGATGATCCATGCCCATGACGGCAGCCAAGAGGGCGTCACGACCTTCACCGACCGGGGCATCGAGAGCTTAAAGGAATTCCTCGCCGGTATCCGCACCTGCGAGGGCGGTGTCCGGCAATTCCGCGTCGATGAGCAATGTGATCCCGAAAGGATCGAACGCATCATGGCAGACGAGCCGAGATCATAAACCCCGCGGCCTACGCCGGATGGATACGGCTCATCGGCAAGGTAGGTCCTCGTAGCCATATGTCGCTGCAGACCCGTGCAGAGACAACCTCTCAAATCAGGCAAGCGCGGAGCAATGTTAATGAACTGACGAACTGACGAACTGACGAACTGACGAACTGACGAACTGACGAACTGACGAACTGACGAACTGACGAACTGACGAACTGACGAACTGACGAACTGACGAACTGACGAACTGACGAACTGACGAACTGACGAACTAGACAAGGGGATATATCCTGTCAAATAACAATCTCATGTTAGGTAATAATATCACCCAATCAACGCGGCCACGCAATTAACCTGGTGGGCCCCTGCAATTATAGTTACGTGGGCGGCCCGCCCAATATTTAGAAGGCCCACCCAGATTTCGGCGAAATTGCTCCATACCTTTTTCCACTATAAGTATCGTGCCTGCCCACCCTGCAATCCCACCCTTTCCTAACATCATCTATTTGCTTCCACCTTCTTGTTCATAACACATGGCCTGCAGGCAAGTCGCTCCCGACCTCCGACAGCTCGTTGCAGAGATCACGCTTTCAACAAAGGCAATCCTCCATATCGAGCCGAAGGAGCTTCATGATATCCGGACCGGCACCTTCGCGGTCGGGACAAACAACCAATACTTCACGAACCTCGACTTCGTGAACGGCATGCTGCGCGACCAGTCGATGTACACGTGGTATCCGTTGCTGCTGACGTTCCAGGATGAGCGATTTACCCTCGAGCAGTGCTGCGCACTCGTGCACCGCTTTGACTACGCATACAGCAACTATCTGCGCTACAGCGGCTTGCAGGAAATGGGCGCTTTTGCCGAAGCGATCACCAAATATCTTCCGACGGCTGGTAGCCGCGACGAGGCGGTTGAGGCCGTCAAGGCGTTCCTGGGTTACCTCAACCGTTTGGCCGCCTGGTCATTCCATTACTTCCCTTGGAGCATCGGAAAACATCTCACTTACGAGACCCCGGAAGGTTCCATCGCGGCCCTGGCCGATCCCTCTCGGCGTGTTCAGATCCGCGACGGTCAAAAGGTACGGCTTACCTGGGAGCCGCTGGGCATCAGCGTCATTGCCTATCTCGCGACGAAGGAAAACCCCGAACTCTGCAACGACCTTATTCAAGCTCTGCCCTTCACGGTTGTTCAGGACCATGCCGTTGTCAGCGGTGAATCCATGTACGCGTGGGCGCCTGTCGTGAGCACCGCAAAGGTTAACGTCAAGGAACGGCAGTGCGATGCTCCGGTCGGCCGTATCCGCTATTCCCAGGGCACCGGCAACAAGGTCATCGTCCAGTATGGTGAAGTCACCGAAGATATTGCGACACCGGTTCTCGGTGAGATCCTGCCGGAGTATGCCGACGATATCTATAAGGTTGGTCGCGCTGTTCTGGAAGCCACCTTCCTGACTAAGGAGCTGTTTTTTCTCAAGATGGAGCCCACCAGTTAGGGCCCGCCCAAGGCGACTAAGCTATGAGGACGATCTCGCCTTCTGGCAAGTCTATCCTTGGCTCATAAATATCCTACGGTGTCATCTTTCTCCTGCGACGTTTGTATTATGTTTGTATTATGTTTGTATTTTCATAATTGTTTGTAACTGAATAAAGTGTTTTAATTTATTTCCCTCTTGCTTTACTCTAAACTTAATTATGTTAATAACAATTCTTATATAACGATCAATCATTATTAATACCAAATTTAGCTATTACATCATACGATCAGACTCCATAACATGTTACACAGATAAAACACACTAGTTTCAAAAAAATAGACTCTTTCCAGCACATACAATCTCTTCATACTTAAAAAACATATCGCTCTGATCCTCTGGCTGACGCTGCCGGGTAAAGACATCGAAGGGGCCACACTCGCCGTCCACTGTGCGCACCGATATCTCACCGGTCTTCTCAAAACAATTGCTGGGGAGGAACGCCACGAAATAGTCGCAACAAGCAGATTGAAGAGATCCAGATGCAGGACCTCCACAAACAATGGAGTTAAGTTTCTCAAACGCCTCGGCCCTTGTAACCCCAGGCAGGTATGGTGGAAGCGAAGTAATTTTCGCGACTGAATTGCTGTTGCAAACGAGGATGCGATTCTTTACACACAAGTCTGCTATTGGTTCATCCATATACATAAAAAGAAGCTTGTCGACCGTCACAGATTGATCGAGATCCGCCACCGCGTAACCGTTGCTTTTCCAGAAGTCGAGATCATCGCGGTAGTCCCGTAGCGCCGCCTCAAGCTCGGCCCTCACATCCGGACCCAGGACTGTAACGAGAGAAATGCCTTCCAATTGACGCTCCAACTCATCTGCCATGCTCATGCTTTAGCAGGATTAGTGCTTTGTGCCTCCAGCTGTAAATTCTCTTCTGATCACTTTAGAGCAGCTGGAACCTATTTAAACACCTGGCCTCCTCCTTGTTGATTTCTGTGAACTTTTCGAGATGCGAAATAGATAAAAAATGAAATAAAATCTCAACCGGGCGTATCCGAATCTGTCAACTTGACTTTATTGGGGAGAGAACCTCTCACAAAGCATCATAATCAAAGCAGCCACACTTTCGATATTAGTGGAAGTTATTGGTGGTCTCGCAGCTCAGCCAATCAGGTAAGGATATAGTGAAGCGATGGATTCGATATGCTAGAAAAGGAACCACTCCATTAGCAATCGAGTGGCATCCGCGTCAGCCTCTCGTGCCCAACCCAATTTCAATGCTTTTTGGATATTATTGACTGTCCTAGTGGACTGCCATTTTTGAAGGCTCTTCTTCCGCCACGGGATTATATTCCATTTCCACTAAACTCTCTTTTGAATATTAAATTTGGCCTCAATCGAGATCGGTTGGAGATCAATGCTATAAAGATAGGTTTCAAGGAATTGGAAAACATGTTGAGGATGTCCTGTTGATTGGGCGCCGATAGTCAGGACGGCATGCTCACCGCTCACGCGATTCCAGTAACTCCCTTAGCAGCTGTCATGCTCACCGCCGTCTGCCGACGGGCAAATATGTTCTTCTGCCACCCTCGCTTGAAAAAGGTGCGCTACCGTTGTTCAGCAACCTTCCCAATGGTTATGCTCAACGAAAGCTACAACAAGAAGCACAAGGTCCGTTACAAGCCACCCGCCTTGAGCCCCCTGCGACCGCATTGTCCGGCAAGGTCGTCGTGCTCGTCACCTCGACGCCAGTCAATTTGGAACACCTGAGCTTAGCTTCGGTGCTACCGGCAAGTCACTCAACTTGGCTACAATCTGCGTGCTCTCTCAAACTCTGTCTGTATTATTTACGTATAACTGGCCAGCGGATATCCCAATAAACGCTGTATCCACCGTCTTTGTTATCACGTTGTACCCTTTGATATGTTATCAGATATTAAATAAATAATTTTAACACTATATTACTTCAATAAGCACACGGCACTGCAATGCGATTGATTACCCAAAAATATATATCATGATCATTTAACTACCCATCGAGCGCACACAGCGCTTATATTATAGATATTCAAAATATAACATATTTTACAATAGCACTTGATATCATCATCCCGTTATTTTAACACAATAACGTAACCGACACACGGGAGAACAAGCGAAACATGCATGATCTTAAGTCATGTAAGATAATACGAAATATAATCGAAACTCCCGTTGGATCAGCGGTGCACTGCCTATTCCAACAGGACCTTGCCAATTGCCAGTATGGCCTCATAAGCTAAGGGCCCCTCCAGTTGTCTGCTATAAATCTTGCAAAGGCCTTCGCCGCCATTTTTGGTGACAATTTCACAGCTCTGATAGTCGAAATTTTCATCTGGCAAGATCGCCACAAAATAATCCATGTCTGTTGGATTCCGGTACCCTCCTCCCGAAATGGAATTGTGGATCTCCCTTAAAGCAGCGAGTGAGACATTTGTCTGATAGGGAGGAACGACGCACGATATCAGATCTCCCTCCAAATGCTCCTCGCACACGAGATGCTTGTTCTCCTTGCAGGCTTTAGCCACGGCCAGGGAGGTAAAGACGAAGGACAGAGGATACTTGAACCCGGCCGGATGCAGCCCCATTTCTGCATTGTTGACATGGACTGCCTCCATATGAGCCACACGCTCAGTTGCAGATGGTATATAGTACTTTAACGTCTCTGTTTGTGCAGCCTTGTAGGTTTCCACCACATTAACAAGCTGAGCCTTCAGTCGAGTGGGCTCCTTGATCAAACGAAAATCATCGACATGAAGCCGTTGAGAGCTACCACCGAAATAACGAGCCATTCAACTGCCACTTTAGGTTAACTTGGAAAAATGCATGGGAAGCAGAGGTATTTAAAGGTGCTTGGTCACTAGTGTCAGCAACGCAAATTATCTGACTTATGAACTTTTCTTCCGATTATTACTCCAAGGCCACATTGTTTGTAAAACGTTTTCCATTTGCTACAGAAATTATTGAACAATCATGAAGGCGACACTTTGGCGTATTGCGGCTATTTCGTTCAAATAATCAAGGATTAAAAGTCTTTCCTCTGACTTCTGGTTTCTTTATGTTGAATTTGCTATGTGACTTTTTAGAGTGGGCTAATTTTCTTGTCTTTATTATCAGTTTTCAAGGAGAACGAGTTTGCCTAGTTTAAACATGTGGGCACTTCTATCGAGATATTGATAGCTAAGTTTGACAAATTAATCATCTATTGCGGCATTGCGGGCCAGCTTCGGTCATATATTGCGGCTATGTGAACTATTTTCTTTAATACACAAATAATTAAAAACATAAATGGAAAAAGTGATAACCAAATTTCGAACAGGCAGGTTTCATTTCAAGCAAACAACCCATCCATCGGAACCAAAAAAGAACAAGTGCATCCATGGCGCAGGTTACATCAACCAGATCCATGAGTTTATTACATTTATATTTCTAGCGTGAAACAGGTACCACCTCCAGCCTCTGGGCACCGTCAGAACAGCTACTGCCATCACTCCATTCCAAATTTGCATTCGCCATGCCTCACCAACGCACCAGGTTCGAGCCTGAGCTGGTTGCTGGCATAAAGGTCGAAGGTCAGAGACTTTCCCTTTGTTGAAGTTAGTTCCATCTGCCCATCCAGCTTGACGAAGTACCCGGGGACAGAAAGTGCGGCGAAGTAGGCGCTCCGGATAACATCCTCGTATCCAAAGAATCCTGATGCCTGCCTAAGCCCCCTGCACACCTCACCGAGACTTACATCTTTCTGGTATGGTGGAAGATTGGTGATGAGCGCGCCGTGCGTGGAATTGTAGGGCAAAGACCCTCCATAAAAGCATCGCATCATCGTCGGGCAATCGACGTAGAGGTACAGTATCCCAGGGTCTTGGCGACCGCCCTCTTCGTCAACATCCATCGACTGGCCCTCACCCGGCTCCGTCAGGGGGGTCCGCTCCTTTGAGGCGCTCTGGATGTGTTTCTTTAGCTCATCGCTGGACGATACGTCGCCTACCTTAAGACTGGAAAAGAGAGCACATAGGTCAAATTCCGCCATGTTAGCAAAGTAGGAAACAATAGTGGCGTGCACCCAGAACTGGAAGCACCATTCCCTTTATAGATGCTTTTGCTTATATGAGTTGAATATCAGTTAGGTATAGCTGCAAAACCCAATATTCATAAATTATACGACTATCGATGTTCCACGTCTCACATTTGTAAAATAATTATAGACCGGCACGTGTCTGTACTTAAAATGGCCTTTAAGGGTTTTGCATCTTTGCAAAAGCACGAGTGGGAATAGGTTCTGCTGTCCAATAATGGTGTCACATCGTCAATAGCATCTTTCTTTTTCCTTTAATTATGGTCGCACGCGCCTACCTTTATTTATGCTGCGAAAAGGCACTACTTTTTCAACCTGTGCACCACGTTAGGCCTGTCTGCACCACACAGGTGTCGCTTTTCCATGGGATCTCATTCAAAGCACTTAACTAGCCACGATTCCTTCTTTTAGATAAATGCTATTTCGGCCCATTTTGATTTTTGGGCTCTAAAACGATTGATGGGCTTCAAATCTAAAACTTGTATCAGTATGGCACTTATAGCAAGATCCGAATGGACTGGTTGCCTGGCGTGGCAATATTAAGTCGTATAGGTCCAAATTGTATTTAAGATTACACTTGCTATATAATCCACATTTTATTGGCATAAGAGTAATTGCGTAATTGAAATAAATTATTTGTATGAGCAGACATATGCAATTTCAAAATATACCACATACATCAATAGAATTTATGATATTATCGGCAATAACTACACGTAGCGGCAATAATTACATCTTAATTATAAATAGCATCGAGAGTGCAACCATCAACAAGTTGCCCGTGCAGCTTTCACGAAACCCAATATTCGGCAAACTTTAAGCTCTACCCCACCCCTCCCCATTTCAGGTATCTTTTAGATACACTTTCACTAAAGCCAAACAAAAAAGACAAAAATGCTAGCCCACTACTATGACCTCGTGACCAATCAAGCAGGCATTATTTTTCGCTTGATCCAGGTTTTAAGGCCGCCATGTCCGAGCATCGATTTTGATGCGATGGTGATTATTGCCAGATTGCCTCTGGCTTTCCCGACCGGAAACTGTGGCTGATTGATGCCACTTGCCGGCGGCGTACTTTAAATGGCACTGAACTTGCCGTTATTCCACAGTTATCCCCAACCTCACATCACAATGCCTCCTCGATTACTATTCCTTCAACGCTTTCAACCACGAGATCTCACAAAAGCCTGGAACCAGCTTAACTTGTTCAATGAGATCCAATTTGCATTTTTAATCTATAGCCAAGTCTATAGCAAAACTCTCATGGATTTCCAGAAAAGGTGGGCCCAAGGCGTGCTTGATTTGGAGGAAAACCGTCCGCCGGTGGTCATACTTAAACAACTGGCCCATCTTCTAAAAAACAAAGTATGTTATCATCCCCCCATGCTTGTCGATCAACCGGATTTGGCCAGAGAAAACGACCGACATGTATTTGTCTATCTATCTCGCGAGAAGATGCAGAAAGTACTGGAGGAAAAATCCATCACGTTTGGATTAGAGGCCGTGCTGGCGACCACGATGCAACCCTATCGTAGCGACCTCGCCCTCCAGGAGATGGTCCGTGCTCACAACATTGCTTGGCCGCACCGCCGCGTGGAAGAACCTGATCTGGAAGGTTTTATCGCCATTTTTGCAAGTACCTTGTTCATTCACCTGCTGGAGTTAAAAGTGACAAATGTGTACGGCAGGGAGGTAGCCTGCACCTTCTTCGTGCGGCAAGGCACTGGAAACCGCTCCTATGACGTCATTGCTTGCGGCATCACACAGTTCACCAAAAATGCTGGCGTGATGCCACGACCGGCGGTACCGTCACCGGAGCCAGACCTCACCCTGCGGCTCTCGGGACCCAACCAGAAACGTGAAGAGGGTGATATGAAGCCTGCTATAGTAAATCTGAAGAAAGAAACCTCGGCGACTTGAGGTCCCCTGCAGGCCACCTTTAACTATAAGTTTGGTAGGATTTCTATGTTTTCCGGCGTAGCCCCTATGCTCCTGTTAGGAGTTGTGTAGCGTACGCCACGATGTATTTTACTTGTGTTGAAATAAATTATTACAGCATTATTTCTGCCGCCAATTTTCAGAAAATAGGCAAATCATTTCGATATTTATAGAGATCTCACACAATACTGATAATGCTTTTACATTGATATTGTTACAAAGGCGCCTTAACAGACAATAATATTCCAAACATTACAAATCGCCATAGAGAGACGTTAAAGTACTATATAGAAAATTAAAAACAATCGCACGGTGGCTCGCAACTTATTGTACCAACGAGAAAATAGCCGACATCATCTCCGGCGGCGAGATGAATCGAAATTATAGAGCCACGTGCGTATTAATCCCGTAGGTTTGTTTAGAACTGCGTATTAACCCCGTAGGTCTGAATATTCCGGTCCAGCGACAAAGCGTCCCCTCGTGGCAATTCCGTGATCATTGACCATCACGGGAGGCCCAGGAGAAGTTATAGCCAGAGGAGTGACGCTCAGATCATCAAGCTCTGCAATTTGGTCAGGGAGGAAATCGCCCGGCGACACACGTTTGGCCTTCTTCTTCTTGACCTTAGCCCGCCGAAATAGGTCGGAGACAACGAGCGAGGCCTCTCCAAAGGTCTGGGCCATTCCGACAACGTTTATTCCGGCTAGTTCCATCCTGAGAATAAAAGAAGTGCTGTTAGCAAAATAGATTTCTTGCAAAACGAAACAAACATTTAGAACTTACAGCATTGAAGCATTACAGCATGATCTAAATAATTCATTCTTCTGGTGAAGCGATCTATATAGGAAGTTAACAAATGGCTGGCCGAAGACTAAGAAAAAAATAGTAGAAGGCCCACCGCCGAAAGTAATGGTCGTTGTAGACCCTATGCAATGATGAAGCATTCTTTTTTTGTTTGGCTGTTAACCTTTCTCCGTTGATTGCGGATTTTCTTTCAGCCTGCTCAATTGGCAACATTAAAGTCTTGTGAAAAGGAAATTCAAACCGAAGGTGATAGTGACCCCTTAGCTCGTCCAAAATATATGCAGTCCTAATTAGCGGCTAGTGGACCCCAAACGGCACAGTGGCGAATGCAAGTGGGGCGGCTGCCAATGACGAATGCAGTGACCTCATTGGGGTTAGTGGGAATATCTCGAATTGCGTGGCCGGCTAGTGTGTCAAGGGGCCCGCTATTAGCTGTCAAGATGCGAAAGCACGTGGAGACAAGCAATCACGAAGGCATTTCTCTGGAGATGTGAAGACTTTAATGTCATCGATCAAGGCGCTAATGGTCACAGATGGAAATTTTTGGAATCTGATTAATGTCATTTTAAGCCCACTCAAAGAATATTTTTTAAGCAGGATTCAATCAAAAATAAAGGAAAAACATTATTATTCATGGAAAGCTAAGTTGAGCGCCGCTACTGCAGCTTACAGGCTTACGGGATTAATACGCACTAATACATTAATATACTTAAGCAGGAAAATATATTTTATTCCAATCCAGGGGATGGAGTGAAGATAGTGTCCCGCCGGTGCTGCGAATGACGGTGCAGGCCGTTATGATGCCCGTCTTAACCTGCTCTTCGAACAAAGCTCCGTTTACGCAGTCCTTACTGTCAATCTGGCAAACTGCCCCATGCTCCATTAACGGAGAATCATACATATGCGGATCTTGGCTGTACTGACATTTTTTAAGAGAATTTTCCCTCCATAAAGAGGCCCTGAAACCATCCTTCAAGTGGCCGTCGAAGACATATTCTTCGTAATCTTCGTTGACTGGAACCAAATGACAAGCCAATTCAGGAAAGACAGCAGCAAGTTCTCTGACTAAATCCAAGCACCTTCTCTTCTTCTCATCGGACTGGAACGGGCGGGATAGATAGTCGTTCATTTCATAATGAAAAATAACAAGCCCCTCTCCCGATGGCGATTCGATGTCAATACAACAGAGCTCACGGACGAGCCCATCCGTCCAGATCAAAGCTGGGATATCGTCATCAAGCCAGAATTTTTGCTTTGTGATCATGAAAAGTGCTGCGTTAACAGTAGCAGACGAGTTTCCAGCGGGGGCTTCGATATCATAGCCGACACAGGTCACATGGCTAACCGGAGTGATATTAGTTGCATCGGGCCCACCTCGCCCGCCAATGATGACCTGGTCAAAAACGCGCGAACGGCCATCTTTCATGCATACCTTCACTTTCCCGCCCTCCTTGGCTAGTCCACGCAGGGGGTCAAAATGGAATCCTACTTTTCTCTTGAATATCTCAATGCGCATCAGAGCCTGCAAAAGATGAACCCCTCCAACAGAGATATACTGGTCCTCCTCGTACCCATTGATTATCCAGTCCAGGACTGTCGAAAACAGTAGGGTGTAACAGGAAGAAACTCGGCCGCCGCCCAATCTCATCATCCCGAAAGCAGCAAAATCAGTTGTTTGCCATGCCGCCCCACCAGGACTCTCGACACCGCAGCTGAAGATCTCGACCAGAGCGGCATGGAAAGTGAAATTATCAAACTCCCTGAGCCAAGCCCGCCTTGCTTCCGAGGCTTCTTCATAACGCCGACCTCTCAGCATGGAAAAGATATCCATCGGAGCGATCAGCCTCCTGCCGTTCCGTTCACACCCGTGGTATAGTAGTTTCTCCCACCCTGCAGATATCCGCTGGAATTCACCTGGTGGAGCTTGTCCAGCCGGCCATTCGTAACGTTTTTTCCGGAAGTAGAGTGCTGTGTGATCGTTGCCGGCACAAGGAAAACGAAGGCTGGACGGAATTCTAAACTTATCCAGATAGTATGACAGACAAACTTGGTTGCCGGAGATGGGCATGACACCGAATGACGTCAAGACCTGGCGAGCGTCGCCGTTTGACATCGGCGATACACCCAAACTCCGAACCTCATCTACTGGGGTAAAAAGGGCTATTTCCCTGACGCCAGCGTCAAGTAGTTCTGCAGCAGCAACAAGGCCAGAGAGCCCACCACCTACGATGGCGACACTAGGTAGTGGTGTGCCTTCCGGATAATGCCCCACACCATCATTGGCATCGCGCTCATGGAGGAAAACCTGATAGTCGTACCGCAGATCGAAGCAAGAAAGATCCTCATTGTAGTTCGCTGGCTGATGCAATGCGTTGTGAAAGAGCACAGACCCTATTGCAACTATGTCGTAACGGCTGAAGCACTCAGCGGGACGACGAAAGAAGCGGCAGGTTGTTTTTAATCCATTTCGCCCATGCACATCACATGTACCCTCCTCAACAAATAGGCTGCTGAGTTGGATGGCAATAAAGCACTGCACGTCTGCAATGCTCGTGTGACTGCCTGGACAAAAACTATTGTGGGCTCGAGACATTTCCTGCAGTGAGAGGTCACTCACGTAGGGCGGGATCATGCAAGCAAGGACGGCGTCGCCAGGTTGAGCAATGCACTGGTTCTCAACAAAGTGGCGCAACCTGCGGTACGACGTATAAATGAAGACCTTCGTGCGACAAGATCTCAGCACTTCCAGTGTGCCTGTTCGGGGACCATGAAGGCAAGGTTCAATCTGGAACACCAGAGCCATGTCTTCTATGGCTTCTGCAAATCCGTGGTCGAACACCCAATCCGTCCACCTTTGCTGATATTGTAGGAGTTCATCGCAAAACTGGTCATAGCAGACAAAGGCCCGAGAAATTGCTCGTTTCAGTTTGGCCGCACTAGGTAGACCGGTGATAGCAAACGGGGGGAAACGGGGGCGGTTATAGGGAAGATCCATCATGTAGATATGGAGTATTGAGAGAATATAGAATTTCCTTTTGTTTATAGAAGGCATGCTTTGTTAATGTAAATCTGGATGTAATATATATAAATTGAAACTATTTGCCGGAATTATCTTTTTATTCTGATGTACACGTAAATGGCGACATGTCATTGAAATTCAATAAAGCTGTCTCCCTAGACAACATCAACAATTAAAGAGATGAACGAAAATTCAAAAAAGTCGGAAAATTACGGCCCAAATTTATGCAATTTCGAACATGCAATAAGATTGACAAAAGGAATTCAACATACAATGGCAACACAAATATCAAACACATTGGAAACTTCCGTTACTGCTTCTGTTTTGTATCGTGCTCATAATGTCCTATCAATTAAGCCAAATACATCTTTAACGCTCGCAATTTCATTATCATCGCTTCCATCGTCTTCCAGGAATTCGGCATAACTTTCGAGCATTTTAGCAGCAGCATCGAGGATCAGAACACCAATTTCATTGAACTCCTTACAGGGATGTGGTTCCCGGAAAGTTATATATTGGCTGCAGAAGCTCGCTCTGCTGATATCGCGGGGCTCAACCATTGTCGGGGCGTCGAAAAGACCGAGAACGTATTTTCTGACAACCTGGGGGTCGACGAGTTCAAACTGACTTTCATTTTCGAGGGAGAAGGCGGTGAGTGGAAGTCCGTCTTCTTTGGCGGCGTAGCAACGGCTGGCATGGTCGCAGAAGAGACAAAAAACATCACTCAGCGGGACGGAACAAAGATCAGTCCGTTTGAAAAAGGTGGCGAGTGCAGCAGCGGAAAGATTAAGACAAGATGAAGGGCCTGTGTGAAGACCGAAACTCGTGCCCCAACCAGCCCTATATACCTGCTCCCCAAGGCGGTGAAGCACCTCCAACGCGCGGTGTGACTCGACATCCACTTCCAGACACAGAACCTTGTCACACTGATAAACTACCGTCCCAGGTTTATTGGCGGCAATTCCGAAGACCGTACTGCCAAGCAATTCTCTATCCCGCTCGACCAAGCCGAGATGGGTGAAATCGGCGGCGGCAAGTTTACTGTTGTCGGGGACCGGAGCGAAAAGAAGTTCAAATTTGGACCTGGGCGGACGTGGACTTGGTCTGCGAATACCGTGCTGCTTCCAATGACTTTTCAATTTCTCTGCAGTCACTGTGCCATCGCCTTTCATAAAATTGTAACTCTCTATCATTCTGGCTTCGACGAGAGCTCCAGAACTCGCAAACTGGAGGGTGAAATGGACAGAAACCGGAGAGTTGCTGGAACTCATCCTCGGCTGAATGAAGATGTATACGATGGCACCTTCTCCAATATCCTGAGCAACTTCTTTCTCGATCTTTTCACGGACAGCATGGCTGATCCCGTCGGAAGTGGCTAACATAGCACTTGCTATGTCGGGGTGGCAGATTGCGCACTGGTACCCTATTCCGAGGTCTCGCACTGGAGTTTCACCGGCGGCGACGGCAATTCGGTGATTTAGAGCAGGCATCCGCCGAATGACGTCGCCGAGGCCTGTCACTTTTTCGGCATCCATTGCAGCAACGACATTACATATGCCGCTAAGACCTCTGGCGACAGCGGCCGTAATCACATCTACAGGATCATGCAAAATCTGCAGCGCAGCGAGTTCTCTCTTCCAGTTACCCTCCGGGAAGGCGACCGCGGCAGCGCACATCGCGTCGCTGGCTGGCATGGTAGCAAGGCAAAAAAGGCAAGACCTTGGAAAGGGAGAGGTGGATGATTGGCGGTGTTTATAGGAAGTCAACGGGTCTGCAGGTCTACATCGACATAATCCGGCCTTGCACGCAAACATTGTCAGCCTGGCCCCACATTGATAATGGCTGGCCAACTAATCCCTGCTAAGAGTTATTTCTCTCACCAAAAAGTCAACTAATGCTTGCCGCGCTGCGTTACATTTAAGGCTTCATTCAGATCGTATTTACACCAGCTTTGAATATGTCTCTTGTTGAGGTCATTCCGGATATCGCGGAACGGGTAGCACGCGGTCTTACGGATCCCTCTCTCCGGGTTCTGCTCGCCTTCGATGGTGATGGCACCGCCTTTAAGCAAGATCGAAACCGTCAGTGCTGGGAAATTAATCCTGCCATCGATATCATCGACAATTTGACCAAGATCGCCCGGAAGGGACATTACCTACTGCTGACGTCCGCTCGCCACTGCGGCGAAATCGCTGCTTCGCCCTTCAAAGACATTCCAGGTATTGATTTTCAAGGGAATGACGGAACGGTCACAATCTTCAAAGGTCAACGTTTTGAATCCGTTCCCCTGCCCAACTGGAGCCGCATTCATGCGGTTATGGAGAGCGAATTTGGCGGCAACCCAGAAATCCGCAACATTCCGATGGAGCATTTCTATGGCTGTCAGATGTGGGACTCTCATCCACGTTACCAATCGGCCGGAGATCTGCTTTCATCGCTTCTTCCGCGTGTAGATCATTCCTGGGGACGCACTTTCCGGGCGACCGCAGTACCCGAGGGTCATTGCGTTATGCCCGAGGAAACGCCAGGCAAGCGCAAAGGCTATTTTGCTTATGTCAATCTACTCCCTCGTGAGATCGGCCTACATATAGCGTGCGGCAACGGCGAAAACGATAAAGATATGCTGACCGCTGTTGGCAACAAGGAGAATGGTATCGCGTTCTGGGTCGGTACCCGTGAGACGAAGCCCACTGGAACCAACGTCTTCGCCATACCGAATGAGGATGCTCTCTCTGCAATTCTTGGCGATCTCGGCGTGTTGTTGCCCGATCTGAGCAAGTGATCGCTCCGATCTGCCGCTGTTCTATTACATCCATAGTCACCGTAGGAAGGGAAAGAAGTCATAATTGCTTCAGTTGTTACTTAGTTTTTTCTATTTTAGTGTCTATGATCCGCCACTCCGGCGACTATTTCAATACACAACGCCAGAAATAATATAATATCTCCATGAGCCACTGCATTATTGAATAAATAACTATGGAATCTTTTTCACCGAAAATTATTTATATTTTATATACTTTATTTAATTAATCAATAATTCAGAATAGAATATTTTTAATATAAATTCTTTCAACATCATTAAGTACTTAAGACTCCCGCCGGATAAGGATTAATTATTACAAGAATCCTTTTTAGAAAAGCTCATATTTATCTGGCAGCCTTCCGAAACCGATGGAAAACGATATCCTTTGCCAGCGCAAACCGTTCCCCGTGAAAGGCACATGTTGGCCCGAGTGGAAGCTCGAATGGGATCTCCCAAATGGTGTCACGGCGGATGAGGTCTCGCCCGGCACTCGGTACCGAACCTCCTTGAACGTCTTGAAGAGACTCTGCCTCTTCAAGTCATCGAACACAGAGGCATGTACAATCTCGGAAAGCGAGTACAGGAATGCACTGAAACGTCGTTGCTCGCTGCTCTCGGAGAGATAGGCAGGCGCAATCTTTCCGAGCTCGATGCCGCACTCAGCTCTGACGATGTGCCCATCGCCTCTCACGACTTCAACTTGTGGCGAGTCTCCGCTTTGCCCGACCAACTCGTACGGCATAGTCGACAGATGTATTTGTTCTTTTTATAAAATGTTAGTAGTGAATATTATTGGCGCCCTTTCTAATTGCTCCAATCTGCTTGTATTTCCTATTTATATAATTTGGAAAATAAGTGCAGGCTCACGTATTGTTGCACGACGACGATTGGCGATAAAATTTTCACCTTTATTATTTAAAGGCGCGGATATTATTATTATTTTAATATCTTAAATAAAAATTGTAATTAGATAGGCTGTATTAATCACTTTTAAACATACCCGGACACCATCTGGTAATATAGCAAAAACGTGCTCAAAAATCGCTTCAAAGCTCTTGTACTTAGCTCGTTTACACCACAATATATCCTGCCACCCCACATAAGGCGACATCGTGCTTTGCCTTGGGTCGCTTATGAGGTGCGCCATGATCAAGAGCGATGATAGCCGCAACCTATTCGCGACCTTTTCATGAGGGAGCACGTTTCGGTAATATCTTGAAGCAAGGCCCGTTGTAAGGCGGTTTTGTTCGTTTGGAGACCTCGGGCGGTTGGCAGGAAAGTTCTGATGACAGTGTGCGCCACTTCGCTTATTGAACTCGGCTGTATAAAATCAGGCATTGGGCCAAGACACTGCGCTGGAGACGGATATCATCGTCGTTTGCGCAACCGCTGACGGCTTGCACGTCGGTCAACTTCTTCCGGTCACGACGCTCCACCGCCCTTAAGAGGCGGTCCATAAAGTTGAGCGCAACAAATCGCCGATTGGCGACGCTATAAATGCTGGAGGCCCCTAAGGGATGTCGAGGCGCCTGCATCCGGAGGAAAACCTCTCGGCACGACGACGGCGGGCGGACTCTGTCCACGTAGCGTGCCAATGCTTCCGCAACGGAGGGCACCAGCGGATAGATCTGGGCTTGTCGGCGCTTTAAGCGGAAAAGCCGAAGCGTTCGCCCCGCCCAGTCGATTTGGTCGAGCCGCAGCGCGGCTACTTCGCCGCGCCGCATACCATATACCGCCAGCAACATTAGGATCGCGCGGTCTCGGATATCGCGGGGCCGGTCGGTATCGACATCAGCCAACATCTTTTGGACGTCCGACCAGTCTGGGGCATATGGCAGAGATTCTTGTCGATAGAGCCGAGGCCGCGATATTGACGACACCAGGCGGTCTGAGCACCAAGCCTCTTTTGCCGCATATCGAAGAAATCCGCGCAAGGCTGAGACGATGTATGCAATCGAGACACGACCCCAGCGTCCGGCCCCTTGGGTCGCTATATAGTTGTCGATGTCTTCTGCCTTCAAATCCTTGAGCCGGTGGCTCGACTGTTCGCACCACAGCAAGAATCTGCCGGCTATGCGCCCCCATTGTTCCACCGTCGACGGTGTCAATCCGCGTTCGTCGCGCATCCAGCCAACATACCGGTCGAGTTGCGCCTGGTACGACAATATGACAGTGGGCTCACGCCACCAGCCAAGGAACTTCAGCCAGGGGCGCCCGATATCGACGACCCGACGTGCAGCGGTAGCCGCACCGTGAACATTCTGCCGAGCCTGCGCGATCGGCAACAACTCCGCCATGCCGACGCCGGCCGCAGCCTCTGGACCGAGATGTCGCGCGATCCACAGGAGTTCGTTGCGTTTGACCCTGAGAACTTCGGGTCTCGCTCCGAGTGTGGCGCAGTGATGCAAATAGCGGTTCCGCTCGTCAGCAAATGGCACTTCGGTAAATAGGGCATCAGCGGCTTGGTCGGAAAAGGAAGGGTGATCCATGTCGAACCTCCAAACGAGAAAAGGTCCGGCTGCCAAACTTGCGATTTATGTTGCGTCAAATCGGGCCCAAATACTCAGTTGACAAAGGGTATAGGTCAGCAGGGCCACATATGGACGGCCGCAACATAGCCCCCGATATGTTCGGCAGAACATATTGGCGGCTACAATCCGCTGTTCAAGGTAGACCGCGATCCGGGGCCGCTGACGCAGGCGCTCTGCTGGTCGCACGCGAGGCGCAAGTTCTTCGTGCTGGCCGACATCGCCACGAATGCCAAACGCGGCAGCCGCGCCGCACCGATCTCGCCTATGGCGTTGGAGGCCGTCAAACGGATCGATGCCCTGTTCGACATCGAGCGGCAGATCAACGGGCTTGCCGCAGCGGAACGCCTGGAGCGCCGTCGCAAGGACAGCCTGCCGCTTGTCGGCGAACTGCACTGCTGGCTTCAAACCGAACGGGCAAAACTGTCGCGCAGTTCTCCAGTCGCCGAGCCGATCGACTACATGCTGAAGCGCTGGAACGGCTTCACGTCTTTCCTCGACGAGGGCAGGATTTGTCTCACGAACAACGCGGCCGAACGAGCGCTGAGAGGCTTTGCTCTCGGGAGGAAGTCATGGCTCTTCGCCGGATCGGATCGAGGTGCCGATCGCGCCGCCTTCATGGCGACACTGATCATGACAGCATTATGCCGCGCGCGGCATAAGGCGGTTTATGCCGACCGGCGAACTATGCCGAGCACCTCTTCCAACTTACCAGTTGAAACGCGCTTCTCTTGCCGTTTTGGTCGAAGACCCGTCGTTGGCACTCGGCATAGTTCTCATGCTCAGAGGGCGTTCAGGAATTCCAGAAGCCGGTCGTTTGGTCGAAATCGCTCGGCCTTGGCGCGTTCGTACGGCTTCAGCTTTGCGAGTGTCGATTCCTTCAGTTCAAGATGTGCATGAAGATAGGTCAGCGTCGTTTCCATCGCCTCATGGCCCAGCCACAGGGCAATGACCGAGCAGTCGACGCCCGCCTGTAGTAGCTCCATGGCAGCGCTGTGCCGCAAGACGTGGGGCGACACCCGCTTCGAGCGGAGGGAGACGCAGTGCTCGCGCGCTTTGGCGACATATTTGTTCAGCAGTGCCTGCACGCCGTCGGCGCTGAGCCTGCCACCGTGCATATTCGGAAAGAGAGCCGTTGCGCCTCGCTTCCCTGGTTCCTTGAGCCAACGCCGGAGGGCTTCCTGTGCAACCTTTGTGAGCGGCGTACTTCGCTCTTTGCGGCCCTTACCGACGCATTGCACATGCGCACCGCGGCCGAGCATTACCGAGTCTCGGTCGAGGTCGATGACTTCCGAAACCCGCAGCCCCGTTTGCGCGGCCAGCAATAGCAGAGTGTAATCGCGGCGTCCCAGCCACGTGCTTCGATCCGTGCAGTCCAGGATCGATTCAATCTCGGGCCTGGTTAGGAACTGAAGCTGCCGCTTGTCGCATCGCTTGCTGGGGATCGCGAGCACGCGCTGGATGTGGGCGCTATGTGCCGGCTCCTCGAACGCCGCATATCGGAAGAAAGATCGAATGGCTGTGAGGCGGAGATTCCGGGTCCTCACCGAGGCGGCTCTCTGCGTCTCGAGGACTTCCAGGAATGCGCCGATGAACGGAGCGTCCAAATCCCGCAGTGTCAATTGAGATGGGGACCTCCCAAGGCGCGCCTGCGCGAACGCAAACAGGAGCCTGAACGTGTCTCGATAGGAGGCAATGGTGTTGGAACTTACACCTCGATGCTTCATGAGCCGATCTGTGAACCACCGCTCGATCAGCACGGCTAAGTCGTTCGTTCGTCTCATGACCGAACCTCCCACCGCTTATCCAATCGCCGAACGGCATGATTCATCAGCTCCGGCGCGGCGGACAGATACCAGTAGGTGTCGCGAACATTGGCATGGCCGAGGAAGGTCGAGAGTACCGGCAGCTCGCGTTCCACATCTTCGCCAGCGCGATGCCAGTTGATCAGGGTTTGGACGGCGAAACGGTGACGAAGATCGTGAACCCGCGGGCCACCGCGATCCCCCTCCTGCCGTAAACCAATTTGCCGGGATAGTCGCCAGAACACCCGGTGCACGTATTGATGCAGCAATCTGCCGCCCTGTTCGGCGACGAAGAAATAGGGACTGCGCGGCGTGCCAAGGTGTGCATCGCGTCGGGCAGCATAGTTTGTAAGGACAGCGATTGTCGTGGCATGCAGCGGCACCAGCCGTGACTTGCCGAACTTTGTCTCTCGGATAGTGAGGACGCCCTGCTCGAGATCGACGTCGGCCCGGAGCAGGCCGAGCGCTTCAGAATGGCGCAGTCCGGCGACCGCTATCAGTCCGAACAGGCAGTGATACGTCCAGCGTCGAAGGGCGTTGGCTGGCGGCAGCGACAGTGCTGCCGCCAGCAGCGCCTGAATCTCAATGTCGCTATAGATGTAGGGCTTTGTCCGCCGTGCCGGCGGCACTGCGTCGCTCGGTGGCACTTCCGTCAGAAGATCGAAATGACTGAGGTGCTGGGCAAAGCAGCGCACATCAGCCAGGCGGATGGACCAACTCGGCTGTCGGCCCATCGACGTCACCCACTGCATTGCCAGGTCCGACGTGATGGTCTCGGCGCCGCGGGCTTCCATGAAGGTGACGAATGCCGACAACCGTCGTGCCGGCCCATCATATTTGTATCCCAGCCCTTGGCGCATGCCGACATAGCGGTTGAGGGCAGTGCGAAGCCGGCTCATTGGACACCTCCCGGCCAGGGCAGGCTCAGTCCACGCAGCTTGTCAACATCGAGCTTGGCATAGATCCTTGTGCTGTCGATGCTTCGATGACGGAGCAGTTGGCCGATCTCGGCAAAGCTGGCACCCGACCGTAAAAGGTCGGTCGCGAGGCTGTGGCGGAAAAGATGGGCGCCGTGATGGGCATAGCCATCAATGCCTGCCCGCTCGAGTGCCTGCTTCGCGATCATCGTGATGGCGCAGCCGGAGGCAAAGCCCACGTGCGGCGCAAGTGTTCGCAAGAAAACTCGCCGACACGCCGAAGCGGGACGCCCATGCCGGATATAAGCCACGATAGCTGTTCCGACGTCGTGACGCAGCGGCATAGTCGCTTGCCGCCGTCCCTTTCCGTGTACGAGAATCGTGCCCGACTGCCAGTCGATATCATCGAGATTGAGGGTAGCAACTTCGCTAGCGCGCAAACCGAGCTTGGCCAAGATCATCAGAACCGCATAGTCCCGATGTCCCATTGCCGTCGTCCGGTCACAGGCATCGAGAACCTTCTGGACCTTCTCTGGCGGCAGGAAGGTTGGAAGGCCGGCAAGTCGCCAGCGGCGGATGGATGGCACGCAATCGGCCAACGCCGTCGAAATGAAGCCCTTCAAATGCAAGTAGCGCAGTAAGGCACGCACGACTCCGCACATTGCCTTGCCGCTGTCGGCGGAGCCATCGAGCGCATGTCGTTCGACATACCCGATGACAATCTCCGGGGTGAGCGCTGCAAACCCATTCGCGCCGGCAGGACAGACCTCCCGCAGAAATCGAAGTGACAGAAGCTTGTAGCTCCCCACCGTCGAGGCGGCGAGCCCTCTCTCATTCGAGAGATATGCCCCGAATACATCGACGATCTGCTCGTGCTCAGTGCGCTCAACCGGAAGCGCACCTGGTATTAAGCCCTCTTCCCGTAACGCTGAAAGCACGCGTCGGAGTGCCGATCGGTCGCCCGTATCGGGACTCCAGTGTTTGAAGCGATGCTCAAGAAAACGATCGACATAAGCTTCGCTCAAATCCTGCGGGGCATATCCATTGCCAACATGCCAGTCCATCAGGTCTCGAAACAGGCTCAGCGAGCGCCACGTGCATTGCCGACCCAAGCCTTCTTTCGACATGCTGGCGGCGTAAACACGCGCAAACTCCCGATACGGACCGTGGAGCAGCTTCCGATATAGGGCGCTGCGATTCAAATAGTCAGTTGTGTTCATGTGTCCTCTCCTTCGCGTCAATTGCGACGGAGAGACCCTAAGCTATGCCGACTGGGCGACCGCTATGCTGCCGGAAACGTTGGAAAAAACTTGATTAATAGGCATAGTTCGCCGGTCGGCATAAAGTGCCAAGCTCAACGACGTCGATCCGCAGGCTTGGCTTGCTGACCTCCTGGCCCGCATCGCCGACACGCCAATCAGTAAGCTCGAGCAATTGCTTCCGTGGAATTGGCAGCCGCACGGATTGAAAGCTAAAGCAGCCTAACCTGCGGCCTTCACCGGATGCTTACCCTACAGTAAACTGACTCGTAGCATTGCACCAGGTTGGGTCCGCCGGGTGGCGTTCAACGCGGCACATACCCCTCCAAATCCGGCAACAGGACGACGCTTTCCTGCTCCTTCGGGTCGGTGCGGGCGATGACCGCTGTCGCCGGCCGGTCGCTGAGATTGGCGGGAAGATGCGGAACGCCAGCCGGAATATAGAACATCTCATCTTCGCGAACGATGACGTGTTCTTCCAGCTGGTCGCCGAACCAGCAATGCGTCTCTCCGGAAATCGCATAGATCGCTGTCTCATGCGAGGCGTGCAAATGCGCCTTGGCGCGGGCGCCCGGCGGTATGGTTAAAAGATGCATGCAGATCCCCGTCGAGCCCACTGTCTCGGCCGCAATCCCTTCGAAATAATTGAGACCCTGTTTTCCGGCATAGGTGCTGCCGGGCCGCACGACACGGCAGGTGGGCTTCGATGAGACACTCGTGGCAGTTATTTTCGGGGATGGCACGGATTTCTCAGTGATCATTTTGACGCGAAACGTTGGTAGTTTGGGAATATGGCAGCAGGGATGAGCTCATTTGCCGGGGGGCGACTTGACAACTCGGTGTGTGCCCCCCTAGTTTAGCTATCATCGCGACAAAGTACCTGAGCCGGTGCGATCCCGATTCATCGAGCGGTCGCAAATTTCGGCTCTCGGCGAACTAAGCTTTTCCCTATCATTCGACGATCGCGATTCGTGCAATTCATTCAACCTGGATCCACCGCCATCATGAACGTGGCGATCGTCGCCGACGAACCCGGATCCGGCTTGATGGACGACGGTCATATCCGATTCGAGCGGCCCATCAAGTTCGTTTCCAAGATGACTGTTGGTATTTTCCCGCTGCGACCGCGAGGGGTTAGCTGAAGGGTGCTGCCAGGCCTGTTTATGGAGGGCACGTTCCGCGGCACGTAATACTTGAGCCTCGAGTTCGCGTCCACTTAATGTCTTCAATTCTTTACCGACCGTAACTCCGAGGATTTTTTTGGAGACCTCTTTGATTTCGGCGTTCAGGTATGTCGCTTCCGCTTTGTATATCTTCCCAAACGTGTGCTTGCTGCTCTTTAGCTCCCCTGTAGCGTCATCGTAGACGGCTGAACGCTTGTTGAGGAGGCTTCGATGTGCGGAGACATCCCGACCTAACTCGTGGCCGTCCTTATCCAGCCGGGATCTATATGATTCACTGAAAGCTCCGCCAAGCTTGCGGATACTTGTTCTAGATGTTTGTCGATCCGGTGCCTTTTGTGAAGACATCGAATAGCCCATCCGTTTGCTTGCAATGAGCTCCAGATTACCCTTGTCATCGCGTTCGAAAGTCTTTTGTTGGGAGCCCTCCCGACGCGTTAAAACGCGATAAAGCCTCTTCTCCAGGCCACTCTCATAAGGACGTCCGATTTCCTCGGAAATGGGATGCAACGCCCGTCCAGTAAGTCTGCGCCGATCGATGTATCGGGTGCGCATCAGTTCACCGTTTTCGTCCCGCTCCCATTTTTCTTCGAAGGCACCGGCTTTGCTTTTGATATGTTTCTCGCTCAACACGCCGTTCTGGTCGTAGTCATAGCGACGGACACTATTCCAGTCAGACCTCTCGTAGTGAATAAGCCGAAGGGAGCCAGTTGTTTGATCTCGAATGAAAACCTTCTTCTTCTTTTTTATGAGACCCCGACTATGGGTCAATTCTCCATTGCTATCGACCCGCAGTTGCTCGCTGCGAAACGGCTTGTGGGCGATCACACCACGGAAATCTGCATCGAGCTTATTGAGGAGTTGCAGTTTCGAGGCATATTTTTTCAACGCCGGCGGCGCTTCAAGTCGCGCGCGCCTTTCCTGCGCCTCGCGTTCCACAAGGTACGCCTGCCCTAACTGATCAACCAGGCGTTCATCAGAATTGCGCGTGGTCGCTGTAGAAGATTTCTGCGGGGCTTTTTTATTTATACTGACCATTAGGTGGGCCTTCCCTGTGCACGCTTTATCGATGCTCGTTTAAAAATTCGCTCGTCAACCAAGTGCTTTCGTCGGAGAAATAATCGAATATTCAGACCAAGTTCTACCGGCTGAGATCAGAATTTGACCTCCCTCGCGGTGCCCGGGTTAAGTTCGCGCGAGCATCGCGGTAAGCCTTCTCAATCGATCCAGCGATTCCTTCCGCTTTTACCATCTGGTCGTGAGCACTGAGAGTTTCGGGAAGGAGCTCAGTGCGGATTTTTTGTTCGATCTGAAGAATGTCCGTGGCCAGTTGTTTATTGCTCCGCTCGTGCGGACCTTCGGATGTCGACGCAAGCCCCAAATGCTCCTGCGCATGGATGCGTTCGTCGGCGTAGAGTCTCGCAAGCTGGGGTCTCTTCGCCATTGCATCGAAGATTTGTGACTTGTGTTCGAGTTCCAACTGGTTGTGCGCCGCTGCAATCGCGTAGGCTGCATAATGGCGACTGTCGTAGTTGATAGGCCCGTCTACCTTGAAGTATTCAATTGCTCTGTCGATAAGGCGTCTCTTGTCGGCCCTCTCGAGGTCACTCAAATGGGACGTCATCGACATAATCGCCTCCGCCTGCTCACCGCCTTCCGACATATTGAGAATGTGATTGACGATCGCTGTTTTCCTGGCGGGCGATTGGAACTTCAAAGTTGGACCAATTGTCCTGATGCGCTGGCTCGCCAGCGCAAACTCGCCAGCAGGGTCCGGTTCCGGATAGTTCGGATACTCGGCAAAGCCGTTCCGGGGTACAGCCAGGTCATACAATGCCTTGCTTGAGGCACCCAGTCGATTTACGCTTCGGTGGAACGTTCCGACATCGCTCTGATCGACCGATGCCCGAACCGACGGGCTCGCAAGTTTAAAGCTTGTGAGGTTGGCTGCCGTTTCGACTGGATCGTCGGTCGGCAGATGTTTGGCAACTTCCACCAAAATGTCATTCGGTAAGGTGGCTGCACTTTCGGTCTTATCACCACCGAGGACCGAAAGCTCGCGTTCCTGCATTTTCTGGCCGTCTTCGAGCATAACTCACACTCCAACGCGGATCAAGGATATGCGAAGTCTAACACCTGCGCTTAAGGCGTTGAATGGACATCGTGTTTCAACTGAAATTCAGGCCCTGGCGATCGATTGCACTACGGCGCGTTTTTTGCGGGGGATTTCAAAGAGTAGCAGTACAGCCTGCGGTTCAAATGCTGAACCATCATTTTTAAGCATCGATACAAAGTCCGCTAACGATGGTCATCTCCAGCTTTGTCACCGTTGTAATGCTTTGTCCCGACCGCGATCGCGCGGATCATAAACCCGTCGTTCATCAAACTCGTGAGTTGCTTTTTCAACTTCTGCGCTCGACGATTGGGCTTTCAAGGGTGAAGTGCCTATTGAGGCGGCAGTCCGGTTCAACGCGGAAACAAGCGCAGCTTTTTTCTTCCGCAACCCAAGTGTCTTGGCCTCCAGGTCCTTCTTGACGTCATAAAGGGCTAAAAACTCTCGATAGACTTGCTGCTCACGCTCGCGTGTTGGCCATCTTCCTGTCAATGCTGTTTCGCGAGCGAGTACAGCTTCTGTCTGGCCACGTGGCCCAAGGTGCAACAATTCCGGAGCTTGCTCTTTACTGGGCGGAGAAAGTACCGGATCGCGGCTTACCGTATAGTTGTAGCTAGTAGTCGCGACCTGAAGCGGCATGATAACCCCATCTGGCGTTTCGCTCTGCAGCCCGTCGTTAGCGAGCTGGTGTGCGTAGCCTAGCTGGTTTAATTGATACCCGTTTGACGCCGTTGCACCTTCCGTGGACGCAACAGGGTCCGATAGAGTTGCCCTTTGATCCGAGCGGTAACTTGCGTCATCTGGCCAGCCGCGCCCCACCAGTCGGGTCCGCCCCCTTCCCGTACCAACATGTTGTCGATGAAGTTCCTTGCATTCGAGATAGGCGGGCATAGGCCTTTCCAGCCGCCGGCCCTCTTTGGTCGAGCGCAGGGTATCGTGGACAACCTTGAACCCGAAAATATGCTCCGACTCGTATTTCCCGGTCTCGGTCGCAAGCCGAGCTCGTTCGTTTTTTCGACTTCCATAAGTGCCGATATTGTCGCTTCTCGAGCAAGCGGCTTTTTCTGGCTGAGTGGACTGAACCGTCAAACAACCCTCGTGAGACGACAGTCTTTCCGCACTTGAAATTACGTCATAGGCCGTTGCTTTAGCGCCTCGACGGCTCTTGGCACCCAGCCGTTTAACTTTGCTTACCTCGTCGAGGCGATTACTGTCGGCGATGCTGGCGGTTTGGTCTGCATCCCTCCCAGAGGGCCCGAAATATAGAGCACGTCTTGCTTCCAATTGTGCGCACGTCAGGTTTTGCACGTGAGTCGGCTGTTGTGCTGGCTCACGTGCGAGACTAGGCGAGCGCGCTTCCGGTTGATCACCTAAACTGAGGCGGGACTTATTGGTCGTGCTTGCTTGCGACAGAAGACCAGTCGCCCCGCCATCCTCAGACGGATCATGTTCATCGGGAATCCAGGCCGCCGGGTCGAGCTCTGCCAGGCGCGCGTTCACCACCAGATTTTGCCACCGCGGCTGGGCTAGCTGCCTCCACCGTCCGTACGCCTGACGCTCCGCATCCCCAAGCAACATTCCCTCGTATAAAAAGACTGAGGAAGATGTCTTCCCGATCATCCCATTCGAAACGGCACCGCCTTCGATAGCAGCTTGGCGCGCGACTATGATAAGATCTTCCCAGGTGGGCCGGTCCGGCCTGCTCCAACGATCATGCGCAGCGCGCTCGGCTGCTCCGAGCGCCACTCCATCGTACACGAAGAACGCACGCGACACCTGCTCGGCGTTAATTGGGACGCCCGAGATGCGCCCGGACTCGTTGGAAGAAACGTCGTTGCCTGGTTGGTGTTCGCACCACGTCGGAGCAGACTGGTGCAATTCCGCAACGCGTGCGTCCACAACCAGGTCTTCCCATCCTGGTTGCGCGGGCTCGAGCCATTTTTCATATGCTAGGCGTTCCCCCTCCCCAAGCGGGACGCCTTCGTACTCGAAGACCGAGGTGTCATTTGATTCGTTGAGCCAGGTGGAGGTGTCGATTGCGTCAAGACGGGCGTCAACTATCAGGTCTTTCCAGGATGGCGGTTGCGGTTTACTCCAATTCTCATATGCTTCGCGCTCAGGCGAGCCGAGTCTCATCCCATCAAATTCGAATGGTTCAGGGAAACCGTTCTTTTGACCAATGGAGCTTGTCCGCTTACGCTTAGGCGCCTCCGATCGGAATTCCTCTTGAAGGGGACTACACTCATTCGGAATTGCAGCAGAGGTGTTTAGCTCTTCAATACGCGCGTTCACAACGAGTTGTTGCCAACTGGGCTGTCCCGGCTCCACCCATTCCTCGTAGGCATGCCGTTCCCCTTCCGCCAGAGGAACACCATCATAAACAAAAGTTGAAGAGGTACTTTCTCCGACATCGACATTCCAAGCGAAACTGTCAATCGCGTTCAGGCGAGCGCTCAGTATCAGGTCTTTCCAACTCGGCCGGTCCGCTCTATCCCATGTCTCGTACGCGGACCGCTCGGCTGCGCCCAGTCTCATTCCATCGTAAGCGAATTGCGCAGATAAATTTTCCCGGTGATCCATTTGGCCGTCAGATGGGGAGCAAGCAAAACGGTTCCAAGGCTCTTTGGGATGAAGGACAGGCGTAACCCCTGCGCGAACCTGGGGCGAGGATCTAGCCGACCCGGCGTATCCAGTTTTTGAGCTTCCCGACGGTTTCATGGCGATGTCTCATCAATTGGCAACCTTCAACGTTGGTAATGCATTCCCGAAACGGGACATCTGACGGCGCTAACAAGACTCGATCCGAAGCGGTATCACATCGAGCTTCAAGTGCCGGAGGCTGTTCTACCTCGTAGCTGGAGCGAAATGATCTGGTCGAGGAGTTCGCGCTGCGCCAAAAGAGCCGGAGCAATTTCCGGAAGCTTCTCAGAGGTTGCGGCGTCCGCGCCTTGGTATTCCCGCTCGTCATCAACTTCGTTTGAACGGGGGCGAACTTCTATTGGCATTACTCCATCAGCCACAGTTCTGTTTTGGGGGGAAACGACTTCCCCATGGTCGTTCTCTTCAATCTGCACCGGTTTTTGCGAAGTTGTATCGGCTGTTCCCTGGTCGAGCTTGCCTTCAACGAGGTTTGTGTCTCCCGGCAACATCAAAGATGCGGGCTCGGGAAGGGAACCGTGTTGGCTTTCGAAAATTCGCTTCAATATGAAATCCGAATAATATCGCACTTTTCTCAGTTTGAGGGGAGGTTGGCCTTTGATAAGGACTATTTCATAATCGTCGTCGAGTAGGCGGACTTGTTCGGCGCGCAAAAGCGGTGCTCCTTGGTCGGAGATTTGGATGTTATGATCAAACATGCGCGCTTGGCTGTACGACGTTGAGCGAGCCTGGAATGTGTAGTCGCCGATAGCTTTGGAAATGTAGTTGGGCGTCTCGTCATCAGCAGTCGCCATGAATACCTGCACACCCGTATTGCTGAGAAAATTTTGCTTACCAGCTTCATCATAAGTTCCTGTCAAAGCCGAAAGACTCTGAATAATAAACATGAAGCGGCCCTTGTAGCCGGCGATCGTCGTAATTGCCGTCTCCACAGCTTCCAGCTTGCCCAAGTGCTTGAACTCATCGAGGAGAAACAGAACTTCGTGCCGTTCATCTCCAAGTGGCAGCGATCGCTGCAGGATTGATACAACCTGCTGGAAGAGAAGACGCATCAAGGGCGCTATGACTTCGAGATCGTTCGGGCTGACACAAAGATAAATACAAGTCCTCTTCCGCCGCAGATCGTAGACGGAAAAATCCGAGGTGCTTGTAGCCGCTTTAACGAGTGGATCGGCCCAAAGATTGAGTCCGCCGTCGCCGAGCACCGATGTGTAGGATGTCAGGATTTTGGTGTCATTCCCCGCCATATTGTCGAAGATACGCTGAGCCTCTTTGTTTTGTGTTTCCTCCGCGAGTTGCGCAAATAGTTTGTACTTTTCACCCGGCTGAGCAAACAGATCGTAAACGGCACCGATCGTTGGTGTGCCGCGCTCAATGCAACTCAATATGCCTGCTACGAAAAGATCCCGTGCCCCGTCGATGAAACCTTCGGCTCCCTTGCCTTTGGCTGTGATGAGATTCGCAGCGAGGCGGCGCGTTTCTGTAAAGCGCCGTTCGGGCGGCAACGCGGCAATATCCAGCACGGGATTGTAACAATGCGTTCGCCGCTCTGGATCTAAGGGCGAGAACTTGAAAACCGCGTCGCCACTTGATTTACGCGCCCTCGATGTGAGTTCAAATAGCTCGCCTTTCACATCCAAGGCAATTACTGAGCCCTTGAAGGTTAGCAACGTCGGGATAACGACGCCGACACCCTTACCAGCGCGAGTTGGCGCGACAACAAGGCTGTGAGGTTGTTCTCCGTTACTTAGGTAGCTGCCAAACCAACGTGGTCCACATGTCTTGCCGAAGATGGGACCCGTGACGTGACTGTAGCGCCGGAGGTACCTGGCGTGCCGCATCTCGCCGGAGCCGGCCCAGCGAGCAGTGCCGTGATGTTCGCGCTCGCGCATCGATAACAGTAGTTGGCATAGCAACACGAGCGTTGACGTCGCAACGATGATGGCTAGTCCGCGATAGAACGTAGGACTTGCGTATCCCAAATAAGGCGGTGTCTCGTACAGGAACGCAAAAACGTTGAAAGTCATCATCGTTTCGCCCGTAAAGCCATGGCGAAATGTGACATAGAGACTGGCCGCACAAAACCCCACGGCCAATGAACATGCTATGCTCGCAGCCAGGCCTATTGGCGTGTACTTGCCTGAATTCATCACGTGACCACGCTCCGTTTATCCTATTGGACGGCTGTTTGCTTTACGGGCAGCTGGATCTACAGCCCATACCTTTCGCGCACGCGCGGTTCCAAGGTTCTCTTACCACCCTGCGCGTCACGGCCGTCCCCGTTCCGGCCCATCGACTGATCTGCTAACCGGTCGGCCTGTTGCGCGCGATCTTCGTTTCGTCCGTCAACAGTTTTTGCGTTTGAAGTTCCAGGTTCCCGCAGGTGGTCGTGGACAGGAGCGGGACGTAGGAACTCGATGAAAAGGTTTTCGGCGCCGTTCGCAACCTTGGAATTATAGGTTTCCGGCGTCATGTAAGCATTGGCTGGCGATTTGAGCCAAACATTTTCCGCGCCATACGTATTCGTTACTGTCGCAAGCTTTTCCAGCCTGAGAAGTTTTGGCCAAAACGCGAAGAAGGTTCCGCTATGATGCTGAACCATCACCTCTGGATTATGCACGCCTGCCTGCCGCGGGAACTCATAATCATGTTCACTTACCCGTGGTCCAGCAGGTGTATCATAAAAATATTTGCTATCGGACTTCAATCCGCTGAAGGTATTATCGGATAGACCGAGCGCTTTCATTCGTTCGTAATACTTTTCGGATCCGAGATGCAAGAGCAGCTGATTTCGGGGCATATAGGATCGTTGCGCGCTATCCGCTTTGACGAGGATCACACTGTTTTCCAACTCCTCCGCAGTCGGCCACTTCTGCAATCTTTCGAAGAGCTGCTTGCCTGTTTCAAAACGAACAACGTGCTCCCAGGGGTAAGGCCACCGCGGAACTGGCTCATTCCCGATGAGCACTTCGTCACCAAGCCGTTCAGCATCGAAAATCGCTTCCGTCGGCATGCGTCGCGGCTGGTAAGCATAGGACGCGCCAGGACCTTGCTGAATCTGATAATCTGACGAGACTTTTCGTTTCCCTTTATCCGAAACATCTCGCCGTATATCGGCACACGACGCCTTCCCGATCCGCAGTGGACCCGCAACGTCCGAGCCAGGAAGTTCCGTATGGGTAGCCTGCGGCAACCTAGGTACTCCGCTTTCGAGCGTGATAGGTGCCGCCCTGGCGGCGCTTGTTCCCGAAACGGTAGTGGGCGAGCCCGCCTCCTCGATAGCCTCGTTCAGTTTGAGCCTATGAGATTTTCCCCCGACAACCTGCTCGGAGCGAGATCTCTTCGAGCGCGGTTCAGAGATTGCGTCAATCCTTACCAGATCCTCGTCGGTCAACTCCGGCAAGCCATCGAACTTCATCTCTGATGGGCTCGGGTCCTGCCGAGAAGCTTCCTCATGGAACGCAGGATTCGTATGCCGGCCGCCGCGGCCCACGGTATAATCTTCGGCTGAGAAAGCATCGTCCAACCTGACTGGCTGAATAGTGTTCGCACCTTCCCGCCCCGTAGTCGGGCGGGGTCCAGAGAGTGCGTCGATCCGGGCTAAGTCCTCTTTGGTCAATTCGGGGAAGTCGTCGGACTTCATTTCTGATGGGCTCGGGTCCTGCCGAGAGGCCTCCAACCTGACCGCATGAATAGTGCGTGCAACATCCAGCCTCGAAGTTGAGCGGGCTTCGGAGAGTGCGTCGATCCGTGCCAGGTCCTCGTCGGTTAATTCCGGGAAGTCGTCGGACTTCGTTTCTGATGGGCTCGATTCCTGCAGAGAAGCCTCCTGACGGAACGCAGGATTCGTAAGCCGGCCGTCGTGGCCCGCGGCAAGATCCTTGCGTGAGAAGGCATCATCCAAGCTGACCGCATGAATAGCGTGCGCAGCATCTCGCCTCGAAGGAGAGCGGGCTCGCGAGAATGCGTCAATCTGCGCCAAGTCCTCGTCGGTCAACTCGGGAAAGGCGTCGAAGCGTTCCTCCGGTGAGCCAAGCGAACGAACTGAACCTTCATGGATCGATCCTGAAGCTGTTTGGCCACCGGTTTCGGTCGCGTCGTCGGAATAGGCACTGTCGGCGAGGATTTGGGTGCTTTCGACGCTGGCGGACCCTGCCTCAGTGCTTAAATTCGTAGCGGCTACGTCAGGAGGAACAACCTGAGTACTGAGCGGTGAACTGCTGTCGGCGAGCAAATCAAGGTCATCTAACCCTGGCCAAGATAAGCCTTGTTGGATCGACGGAAGGCTATTGGTCTCGCTATCCCCGCTTTCTACCATCCAATATGGTGCGCCGTCGAATGTTTCTTCAGGCTGGCCCTCTCCAGGAATGATCACATCATGACCTGAACCAAAAGCGCTTGTGGCAATAGGTTGTGTCGCAATTTCGTGCTGAGATTGCGTACGGCTCTCTCCAGTCCCTTCGATATTATCCAGCTCCATCCCAGACCGGTGCGGCCCTTGCGAAGCCGGCGTCGCGGTCGAGCTATCTTTCATAGCCAAAGACGCGGCAATAGTTCCCACCTGCATTCCCGAGCTGGTACTCCGCTTCGCCATTGATTCACTTTGATCACCGGTTTGCTCGTGTTCGCGCAGCTGCTTTCTTTCCCCCTTGCCAAAACGTGACGACGACGTCGCCTCGTGGTCCGCCCTGGCAGTGGACTGCATTTCAATCTCCCGCAGGTATTGCATGGCCGTACGAAAATACCCCTTGCTCCTCGGAAAGACCGCTGATTGGCCAGCCGGAGCTTCGGCTGATCTCACCGGGAGTATTTCTGCTGTATTCGGGGCATGGGTTGTCGGCCGTTGATTTTCGGGGGAAGTGCCTGGAAGGTCGCCGGCCCCACCAGTAATTAATGGCCGTAAGGAACTGGTCGTTAAGTGTTCTCTGCGGTTTTGTCGGAAGGCAGTCGACACCGATGTATCCGGGATTGGTGCGCCTGTAGCGCCTTCGTTATTCGAGTTCAACGTAGCGGAGCGGCTGAAGTCTCGACGAAATTCTTCATCTGCCATGATCGATCCTTTTCTACCTTCTGTTTCCCTCATCCCCTTGGCTGCGCCCGTCCCTTGACCGCTTACGAATGCTCGGCTCGGCGTCATCATCACGAGGACGCTTAGAATTTGGCTCTCCCTGCTGCCGGCGATCGGCTGTCGGAGGCAATGCGTCCGTAGCGATGTTGGTCTGCCCCGGGTCATCCAACGGATTTGATCCAGGGGGCTGGATCGGCGATGTAATCGGATCGTCCTGGGCAACCGGTACGGCGCTGATTGTCACTCCCGTCCGAATTCCGTCTACCCTGGTCAGTTTTGCGCCGCTCTGCTCTTCCTCATCACCGCGAGGCCGTTTTCGATGAGGCCGTTGCCGAACATCATCTTCGCTTGTTGTGTGCGTGACGGGTTCGGTTGCCAAACGATGCATGCCAGAACGGCCTTCAAGATCCTGGCCGTCTCCGGCGATGGTGAGAGGGCCGTTCCTCAAGTTGCCATCGTCCACAAAGGCTTTATCGCTGCCGGATTGAGAACGGGAATCGTTTCCAGATGATACACGATCGGGCGTGACACCGTTGCCGTTCGATCCGATCAGTGCCCGGGAACGTACTTCAGACACCGATTGCAGACCGCCGTTTCGTCGCAAGTTTTCTGACACGTTTTGAGGCAGCGAACCGTACGAAGAATTAAAAGATTGATCCGGTTCTCCGTCGTTTCCCCCAGGCGAGAATTCTTCGAAATCAATATCCTCGAAACGAATTTGATTGGCCTGCTGCCGCTCCAGGCGTCGATACTGGGCAAAAGTCATCGGCCGCTCCGAGATGCCGCGCTCAGCTCGGCTCGTCGCCTCGAGGACGACGCCATGACGAAGTGAAATCTCGGCCATTGTAATGCGCAAGGCGTCATAATTCAGTTGGGGGTGGCGCCGGGATATTTTCAGCCAGCCGTGCCCCAAAAGTTCGCGACGATTAACGACCACATGCAGATGTGGGTGATCGCGATCGATGTGAAAGGCTGTAAGATAGTTGTATCGGCCTCCCCCTGCGCCTGACCCAAACATCTCGGCTGCCCACTCCCGGCTCGCTGCATAAGCTGCTACCTGACTTGTACCGGCAGGGAAGCTTACAATAATGTGGGTCGTCAACTCCTGTTGCCTTTCCTCGTCTGGCCGACTTTCGTGATAAGTCCCGGTTTCTTGAACCCAGCTTAGGGCGAGTTCGCGGATTTCATCCGGTGGTACGAAAGTATCGAGATGTCGGGCCGAACGCTGCAGCTCCAACTTGCCCTTCCGAGATAGATACTCCAACTGGTTGATAATCTGTTGGAGGGTCTTCGTCCCACCTCCCGGCACAATGCGGATGATGACTTGAGACCGATCGGGCATCCAACAGATTCCCCCAAGTGCTACGTTAATGCTGCAAGGCGTCCGCCAGCATGGAGCAACCGTCGATCCGTCGCCGTGATACGGACAAAATGGAACGGAGCAAACCGTCGAGATCAGCGAACGATTTACCGAAAGCGTTTCGTTCAGCTTGCAGAGCGCCCAAATCCGTTGTCGGATTTTCAGCATAGGCACACAGCAGCGCGGCAATGTTGTTTGAGAGTGCTCCTATTGAATGAAGAATGGCTTCCATCATCTGACGAGTCTCTGCATCGATTTCGAGAAAGCCGGCAATGCGGCGAACCGCAACTCTTATGGCCATGCTGTCGGAGAGCCCCAGCAGACGGGCTTGGCGAGAGAAGCTCTCATATTCCGACGATCGCAAACGAGTGCTAACGACCTTGAAACCTTCAATCTTCGGGCCTTCACGCCGGTCGACAATGTCACTTGAAGTGGATTTTTCGCTTTGCGACATGGCTTGCTCCATAGAAAACGGAATGATCTGGATTTGTTCCGGAGTGAAATTCTCCAGTTGAGACTGAGGGAGCCTAGCCGCCAACAGAATAAATTCAAGAATATACTGTTCATATTCGGATCTATATAGTTACATTTGCAACTATCCTTCAATGCAATTGAAATATACTCCTGATAATTTCGCTATACAGACAGTCACACATACAAACAATGATACAGACGCACTTTCGTTCACAACGTCGCCAGGATAAACTTATGAAACTTCTGACATTTTGCTCATTTAAAGGAGGCGCCGGCAAAACCACGGCGCTCATGGGCCTTTGCGCTGCGTTTGCAAGAGACGGCAAAAGAGTGGCTCTCTTCGATGCGGACGAGAACCGGCCGTTAACGCGATGGAAAGAAAACGCGATGCGTAGCAACACCTGGGATACATCCTGCGAGGTGTACGCTGCAGAAGAAATGTCGCTTCTTGAAGCGGCTTATGAGGACGCCGAGCTTCAGGAATTTGATTATGCGCTGGCCGATACGCATGGTGGTTCGAGCGAGCTCAATAACACAATCATCGCTAGCTCAAACCTGCTTCTGATCCCGACAATGTTAACGCCGCTGGATATCGATGAGGCACTTTCGACATATCGTTATGTTGTCGAGCTGCTGCTGAGCGAGAACTTAGTGATTCCGACCGCCGTGTTACGCCAGCGAGTCCCGGTTGGCCGATTAACCACGTCACAACGCGCGATGTCAGACATGCTGGTGAATCTGCCTGTCGTACAATCTCCAATGCATGAACGAGACGCGTTCGCTGCAATGAAAGAGCGTGGCATGTTGCATCTCACATTGCTGAACACGACAAATGATCCGACGATGCGCCTCCTTGAGCGGAACCTCAGAATTGCGATGGAGGAACTCGTAACAATTTCAGAATTGATTGGCGATACCTTGGGGAATTGAAGATGGGGATCCGCAAACCTGCTTTGTCTGTCGGTGAAGCAAGACGGCTTGCTGCCGCGCGACCGATCGTTCACCCAATCCCAGCTCTTTCCTCGCAAAACTTGGCGCCTTCGCAATTACCTGAAAGAGCCGGAAAGGAAAAACGACCAGCGCCTCCTATCGCCGCCAAACGTCGTGACAACTTCGATCGGCAATCAATGCTAACGGCGGACGCCTTGAGTTCGACTGCGCCGCCGGAAAAAGTCCAGGTCTTTCTTTCGGCACGCCCCCCCGCTCCTGAGGTATCGAAGATATATGACAACTTGATTCTGCAGTACAGCGCTACCAAGGCGCTGCAGATGATCTTGCGCCGTGCGCTCGCCGATTTTGAGAACATGTTGGCGGACGGATCATTTAGCACGGGGCCTCAAAGCTACCCGATCTCAAAAGTAGTCGAAAAACCTATCGTTGTCCTGACTTCTCGCATGTTCCCGGTATCGCTGTTAGAAGTCGCACGCAATCACTTTGATCCATTGAGATTGGAGACCGCCAGGGCTTTTGGCCACAAACTGGCTACGGCCGCACTTGCATCTTTCTTTGCCGAAGAGAAGATAAGAAAAGAACGCTAATATGATGAGGCCGGTCACTTGACGGCGGTATTGTATTCGACAGCAGGCAATGAGGCAGCCCCTACCCAGCTACAACACAGCCAGCTCACTCTAGGCTGTGTCCCCATAACGGGGTTCATGTTGATGACGTTGTGTGATTCAATTTCCTGGAAAGGAGATTGTTATGCGCCGTCACGAACTGACCGACGAGGAATGGGCGGTTATCGCCCCTTTGCTGCCGACCAACAGCCGTGGAGTTGAGCGCGTGGATGACCGCCGGGTGATCAATGGTATCCTATGGCGTTTCCGGACAGGTTCATCCTGGCGTGATGTACCGGAGCGCTATGGTCCGCGCACGACGCTCTACAATCGCTTCTCTCGCTGGCGCAAGGCAGGCGTCTGGGATCGCCTTCCCGGCGCTGTTTCAAGGCATTATGCCGGAGAGATCGTCATGATCGATTCTTCCTGCGTCCGCGTTCACCAGCATGGTGCAAACGAAAAAAAGGGGGATCTGCCGATCCTTGCATGGGACGTTCGCGTGGCGGCCTGACGACAAAGATCCACGCGCTCGTCGATGCTGATGGTTTGCCGGTTCGACTGGCATTGACCGCCGGTCAGGCCGCCGATGCTCCTATGGCCGAAAAGCTGCTGAGTGACATTCGGCCCGGAACGACACTGCTTGCCGACAAGGCCTATGACACCGACGCGATCCGTAACTTCGCCAAGCAACGCAAATGCTGGGCAAACATCCCCGCCAAGGCCAACCGAAAACAGACCTTCAGTTTCAGCCGTTGGGTCTATCGCCAGCGCAATCTGATCGAGCGTTTCTTCAACCATCAAACAGATGCGTGGTCTGGCAACACGATACGACAGACGTGCTGACAACTACCTTGCCGGGCTCAAACTTGCCGCGACGAGAATCTGGATCGCTTCAATTAACGAGTCCGCGTCCTAGGATCAGATCGAAAAAGGCATATGCGTCGCTGCTTCAGGCCGCCATCAGACCTCCATAGGAAACATCCACATCAGCGTCGAAGAAATAGCCGGCACCCCTGGCAGTTTTGATCAAGTTTGGGCTCGCTGCATCCTGCTCAAGCTTTCGGCGGAGCCTCAAAATGAGAACATCAATGCTTCTGTCATATACTTCCTCCTCACGCACTCGGCTCGCGATGAGGAGCTGTTCTCGGGAAAGCACGTCGCGTGGCTTTTCCAGGAAAGCGACGAGCAGATTGAATTCCCCTGCCGTAAGCTTCACCTCGCCATTTTGTGCGGATACCAATCGCCGCTGTCTGAGACTAAGTGTCCAGCCGGCGAAACAAAATGAACGCCGGTCTTTGGTTCGCATGACATTCGGTCGCACGCGTAATGCGACACGGATGCGTGCTAGGAACTCGCGCGTTCCGAAAGGTTTCGCGATAAAATCCGTTGCTCCCAGCTCGAGCGCCACCACTTTATCCGCCTCCTCAAGGCGATCACCGCTGATGATTATAATTGGAACATCGGATTTTGTGGCGAGACTGCGAACGATCTCAAGTCCGTCTTCACGCCCTAAATTGAGATCCACGACGACGACATCGACCGTCTCTGATGCAAGTACCCGGTTGAATTGCTGGCTATCTGATACCGCGGTGACCCTTAAGGCATGAATCGTTAAATACTCGGTAATAAGATGGCGCATCGCGGCATCGTCATCGATGACAAGAACATGTTTCACCAGTTCGCCTCCGTATGGGATTCTGCAGAATCGATAGATTCGTGCAAGCAGAGGATGTACGTCTCAGCCTCAACCTGATCATTTTCTCTCACTATGAGGGTAGTTCGGCAAAATTTCGGCCAAGCCGTGCATGACAAAAATGCTAACGGAAGGTTTCAGATTGATGACAGGAGTTGCTGCAGCGCGCTACACTTGTAACGCTTTAAAATCTGCGCGAGCAGACCTCCGTGCGGCTCTATTGCTGGTTTAGAAGATCCCCTATCGTCTCACCGCGTCGGCGGGCATCGGCGGCGAGCCATACTTCGCCCACTTCGTAAACATCGCCGTAAGCACGGAAGGGAACAATGACATCGATTGCCGTTGCCAACATGTCAATCAGTGTGCGATCTTCCAAGCATGCCCCCTGCACACTGCTCTTCACAAGTGAGAACAGCTTTTTGAAGCCTTGGACGGGATTCGCCCCATGTATGGTTGAAATCGATCCGGGGTGGCCTGAGACCACCTCACTCAGGTACGCCCACGCCGCGTCGTCGCGCATCTCACCGAGCAATATTCGGTCAGGCCGCATCCGAAGGCTTGCCTGGAGCAGCTGTTCCGCAGTCACTGCACCTAGCCCTGCCCCACTCTTGGAGTAGAGCAGTCTGACGTGGTTCTCATGTGGAATGACGAGTTCGAGCGTATCTTCAATGGTTATCAGCCTTTCTTCCCGCGGAATAGCACTGATCAAGGTCTTGCTCATCGTGGTCTTGCCGCTTCCGGTCGGCCCACAAAGCAACATCGTCCGCTTACCGATAACACATGCACGTAAAAATGATTCCAGATCGCCATTGTCGTAGTCGCGCAGAATCGCTTCGTCTAGTTGATCTCGTCGCTGCGTCCGGATTTGCCACTGATTCCATCGACGAACATCGTAGCGAGCCGAGACTTCCCCCAATTCAGAGACACGATTGCTCGGTCGTCGAATTGTCAAGCTCACGGTGCCAGAGGGTACCGTTGGCGGCAAGCAGATTTGCATCCGCTCGCCACCTGGGAGCTCGGTAGCGCAAAGAGGGTTGCGGGGGCCGACATCTTGTTTTCGCAATGCCCCTGCTAGAATGGCGATGTCTTCGAGATCATCATAAGAGAACGGTGCGGCGAACCTCGTGAAGACGCCACTTTGGCGTACAAAGGCTTCTCCCGGTCCGTTTATGGCAACTTCTTCAGTCCTCGGGTCATCGAGCCATTGCAAGACTGGGTTAAGAAGGGCGCGCAATTGCGGATTTACTTCCATTGGATGCATCTCGCAGCTTTGGCTATCTGTGCATTAGCGCAGATGCCGACGTTTCACCGATCCACCAGTCATATGAAGCTGGTAGATTCCTGAGAAATCCAAATCCCGCGCGACGAAGATCGAGACCGTGTCACCCTGATTTTTTTTCAAGGTTGGGGGAATGTTTATGGCCGCCCTTAGGGCCGTATCGGCCGCTTGTTCGCCATTGTTTTGGAAACTATTGAAGCTGGTCCCGCCGGTCGAATTCCCTGCGTAGCTACTTGCCGCCTGGACTGCGCCCTGGACGACACTCAGGAGCATGGCCCCGCTAAAGCGTTTCCAGAAATGATTGTCGACCGTACCCGGCAGTCCGGAACGGCCGAGTTCGTCGGCCCCCGGGGAGGAAAGAGAGACGACGGCGTGTGAGGGCGTCTCCGCGCGATTCCAGAGAACGAAAACGCGGGCGTCTCCCTGCTGCAGTCCACGCTGGATTTCGCCGACAACTGTCGTTCCGCGATCCAGAAGCACAACATTTCCGGTTGCTCCGCGTATGTCTTGAGGAAGTACACATTTCACATACCCTGCCAGATTTGTATCAATGGCGGTTTGCAGTATGCAGGGAATGATCGTTCCTTGCGTAACAGTGAAATCTGGGTGCGGCAAAAGTATAGCGAGGCTAGGCTGCAACACTGTCGGTTTCAAGCGCACAGAGAGATCGTTCTCAGCAGAATCCTCCGACGCGGCTAGGGAGTTGGCGTTTCTATTGTCTTGGCCACCGTTCTGAATATCAGCGTGTGGGGCGGATTTGACACCATTCTGATCACCTCCGCTGTAGGCAAAGATCGGTGTTTCTTCGGGCCTCAGTTCGTTGTGTTCTCGCTGATGTTGATCCGACGGCAAAACCGTTGCTTCCGCAGCTGGCGGTGTCATTGCCGGTTTGGCGGGAATATCAATCGGGGCCGGCCGAAAGGGCTTCGTGTTGGCATCGATCATTGTGTTTGGTGGAGACGGCTCGGTCCTTTTCTTTGAACGCGCCCCGAGCCAAATGAGGCTCAACGACAGTACCAGGACTAAACCCGCAACAAGGAGCTTTTGCGACCCCGAGAGGCGCCGGCCATGAGGATCGGTGACGAGGGATCCGGGCGCGTCGATACCTTCTCTGGATTGGGCATTCACGTCCTCCATCACCTCGTCTCCTTCAGCACGCGCACTACATCGGGTCTGACTGTGCCAGTGCCCGGCTTCCGTCCGACGGCGTCATATGCCTTATTCCAGATGCAAAGTACTGTATGGCCGTCCCGCAGACGCCATTCCCTGGAAACTGATGCTACTTCAACGTAATCTCCCTTAACTGAATAGTTGGCCGTGGCTTCCTTGCCATCTGGGTTAATCACGTAGATTGAAGGTACACGCACGTTTCCGGGAAAGCGAAATGTCGTGGAATACCCGTTGTCGAAAACCTCGAGCGGTAATAGCGAGCGGTCTCCTTGCGCGACATAGCTCCAATTTTTCGCATCTGTGCTGCCACCTGCTGGCGGACGCTCGAGCAAGTCCTCGGCTCGACGCTGATATTGTGCTTGCGCCCGCATCCGATCCGCAAGATCTCTCTGCTCCGCTTCTTTTCGGCGAGCAGCGGCAACGTCGGCAGGATAAGTGAACTGTACGCTGTAGTAGAGGTCAGGCTGCTCTTTATCGAGCCGAGACATCGTTCTGGTCGCGAGGCTGAAAACATAGCGCCGCATTCCTGCGTCGCTTGCGGTAAGGACGATCACAGGCTGCGGCTGCAGCACTTTGCTGGCCTTGAAAAACAGATAATTGCCGCGTGGGAGCGCAGCGAGATCTTTGCTGTTGGAAACGGCGACGGCTGTCACCGCTTCATTGGACCCAAATGTTACGACCAATGTGGCTCCAACAGCGGTTGAAAGGTGCACAACCTCATCGGGATTGTAGGCGAGATAGCGCATACGTGGATCCAGTTTGCCTGCCGCTGGCGTGTCTTCCGCGTTCGCGCCGCTGGTTACAAAGAGGATACAAACCAGGCCCAGAAACAAATTCTTGATCATTGCTGGCTCCGCGTCGTGTTCGAAACGGTATCTTCCGAAGTTTGATAGGAGGTAACGATTAAGCCGCCTGGATTTGTCAGCCTCAATCGGCCGGGCAAGTTAGTTACCGTTTCATAATGTACCGTTGCGGTCCAGGTGGTTACTATTGGAGCTTGCCCTTCCATGATGAGAGTGCGTTTGTAGCGGATCTGCTGGACGCCAGTCATAAGTTCGTTTGAGCCGATGTGCTCGGCTTCCAGCTTTCCGCGCTTACCAATGATGGTTTGGGGGGAGCTAGGACTGGGGTAATTGAAGAACTGCTGATAATCTTGACGCACCGTTGGGGCACTGAAGCTCGAGACCAGATCATAGGCGTATTGGGCTGTATCCGCCGAGTAGCTCTCCCGCAGACGAACATACTCCCATAGAGACGCATTCACGACCGCTTGCTCCTGCGTCGCCGGCAACCGCGAAATAGATACCTCACTGTCAACTGTACCGTCTGGGCGCACCCACAGATATACTGGAACAAGTTTGTTCAGCGGAAGCATGACGGCGATAGCGAAGGCCTGCGCCACGTTTCCTGCGACTGCAATGACAGCCAAAGCAGCCAAGGCTCTAGAGATTCGCCGAGCTGATCTAGCACGTGCAGACTGAAATGCTTCTACTTCCTTATAGTGGTCCGCCAATGCTTCCCGCTCTACTAACAGCGCGTATTCAGAGCCGTTCATTAGCCTCTCCTGCGTTGGTAGGCTGAAGGTCCGACTGAGCAGGCTGCCATCGCCCGACGTTCAGCGGAAAAATAGGCCCCTTACAAGTCGCCAACTGATCGCTTGTCTGACAAGACGCCAAGCCGATGATCAAAAACAATAGAAAGTACTTCAAGGAAATCCTCCATTTGTGAAGCTGGGACTAACGGCGGATTGTCCGGGCGAAATGGCGATTTAAGCTACCGGCCGTTTGCGTCGCACCGCTCCAATAGCTCCCTCCAATATTCCCGGCGATTGCCGGAAGAGCGACGATCAAGGCGTCGCCGGTCAGAAAGAACATGTCGAGTTCATAGAGGCCTATTATCTTGGCCGCCGTTGTGCCAGCAGAAGTGATAACCCCGAGCATTAGCACGAGTGCCGTCGCTTCCGTCAGAACCACGATAGTTGCCACTATGTTTAGAAGAAGCAGAAGTATGCCATAAGTGACGAGCTGGCCGATCCATTTCGCGGCCATGTCTCTAGTGCGATCGAAGAGATAGCCAACGAGCATCAATGGACCGATCGCCAATAGCACCTTGGTGAGGATTCCGACGGCATCGTAGATTCCAAACGCAGTCCAAAGCGTTCCATAGAAAATCCATTGTGCGCCTTGAAAGGCGAGGATGTCTTGATCGTTCATCGGCCCAATTTCAGAAGCAATCTTCTGAAAGGCTACTTGCGTGAGTGAAAACATCGTGTCGAGCTGAGCAGGAATCGTCTGCAAAGGAAGCCCACTGATACCGAACTGTTGAATGAAATTCGGAATCGTATCCTCGAAAACCGAGACAACGTAATCATGATATTCCGCCTGCTCAACGATAAGAGCAACAACTACCGATACCATGATTACCCGGGTGATTCCGCCCCGTGCGTCCATTTCCCCACGCATTACGAGGATGCCCTGGACAATGATCCATAGCGTCACGCAGGCCACGAGAGGAGCGCTGACTGCCCGTTGAATGTCCCCAAGCAACGTGTCCAGCCCGACGGTGAAGGCGAGGTCGAATATCGTATGTATCGCCGTAAAAGGCGCAGGAATGCTAAAATTCATTGCCCTTACCTGGATTTAGCTTCGATTTTCTACGGAGAAAGAGGGCCCTGAATGAACAGTAGCGGATCAGTGCAGTTGAGCGGCGCCAAATATAAGCGCAGTTGCCTGATGTTCCTTTCGTTGGGTCGCCGCCTCCTCCGCCTCGTGCAGCCCCGCCTGTGCGGTGGTCATCGTCAACAGGCTGGTCGCCTGAATGTTTTGAATAATTGCGTCATGGATCTGTTTGAGAAGCAAACCGTTGGTGACGGTGGCCTGCATGATATTGCGTGAGCGGGAGAGCTGGCCCGATGTCTCAGAATTTGCCGCAAGGCGCTTGTCCATTGCATCCAGATTGTCAGCCGCGACACCGGCAGCATTTGCGGCGCCTGCAATCTGCTGTCGCAAAAGATTTCCTTCAGCGTCGTCGCCCACGACTGCGCGATCGGCATCTAAGGTAATTGCACGCGCAGTTGTCGAAGCAGGCATCTGCGGCGAAAACATTTCCTTGTCGAGTTGGCCGGCAGAGGGATATTGGTTTTTCTGGTCGATCGCTGATAACATGCCGGTGACGCCAAAGGGCGAGGTCAACATTGTCACCATCGTGATCAATTGCTCGAGGTTCGCCGCAGTATTGATCGCTGTCGTCAGCGTTTCGGCCTCCGTTGCAGGGTCGCTGACAACAAACTGCGCCTTGGCAGTCCCCGACAGAACAAGGCATATGAAAAGTGCGTTTATTACGAGCTTCGTAATATTCATGACTTCGAACTCCAGATCAATCCTGTGCCTCATGGTAGCGCGTCATGAATTTTTCCAGCCAGGCAGAGGGTTCCTCTCCATGCGTCTCGCGCAACTGCTGGGCAAAACGCACCGTATTGGCACGCCCGGATAGTACGGCGACGTATTCCGGCATGTCGCGCAGATCGAATTCGCACACAACACTTCCGCTCTCGCGCTTCAGCAGAAATTTGCGGCTGCCAATCGCCATCTCCTCGCGAATAGCCTGAAATTCTCGCTCGGTGCACTTCAACCCGTCTATGTAAGCAGAGCGGTCTGCAGTGGGTGATGGGTAGAAGATTTTGGTCATACATTGTGCTACGAGGCTTGCGCCCAATGGTGAATCAAGTACGTGCTCGGGTTGCTGCGTCGCAAGAACTAACATTCCGTTGTTCTTCCGGACGGTCAGCAGGAACTTGTCGACGACTGCTGCGAATTTCTGATTAAGCAGGTAGGAACGAAACTCATCGCAGCTCATGACGAAGCGTCGGCCATCTACCATCGCTCCTATTCGATGCAAAAGGTATGCTGCGGCCGGCGCGCATACCTCCTCATATTCGAGGAGATGGGTCATATCGAAGCCCGTAATCGAAGGATCTAACTTCACTTCGTCCGATTCGCCGTCAAACGCCCAGCCAAGAGCGTTGCCTCGGCACCACCGCTGCAATCTAGCTCCCGCACCTTCGGAGGGCCCGTGCAATAAGAACTCCCTTAAGCCCGCAAGGGATCTCATGTTAGGCTCAAACGAAAGTTGCCGTTGGATACCGCGCTCTAAGCGGCGATTTTCCTCCGGCGAAATTCCCCCCCTGCCGTCGCTTTCAATCAGCGCCACGATCCACTCGCGGAGAAAGTCCCGCGCCGCTGCCGTATCCTCTAGGCCGCGCAAAGGTGCAAGGCCGCTTGGGACACCTCGTCGTAACGTGAGGTACGTGCCCCCGGTGGCGCGCACAAGCAGTTCACCGCCACGATCCTTATCGAAAAAAACGATCGTCCCGCTGCGGTCAACCACGCTCTGCTCAAGCATCGCCAGGATGAAGGTCATAAGTGTCGTTTTTCCCCTGCCAATCGGCCCGAAGATCGCGGTCATGCCCACGTCGTTTTCGTGCGGAATATAATCGAAGGGCGTCCCGCCGTTTGTACGGAAACGAGCAACCGCACCTCCCCAATGGCCCGACTTCCTTCCGATAGGGAAGTTCTCGAATGAAACCAAGCCGGCAAAGTTGCGTGAAGTGATCGCTCCGGGACGGGTACGCCATCTGTGGTTTCCTGGAAGCTGAGACCAGTATGCAGCCTCCATTCCAATGCTTTCCTGCACGATAACCGCGCCCGCGTCCGACAAGCTCGTGCGGGCTCGCGCACCATAGTCGGCAAGGGTATCGAGATCATCGCCATAGACACAAAGGCTGAGATGATGCGAACCCATGACGAATTCGCTACTGGCCAATGAATCTTCTGCTTGGGCGAGTTCACCGATCTGGGTGACCGCCTTGTCACCGGAGCTAGTCATCTGGTTCGATTTGAGGCTGAGCTTGGCGTGAGCCTGTGCACGTGTGAGGAAAGAGAAACTCTGGCTCAAAACGAGCGGAAAACTTGATGACAGGAGTGTGTTAAGCATTCCGGGCCGCGTCTTTGCCGGGTACTCGCGGAATGAAAAGATAGATCCAACGTAACGATCTTTCGGCGCTCTAATCTCGAGGGCACGCTTGCCGCAGATGACCCGGTCGGTATAAACTGAGGCGCCGAGGGATCCGCTAACGACCGGCACCGGTAAAAAACGACAAGTCATTATCAGGCGAAGGGCTTCACCAATTTCCGTGAAAAGCACCTGATTTTTTTCTCGGATGCCAAGTCGACGAAGTCCATACCCATCAAGCGCGCCAGCGACAACGTTCCAAAGATCCTCCAGATGTCGGATCTGATGCGCAAGATCGCCTGGGTTCTTCCCATAGCGCCTGGTGAATCTGCTTCCCACTTTACCGAGAGCGGTGCGAGGAGAGACAATGAGCGTGAGGAAGTGGTCGTTTCGAAACAGTTTACCAGACAGAACACGCCGCTCGAACGTTTCGCTTAGGCTTGACGCGAAGGTGCTGCGAAAATGGCGTACCGGCGGTACTGGCACATCGTTGTGACGGACGAGATGGGCATATACTGAGACGTTATCATCGGCAATATTGCGAAAGAGCGTGTTAAAGGCACGGCAGCGCGCATTTCGGACCTCTACTTCCTCCAGTTCGAAGGGAAGGCCACTGATATGCGCCATGGTCAAGATGGAACCGTCCTCTAGAAGAACGACATGGTCGCTGAGGTGCCCTACGTAAGGCAGGTAGATTTCCCCAGATCTCTCGGTCCGTCCGCTTGCTCCGAACATTACGTCATTCCTCTTCCTCGCGACGCCACTCTGATGGGGTTGGGACTGACGCTCGCGCCGCCCCACGCATGGCCGTCAACGCTTCTCCCTGCCGTCTGGAGAAACAGCAAGACCACGCTTGCCGCGTTATAGTCCCGCTCTACGATGAGCCGCGCTCCAAGCCACAGCGGCAAGAGAACAATTTCATAGAGGGGGTTCTGCACAACAACGATGAGAAACCCCGCCAACATCATGAAAACTCCAGCAAGCGTCAGCGGTACCCCAAAGAACAATGCAGGTCTCGTTGCCGCCAAGTAGAGTGTGGCTTCTTCAAGATCGGCATTCATCCCCCGCCCCCTGTCAGTGTTTGGCCGAGAAAGCTGGCTCCAAACATGATAACGATCCCGCCAACAACACCTGCTACCAGACCAAGGGAAGCTCGGCCGAACATCCACGATACCCCGATGGCTACGATACCAAGAACGGCGAGCGATTGACCAAACGGACCGAGAATAAACGTGCAGATATTGTTGACCATGGTGGCGGGGTCAGTGCCCCCAGCGGCCTGCGCGGCAGCTGGCTCGCAGAAAAACAAGCTCCAGCCGATCGCGCCGGTGACGCTCGGCACGTGCGGAGCCAGCAGGCGCACAGCTCTGTGCCAGAGGCCACGGAATTTCGACGGTGCGCGGTATCCTTCAAGCCATGCCATTATGGTGCATCTCCATCATTCGGTTCGAAAACTTGATCTTGTTCGGGGGATTTGCGCTCATTCGGCTGCTGCGCCTCTGGCGGCGCGGACGAACCGACTGCTGAGTGGGAGCGGTCGTATGAACCCCAGACGTTCCAGGGTTCTTCTGGACTCCGCTCATCACGGTCGCCTTTTTTCCCCGACTGAGCCAGCGGGGGGACGAGTAGCTGAGCCGCCACTTCGACCCTCCGCACATAGCCGTTCGCGAAGCCGCGTGTCGGGTTGCCGGTATTGTAAGCCGAAATTGCTCGCCGGATGGCAAGTTGTTCTGACTCTACCGTGTCGCCGCCACTATAATGCCGTACGAGCAGGTCCGCCGCCGCCGACAGGGACACGCAAGGGTTGATTGCATTGCCGGCAGTCAAGCCCAAGTTCGCGAAATTTTTCGAGTTCACTTGCATTAGGCCTACATCGACTGAATGCCCTGCTGCGACGCGATTGTTTACGCTTTGCGTAGCATCCGCCGGATTCTTGCCATGTAAAGTTTCGCCGGTGGTATTGTCATGCAGCACGAGCGGATCAAACTGACTTTCAACCTTCGCAATCGCTCCAAGCGTCGATGGAGCGACTGAAGGTGCGCATTCGCGAGCGAGTTGGTTAAATTCAGCGAACGAGAGCGGCGCAGCTTTGCTTGGCTGGACCATCAGAAAAATGATCCCGAAAGATCCTGCCGTCTTCCGCATTGTTTATTCCCCACTGTATCGCAATGATCTTGGTCAGCATGAAATGACTCGATCGCTAACAGTCGCGACTATGGGAGGTGTCTGTTACTTTCTGATTTTATTATCTTACCTCTCGGTTTCATTTGAAGCATCGAAGCGAAGCCGTTTGATTTCTTGAATCGAGGGAATCGGCGGCCCAAGCGGTGATCCCTAGGCCATGAGAGCGAATTCACCATAGCGGCGGTTTTCGAAAATTTTCGCAGGCTGGCGCGGAGGATGGTGCAGCCGCAGGAGATTTCGCAAAGCGCCCCCGAAGCGGAGATCGGCACCGACTGCACCCTAGACAGGGGGCCGTTCCTCACGTCTCCTAGTGCCGCGCGGCAGATACATCAAGTCCGTTGCATGAAACGCGATCGCAGTATTGACCTGCGAGACCGATGTCCTAGGATCACAACGAGATCTTTTTGAGGTGTTGTCTTGCAAAAGCTCGAACTCGTTTTTTTTGTTTGCGGTCTGTTGGCTTTGGGAACATGGCTTTATTCGAACGAGTATTGGGCGTATGGCGCACTTGCGACGATTTTCCTTCTGATGATCGCTTCGATCCATCTCCTCTTAACATCAAAAGAGCAGGTTTACCGGTTTTTTGCCTGTATATCACTGGCGGTGATTGCAGCCGCAACCGGAGTTGCGTTGTTGCGGATGTCGGGACTGACCGGCTGATTCCGCGACTGGGGATTAAATTAATAAGCAATCGCGTTGTGCGGCCGGCTTCTGTTCAGAGGGCGTATCGGTTTATGACGCAATCACGATTCCGCTGCTATTCGAGCCGACCATTCGTTCAGTTCTGATATTCGCACGAACGACATAGGCGAGAGTCTTTGCTGAAATCGGCTTTTCCAAAAAACGGGCAGATCCCTCGCGATCCGCAGAAAGGGGAACATTTTTCTGGTTTTCGCCAATAATGATGATGGGCGCTTTTGCCAGCTTTGAGATTAAGGACCCTGCACCGTCTCCATCCAGCAAAGACGGTTGATCAATTAGAACAAGATCAGGTTCTTTTCCTTCCAACACCCAGTCGATTAAACCATCCAACGTGTTAAAGCCGACTGGCTCATAGCCCAGCGCCGCGATCTTTTCCTCGTACATTTCCAGCGTGGCTAAGTCGGGTTCGACCACCGCGACAATCTCGCCGTTCCCAAGCGGGATTCTTCCAGGGTCAAAAAAACTCTCTGAATTTACCGGCTGCTTCGACGAAGGTGGCAAGTAGACGTCGAAGCGCGTACCTCTGCCGACAGTTGATACCACGTCGATGTAACCAGCCATCGCGCTAACGTGACCGTGAACCGTGGATAATCCCAGGCCCGTGCCACCGCTGCGGGCGCGGGTAGTAAAAAAAGGCTCGAAAATGTGCGATAATACCGCCTCTGTTATGCCTGCGCCGTTATCCTCAACTGAAAGAAGGATATACTCGCCGGTGGGAATAGTACCGTTTGTAAGAACCTTGTGTTTCCGTACGACAGACCTCCTAACGCTGACCTCCACACGCCCTAACTCTCGGCATGCTTCAGCAGAGTTTTTGCACAAATTCATCAGTATTTGCTCGACCTCAAGTGAGTTTCCTTCGATAACCATTGGAGCGCTCTGATATTTGAAATCGAGCTCGACGCCCGGAGGCAACGCAACACGTAACGACGGCGCGATCACGGTCACTAACTCCGAAAGATCGAATGGTTTTGTTGTTCGATCCCGCTTTCGACTAAGGGCAAGGATCTGGTTGACAATCAACCGCGCTCGATTGCCTTCAGAAATGATGTGATCGATGTAGTCTCGAGCATGAGTACGACGGCGCAGAACGTTGTGTGCCATTTCCGCGTAACCCAGAACTGCACCCAAAATGTTGTTAAATTCATGCGCAATGCCGCCGGCAAGCGTACCAACTGCTTCAAGCCGTTCCGCATGTTTCAAACGACGTTCCAGAATATCTCGCTGGGACTGCTTGCGCCGAATGACCGCATAGTGGCTAACACATGCAGCCGCTAGTTCCATCAGCTGCATTTCACGTGCGGTCGGCGTCTGTAGATGCTCTCGATCAAATCCCAGGCCAAAGACAGCGACTATTCGATCGGATACCTTGAACGCAAGCAGCACCCACAGAAATGGAGAGTCCTCACCGAAGCAGCTCGCTTTTCGTTGAGGATAGGCTCGGAAAATCCGCCCGCCGTCCTCGGCCCCTACCGTGGAAACAATTTCGCGCACCCGTTGTTCGTTCCACTCTGGCGCAGGAGTGCTTCCAAAAAAGGTGACGCCAACGTCATTCTCATTGATGTTGACCAGTCCCAGCGCGCATTGATGAGCTTCAAAGAATAATTGGATAATTCCCAACGCGGCATTCGTTGAGGATTCCAACGACGGTTTTGCTTCTGAAGCATCTTCGAAGCAAAGCCCAATCTTTTTGATCACTTCTTCGAAGTCCAGTCGTCTCGTCAACACCTTGGTTCGCAGATGTAACCTATGGACTAGGGAAATTATGCAAAAGCAAAAGAAAACCGAAACTGCGCCGAGGAAGACCCGTACCCGCTGTTCACCCGCGCTGGCCAAGCTATAAGCTTCAAGGTATGCTCGCTGCAACTTCTTCGTGTTGTCGATGGTTTCAGAAGTTTGGATCACTCCAACGGTGTCTTTCAATCGCGGCAGTAGAGTCAGGATAATCCTCCCACTGCGAACGATCTCCTTGACGCCTGCCTTATCCCCGTTCGCCGAAACCTGAAGCCGGTCGAGACGTTGGTTGATTTCCCGTGCAAACTCGAAATTTGGCTGAGACGAAAACTGGAGCATCAGATAGCCCAACTCAGCGACTTCTAGCGAGTTCAAATCCCTCGTATCCAAAGACCTCGGAAGCGAAGCTATCGACTGGTTAAAGGTCGCCAACGAATCCTGGAACATTACATTTTGCGTACCGAACGCTGCAACGGCTGCGTCGGTCGCATCTACTGAGCTCTTCACCCGCGCCAGCAATTCAGAAAATTCACCGGCCCCGTCGAGGCCCGCCCGCCTAAAAAGCTGCTGTAAATCTGCGACGCTCGTGCGCAGTCGCCCCAGAGGGACGATAAGAGGATGGTAATTCCGAAGAAGGCCGGCGTGAGCACGCAACACATTCCGCTGCAGCATCGCGCAATCCACGTCGATCGATTGCAGCTCTGTCAGGATCGCTTCGTTGCTTTCGTTGTCTTGCCAAGATCCTATGGCCAGAACCGCAAAAGATATCGAGGCAATTACCAGTACCAATACAGACCACGATTTGATATCAAGCAGAACCCTTCGGGAAGGTGATAAATGATCCCAAATCATGCGGTCACCTCTCCTTCTGACAGCCAATCCAACTAAGCAGATTTCGCGGAATCAACGGAGCCCAGTGGTCTGACCCAGTTTCTCATTACTCCGCATCCACGGTGAAAAACACCGACCGAACAAACCAAGCTGGTCCGACAAGAATTTGGCGGCGACTCCTATGCGCTTTCTTCCCATCAGCCAACGAGAGAAAGCAACTCGCTTCAATTTTCTCGATTGAAGCCAACTCTCATCTCCGCAATTCGGCGCACACCTCCATGACCCTGTACCGCCTGCCATTCACCTTCAATCGAGAGATTGGGAGCATGTCTAAGCACCGTAGCAAGTCCTTCTTGCAATTCCAAACGAGCCAACGCTTCCCCAAGGCATCGATGTTCACCGGTGCCAAATACCATATGCCAGCGCATCTGCTTGCGATGAATATCGAAAAGTTGAGGGTGGACATAGTGTTTCTCGTCTCTTAGCGCGGACATGGTGCAAAGTGCGAGAAGACTATTTTTGGGTAGTATGAACCCGTCAAGATCAATATCTGCCAGTGTTGAACGGGGATAGGATCCGACTGGAGGCTCAAAGCGCAGTCCCTCCTCGACGGCGGCGGCCACGAGAGTACCATCGTTCAACAGTGCGTCCCATGCCTGTCGATGTTGCAAAAGCTGTCCGGTCAGTGCAGTGAGGCCGGTTTTGGTCGTGTCAGTTCCAGCCAAGATGATAAGCATCAGCTGGGTTAGGCCTTCGACGGGCGAGAGATCCTCCGCTTCTCGCGTTGCGTTTATGTAGGATGAGAGGAAGTCATCACGCGGATCCGTTCGGCGATCGTCAATTACCGCTTGCACGTAGTTCTTAAACTCGACCGCTGATTTTTCGATGTCCGGAAAGTCGGCATCCCGCCATGAAGGGCTCAGGCAGCGAGCAACGCGATAGACGAGTTGAGTAAAATAGGGAATGTCGCTTGGCGGGAGGCCTAACAGGCTGGCTATCGTAACGGCTGGGAGCTTTGAAGCATATTCCCCCACGAAATTGAAGGAACCAAGCTCCTTCAAATCTCGAAAAAGGATCTCCGTCAATTGCCTTATTTGCGGACGTAGATTTTCAATCATCCGGAATGCGAAAGTCCGAGTAAAAGGAGAGCGACGCCTGCTGTGGGTTTCCTTGTTTGAAAAAAGCATGCTGTAGCGAACGAAGTCGAAGACCGCTCCTTCGTTGACCCCCCGATTGAGCATCAGTTCCGTCTCTATCTGACGGGTCCGAGGGTCACTACTTAAGCCCAATACATCGTCCGCCCTAAGTACGAGGTATACGCCGTCCTGCCTGCGGAGGAAGGGCCGCTTCGGCCGCCATTCTTTAAAAATAGCGTGGCCGAACCGATCTAAGTCCGCGATACTAACGTTGTCTGGGTCGATCGACGCCGATATCATTGGCCCGGACTCTTCCGACACTTTTTGAGAAACTCTACCATTCATAAAATAACCTCTGGAGGATACGCTCTTACGAGCAATTCGAGCAAAACTGCTGAATGCGGCGGCAGGCTTCCTCGATAAGCGCTTCCGACGTCGCATAGGAGATGCGGAAGTTCGCGCCGAGGCCGAAGGCCGAGCCGTGAACGACGTCAACGCCTTCCGATTCCAGAAGCTCGGAAACGAAATCCTCGTCCGTCTCGATGACCTTGCCCGACGGCGCCGTCTTGCCGATCAGGCCGGCGCAGGACGGATAGACGTAGAAGGCGCCTTCCGGCACCGGGCAGACGATGCCCTTGGCCTGGTTCAGCATGGAGACGACGAGGTCGCGGCGGCCTTCGAAGATCTTCTTGTTCGCCGGGATGAAGTCCTGGGTGCCGTTCAGCGCTTCGACAGCCGCCCACTGGGCGATCGACGTCGCACCCGAGGTCTGCTGCCCCTGGATCATGTCCATGGCCTTGATGAGCTGGAGCGGGCCGGCGGCATAGCCGACGCCAGCCGGTCATTGCATAGGCCTTGGAGACGCCGTTCATCGTCAGCGTCCGGTCGTAGAGGCTGGGCTCGACTTCAACGGGCGTGACGAACTTGAAGTCGCTATAGGTCAGGTGCTCGTACATGTCGTCGGTCAGCACCCAGACATGGGGATGCTGCATCAGCACGTTGGTCAGCGCCTTCAGCTCCGCATGCGTATAGGCCGCACCCGTCGGGTTGGACGGCGAGTTGAAGATGAACCACTTGGTCTTCGGCGTGATCGCCTTTTCGAGATCCGCCGGCTGAAGCTTGAAGTCATGCTCCTGGGTGGCCGAAACGAAAACCGGCGTGCCGCCGCAAAGCGCCACCATCTCGGGATAAGACACCCAGTAAGGCGCCGGGATGACGACTTCATCGCCCGGGTTCAGCGTCGCCATGAAGGCGTTGAACAGGATCTGCTTGCCGCCGGTGCCAACGATCGTCTGCTCCCAGGAATATTCCAGACCGTTTTCGCGCTTGAACTTGGAGGCGATCGCCTTGCGCAGCTCGGGGATACCGGACACCGGCGTGTACTTCGTTTCGCCGCGGTTGATCGCGTCGATGGCGGCCGTCTTGATATTGTCGGGCGTATCGAAATCCGGCTCTCCTATATTGAGGCGGACCACGTCCCTGCCCTCAGCTTTAAGCTCGCGAAACTTCTGCGAGACAACGATAGTGGCAGAAGGCTTTATACGGGAGAGAGCATCGGAACGCACGAACATGACAGGCTGACCCAAACGTTTCAAAAGGAAGTCTTCCCGATGTTTTTATGTTGAACGCGCTTCGGATTTCAATCGACGCGTGGTCCCCTGTTACAAATGAAATCAAATTTGACGTCCTCAGCGAAGCGCGCGATTTGAAGTCGTTCAAAGCGGCTTGGTATGCCGCCGCGTCTGCGATCGGCAATTCTGAAAGCCGCCCCTGCGAAACTCGTCGCTTTAAGAGCCCGAGTGGTCCTCGATCAGCGCATCAGTTTGCCGAACGGATTTGCAACTTTGTGAGCGTTACAGATGAAGCTCGATCCGACGTTTCAGCTCTGTTGAGATCATGAGATAAGGCCTCAAAGAAACGCCTGCATCATCAAAGAATTCTTCGACCGGTCAATTTTCCAACGCCGTTGCGAAAGCCTTTGTTGCGTTTTAAACGATGCGGGAAAAGGAGGCTGGGGCTCCGAAGAGCCTGTTGAAATCATGTCCGCAGAAAGCCATCCGACCGAATCCCAGATGACGCCGAAAAAGCTGTTCTATCTGACGCTGGGTTCCATCGGCGTCGTTTACGGCGATATCGGGACCAGCCCGCTCTACGCCTTTCGCGAGGCGTTGAAGCCGGTGGCCCATGACGGGCTCACCCGTTTCGAGGTCATCAGCCTGATCTCGCTGATGATCTGGGCGCTGACGATCATCGTCACCATCAAATATGTGCTCTTCCTGCTGCGCGCCGACAACGAAGGCGAGGGCGGCACGCTGTCGCTGCTTGCTCTTTTGATGAAGACCGCCAACGGCCATACCGCCATCCTGATGCTGCTCGGCCTCTTGGGGGCTGCGCTTTTCCTCGGCGACGCGATGATCACGCCGGCGCTGTCGGTGCTGTCGGCGGTCGAAGGCCTGAAGCTCGTCACGCCCAGGCTCTCGGAATATATCGTGCCGATCTCGGTGGTGATCCTGGCGCTGCTCTTCGTCGTGCAATCGCGCGGCACCGGCGCCGTCGCCAAATTCTTCGGCCCGATCACCGCCGTCTGGTTCCTCGTCATGGCCGCCGCCGGCATTTCGCATATCTCGGACGATTTCGGCATTCTTGCCGCCTTCAATCCTTACTATGCCGTCAGCTTCCTGCTGCATGAGGGCTTCTACGGCGTCGTCGTGCTCGGCGCCGTCTTCCTGACGGTGACGGGTGCGGAGGCGCTTTATGCCGATCTCGGCCATTTCGGCCGTCGCCCGATCCAGTGGGCCTGGTTCCTGCTGGTCTTCCCGTCGCTGACGCTGAACTATCTCGGGCAGGGCGCACTCGTGCTCGGCAAGCCGGAGACGATGTCGGATCCCTTCTACCTGATGTATCCGCAATGGGCGCTGCTGCCGGTTGTCATCCTGGCGACCGCGGCGACGATCATCGCCAGCCAGGCTGTTATAACAGGCGCTTTCTCGATGGTGCGCCAGGGCATCAACCTTGGCTTCCTGCCGCGCAGGGAAATCCTCTTCACCTCGGAAACCAATACCGGGCAGATTTTCGTGCCCTCGGTCAATGCCGTGCTGTTCATCGGCGTCATCTTCCTGGTCCTGAGTTTCAAAACCTCGGACGCGCTGGCGACCGCCTATGGCATCTCCGTCACCGGCGCCATGGTCGTCACCTCGATCATGGCCTTCGAATTCGTTCGCGCCCGTTGGAACTGGTCGCTGCCGGTTGCGGTGATCGCGCTGGCGCCGCTGGTCATACTCGAATTGATCTTCCTCGGCGCCAATCTTTTGAAGATCCACGACGGCGGCTATATCCCGATCCTGATCGCCACGGCCTTTACCGTCATCATGTGGACCTGGCGCCGCGGCACTGCGATCCTGATGGAAAAGACCCGCCACACCGATATTCCGCTCGCCTCCTTCGTCAGCTCGATCGAGCGCAAGAGCGAACATTCGCCGGCCCAGGTTCCCGGCACGGCGATCTTCCTGACCAGCGATCCGGAATCCGCACCCGCCGCCCTGCTGCACAATCTCAAGCACAATCACGTGCTGCACGACCGCAACGTCATCCTGACGATCCGCACGGTCAACAAGCCGCGTGTGCCGAGTCAGGACCGTTACAAGGTCGAGCAGATTTCCGAGCGTTTCTCGCGCGTCGAACTGCTGTTCGGCTTCATGGAATCGCAGAACGTCTCACAGGCGCTCGCGACGCTGCGCAAGGCCGGACTGAAGTTCGACATCATGTCGACCTCATTCTATCTCGGCCGGCGCAAGCTGGTGCCGGACGCCAATTCAGGCATGCCCTACTGGCAGGACCGGTTCTACATCCTCCTTGCGAATGCGGCCTCACTCCCATCAGACTATTTTCACCTTCCTGCCAACCGGGTTGTTGAACTGGGATCGCAGATTATCGTTTAGACGCGGCCCCTGACGGCGACCGGCGAGGACCACTCTCGACAGTGTTTGGCAAACAAGGGATTGTCCCGACTTTGCGAGCAGGTTCGGACCAATATCTGCCTCTAATGCAGAGCGAGCCGCATTCATCCAGCCCCGTTGGATTACAGCTGAAACTGACCTTCTCCCACGGCAAATCATTTTAGCACATTCAGATTGCATAGGGGGTGAAAGCTGTACAAGGAGACTGAACCATGAGCCTGAACGAAAAACCAGGTACTGCAAACAGCCGCTCGGATCTGGAGCCGGCTGGTGTCGACGGCACGCAATCGACAAGATTGCCAACCGCTTCAGAGATCGAGGGACCAACCGTTGCGCTACAAAGATCATTTTTTCAACAGTTGCTCTTGGACTTTGCCTACGGATGTGAATTTTTTTATCCACTACAGCAATATGAAGCTTTCACTTCGAAAGCAAAAGACGATGATGAGAACTGATGGCGGCCACTCGCCGAAGGAGTTCAAGGCGGCGACGCTTGAATCGGTTCTCGTTTACGAATGCGCCGCGCCTGACGCGGATTCAGATCAAATGTTCCAAAGCTACCCGCACCCCATTGCCAATGTCGAGAGATGACGACTTCCAACGACGCCTTGGCGCCTCAAAGCGGTATGGCTTGTCGTGATACAATAACCGACTGCAGAAATTGCCATGTCAATGCGGTGGGAGTGGGCGACTGACCGGGGGAAAGCCGTTTGGTACATACATCTACGTCTTAATCCGAAACAAAGTGCACTCGAATTTCCTGAAGTAATGAGAAGCCAACGTAGTTTTTTCGGTATGACATCCAACGGCAACGCGTCCGAAGGCAATGCTTTACATTTGTAACACGATTGACATTTAACCAACCTCGAAGGAACGCTAGAAGTTCCAGTACACCAAACGAGCTGAACTCAACGGTGGACAATCAGAACGATTGGGCGGCCGGCGGAAGATGCATGAGCAGACACGAAAGCCGGAACAAACTGCCCCGCTGGCCACTCCGCGAACAGCGATGCTTCCAGTCCTCCCCAAGATCAACATTCAACTCGCCCACGCACATCCAGGGAGTAATTCAGTATGTCGAATTTTTGCTTAAAGTCTGTGCAGGTAACAGCAATCGCATCGACTATAGCGCTCGTGCTGGCCGCGAATACCTTGGCACAAGAATCTTCCACCGCCTCTCCATGGCCGGACACACCAACCGCTCGGATCGAGGCGCTCGCAGTTCTCCAGACCTTGAATGCAAATCTCCTGGGAAATCCTAGCGCCACCTTGACGCTCGATCGCTGGTGTGCCGCGCACAAACTCGCCCCGGAAGACTCCAAGATCGTTGCCCAGCGCGTGCGCGTACAAGACACGCCCGCCGATAGCAGTATCCGAGAACTTCTTGCCGTGGGATCAGAGGAGCCTATCGCTTATCGCCGCGTTCGCCTGGTTTGCGGAAATCGCGTACTATCAGAAGCCGACAACTGGTATGTTCCGGCGAGACTGACAATGGAAATGAATAACGCGTTGAGCACCAGTGATATAGCGTTCGGCAGGGCCGTTCAGTCTCTTAACTTCACCCGCACCAACCTATCTTCCAATCTGCTTTGGTCTCCTCTACCAGAAGGCTGGGACATGGGAAATGAATTAACTGCGAACCGGAGAGGACCACTGGTCCTGCCACCGTTTCTTCTCGAACATCGTGCCGTGTTGAAGCTGCAGGACGGCACACCATTCAGTGCTGTGGTAGAAAAGTACACAAACAAAGTGTTGGATTTTCCGGCTCCGATAGCAATCCAAGGCTGGCTATTGGGACGCACGACCCGAGCGTCGGGCAGCACGCCCACGCGCTCCTGTTCTACATCTCCGGTCGAGCCTTGTCCTATGTCAATCTCACGATGAAAGCCCCTACTGCGGATTGCGGCTGGCGTTTTCCCCTTGGAAAAGCCGTTCCGGGTGCCAATCAATCCTCATTCCTCGGACCAGCACAGCTTGCAACGAGGCCGATGCCGATTGACTGCACCAAACACGAATGAAACCTGGAGCACAGCGGGGACAAGTCACCTTGTAATCCCTCCACTCACGCCAACACGGAACGGCTGCCGAGAGTTACCGTGACAATGCCGATCTGTCCCGATCGCGGGAGGATGAATCGAATTCGGCGCGCGTACGGGTGTAGGCATCACCGACGTTCTTGACGAAACTCTCGTGTGCCGTCAGAAGGCCGATAGCATTTGGCCCTCTCGTCACGACCGATCGACTATATCTTTCGATTATGTCAATCACCTCGTCGATAGGTTTCACCTCCGGTTCTTTCGCGTCTTGATACCTGCGGGGATGCGCCGCCATGTTTTTTTCAATCTCAAAGTCTGCGACAGCCCGGCGGAACAGGCGCAGCAGCTCCGGGCGATTGTTCCTCTCGTGTTGTACCCGAGTTTTTTGGTCGTCGTTTAAGTGCTTCTCGCCCTGGACCAATACGTCTGCGGCGGGGCATTTCTGACCCTGGTTCCAAGTAAGAGGGGGATCAAGCTGCAAGATTTCGATCGAACGTTCGATTAAGCGCGTCTTATTGACTTCCCCAAGATCGTCCAGATGCTTTATCACGCTCAGAATTGCGTCGCACTGATCAGGCTGAGGGAGGTTCAGGATGTTGGTTGTGAATCGTGCTTTTCCAGCCTCAGATTGAAACTTCAGAAGTGGTCCTACCGCCCGCGTTCTTGCCGTTTCAGATGGCCGGTTCACCTGCCAATCAGGCAATTGCTCCCCAGGGATGATTGTATCGAAGACTGCTTTTGCCGATGTACCAATCCTTTTCACGCGAGCGTGATAAATTCCGATAGGGCCTCGACGTAAAGCTTCGCGACCTGCGGAGCCAGTTCGCTCTAGATTTCCGAGATCTCGTGCGGTTTCGACCACATCCTGGGTTGGAACGTAGGTAGCAACTTTTGCAAGTACATCGGAAGGTAGGTTTCGGTTTGGTGACGCAGGATCACTCTTCACCCGAGCAGACTCAGATTCTCGGGGAGGTGTTCGTTGGCTGCTGGACGGCATGAGAAGCTCCATTTTTCTTCAATCACGCTAACCTTACTCAGATGAAAAGGGCGTCTCCACTGCTAATCTATTACTTTTGCAACACTTGAAATGCAGGTTGGCTGCATGAACGAGCGCCAACGCTAGCGCCCCTGCCAGCCCAGCGGATCAAATACAGCCACCCTCTTTTTCTCCAACTTTGCGAGGTGACGCTACTTGTCGCGATCTAAATGTCGCTGATGGTCGAGGGAATAGGCCCCTCCCGCCGGCGCAGAGATTGGCAATCTTACTGGACACGGCGCCATATCACGGCAATCGGCTTCTTCAAGTGCATTGCAGAAAAACGAATGCGCTGTTGACGGATCTGCTCATGAACACGGCAGGCGGGATTAAGGATCACAAACGCGCCACCTTCTCAACGATGCTAGTTAAAAGGCTCCGCATGTACGGCCACGATCGCGCGAGCTAGCCTTCATCAACACAGCCGGCGAGTCGGCGCATATATCCCGCTATTTTTCTTCGGCTATAGCCGGTCGATAGGTCTTAGGCTAACGTCGAATCAGCGGCAAGGTCCGCAAAACGTGACATCGCGCCCTCGATATCATCCCACGCAAGGGCATCTTTCCGATGTTTCACCTGCACATAGATACGGATGCCATCGAGTTGGATTTCTACATCTTCGTCGCTTTCGACAGCGATCTCCCGCGCAGCGATGGTTGCGGCTGACAACAAACATTGAACTGCATAGAGGTGCTGGAATAAGTAGCCGCGATGCACGGCTTCGATCCGACGCAGTTGCGCTGGGTCCAGAACACTGTTTCCTGAACGGCCTAACTCACCCAAAGCAGCGCATCCTCTTTTATCACAGCCTTCGTTTGCGGTCCCATTCTCTTTCCAAGTCAATGCAGGAACGGCATCAGGATGTTGCCCATACCGCGCCGTATCTCGATGCAGTCGCTGCACAGGCGCAGGGAGGGTACGCCCGGCATCGTCTGAGCGCCATTCGCAAGACGGTAGGACATGGCTGGCCGGTCGCCGCATGACGAGCAGACTTCCGAACTTCCTTCCGCCGTGACGACCATGCGCGACAACGCGGCCAGCTTCGGTTCGACGCGATCAACGACCGAATACCAATAGGCGCTGTGCGGCTCGATCTGCTCCAACTGTTTCTTCAGGTCGTCAGGATAGTGCTTCAACAGCCACGCACACGCGACCTCCCTGCGGATCTGATCGTTAAGCACAAGAGTTTCGTACAGGTCCACCAACAGCCGGAGGGATTGACCGCCGTGCTGGGTCTCTAGCATCTGCAACTGTATGAGGTTAATGGAAAACCGCACGCCTCCGCTGTAAGCCTCGCTCACTGTACCTATGCAGTATTCACGTATGTCGGCCATCTGCTCGGGCGCGGACATCGTTGCGATTAGGCTCTGGTCGTAGCGCCAAGGGTGAGCCGCTATTTCACCGCGCCACAGATCAAGGTAGCCGCTCTCGCGCAGAACCTCTGCAATCTCCGGATCAGCCTCAGGGCGAACCACGAGTAAAGCATGGAGTTCGTTTAGGCTCTCCAAGTCCGGAACGAACGTACGAGCGACGTCAAGAATGGCTTTGTGGGCCTGATGTGTATCTCGGATCGGGTTACGATTGGTTTCGAGCCAACGCCATTCTTCCTCGGACACGGCTTCGGTCTCTATCGGGATTTCCACCAGCAAGCGACTACGTCGTAAATCCTCCGGCGAGCAATAGTCTGCGTCCGGCACAAGATTGATGCCCGCGTTTCTGTAGACGCGGGCCACTAAACGAGAGCAATATTGCCGCTTCGATCTCGGCTTTCGGACAGCAGCGACCGACCGCATGGCCTCCGGCACAGAATAACGCGCACCGATCTCGGCCCGCGCGAAATCGATTACATTTGAAAGTACCTCGCGGGGGAGAGCTTCCTTCAGGCGGAAATGGAAAACCTGCTCGTCATCCTCGAACAACTCCCGCTGCAGGTTGCGCGCCTGTACCCCGTCCGCGGTGGAATCGATAAACGAACCATGCTGCACGCAGATCATCGCGTGTGAAACGATGCCCCCCGTGCTGAAGCGGATCGATTTGCTTATCTTTCCCGGTCGAGCTGTGAGGAGAATATCTCCAGGCTGAACACTTTTGATACTAATGCGCTTCATTCCCCTCCCCCGAAGCCGGCCGGCATCTATTGCTGCTAGTGCGGCCAGGACAATTGATCGCGCGGCAAACGATTGTCTGGATCGTGAACATGCACGTCATCATCTGGGATGAGATTGGCAGAAAAAATTACAAGATTAGTTCCGCCAGCGTGCCTTAGTGACGGAAAGAGCAGCCCCCGAAGGCCGGATGAAATGACTTTGTCTGCCAACTTCCAGGAGGGAGGGACCTTTTTGTCGATGCGAGCGATTTTTCGCCATGCACAATCCCATTGAGACCAAGCTGCATCCCAAAGAAGCGGATCGAAACCTTGCGACAGATCGGCTACTTCGCTGAGCGTGATCTTGTACGCTGCAAGCGTCGCCGGCGGTGTGATGCTCGCGCCCTGTCGATATTCTTCGAGCGCGGTTTGGGGGGCCTCGGAAAGATAGAGAGCCTCGACGCCGGGTCGATTGAAGCGACCGCCGTCAATAGCGGCCCCGGCGCCGCTGGTTGGAAGAAACGCCCATTTAGGTGTTAGATACCGATGAAAGACTGCGTTCGGGCCGATGCGGGTAATCTTCACCCGCGCGCTCCATTCTCCAGGTCCCGAATATAGGCAAGAACAGCCTCTATCTCACCATCGGCAACAAGCTCCGCGGCCGTGCGATGGCCATAATCGGCAATCGGTTCATTTCGATACCAGTAGATTGCCTTCGCAAGATCACCAGTCAGCTCGGCGGCCGCAGAGATCGCCTTGATCATTTCCCGCATCCTGCCCTGCAAGCGTTCGGAGGAGGGATTGCGCAGGGTATTGCGATGGACACCGGTCAATTCTGCAAGGTTTGCGACTTTGACGCCGAGCGCCTTTGACAAGCGAGACGGCGAAATATAGGGCGTCCGCGGTTCCTGAAGGCTATCAACAAAGCCGGAAACAACTGTGTATGAATGTACTGTCTGAGCCTGCGCCATGCCTAATCTCCGCTCAATCTTATGCACAATATATGCACATTTTGATGCACATCAAGGTTGGCTAGTAAAAAATCACGCCTGCTGCGTTCTTGAACGACATTCCACGTTCACGCCTCTGCCTATCAAGCGCCTGCGTCTACTCTTCATCGATGAGCGTTTTAGTAGTAGCCGGTATAGTCAGCACCAAGATCGAAAGCGCTGGCCAGTTCCTCGAGCACGACGAGAACGATGGAAAGCAGCATTTCGTACGCTCCGGGCTATCGAAGCCGTCGGTACTGCTCTTCCCACCATGAAAGAGGTTGTTACGGACGGTCTGGCAATAGCCGATAACCTGCCCAAGCTCACAAGTACTGGCGGGAAAACCCACAGCTCTAAACGCCAGCATTCCATCGTCGCCAATGATCTGCTTTTTCGGGTTAGCCGCGATCAACGCCACAGCGGCTTCGCTGCTTTTATAATCTCCTTCCCAGCGCTCTCGAAATTGTCTCCACCCAGCCTCCGCGGGCTGACCTGGCTCTGTTTTCTTTAGGTAACCGTTGGCCTTGAGCGCATATTCGAAACGCGCAAAAAAATAGAGAAAGTCAAAGGCGAGAGACACTAGGTCCTCCCCAACCTCGTCTCTTCGCATAATGCCCACCGTTCCTAGGAGATCCGTAATGCATGAAAGCCTGATACATTCAATGCGTCAGCATCGGGAGTAGCGACCTCCAAAACTATCAGGACAACGGCGGTCGCGCACCTGTCACCGAAGGAAAATTCCATCGATATAGATGTTGCGAGAAATCTTCTTCCGACCTGGATACATTCGCACGCCGCCGCGAGGATGAGCTCGAAGGAAGTCCGCAACATCGTCCAAGGTATTAAGGGGTAAGGGATCCACGTTTGATCCGAAATGATGACAGGCGTAGTAGCCGTCGGAGCCGCGTTCGACACGTCCGATGACCAGGCCGCCGACAATTCGCTCAACTCTCGTGACTGGCATCGTTACAGCTCCCCAAGGGCCGATCAACATAATCGCGAAATCGGTCTCCAGTTCCGAAGCAAGATGATAATCGAGATATTCTGTTACATCCGCGTTCGTAGAACATTTTACACCCCAGGCTGCGACTGAAATCAATATCTCACATTATCGCCGTGAAGGCGGCCGTCATTGATACATTTAGGCCATAATGAAACGCCGCAGCTTTCGGCGAAGAAGCGGTAGTGTCATTTGCTCATCAAATCGAATCTCGACAAGTTGGACGGCATTTTGTTCACAGAGACTTCTCTTTAAGGCGTCGCGTTCCATGTTACGTTTTAGCGCCACTTCTCCTCCAAATGCAGTAATGGCTCTGTAGTGCTGCTCACCATGGTGTTCCAGAGCAAGGCCGATGGCGGGCAGATACACGTCAAATCGTTGGCGCCCCAGCCATGGGGGCGACGCCTCCCTCAGGATAACTTGGTCGGGAAATAGCTTTTTCACCAGACTGTACATTTCTGCCTCCCTCATCCATCGGCGAACACCAAGAGTGTACTGGACTTCGGAACGCGCAGTGGACTTGTCCATTCCAGACATCAACATCAGCTGATCGATATACGGCGTGATAAATTCCCCAATATCATCACCGTAGAAGCTGGCAGCAGCCTCCGGTCCCGAGCGACGGGCGATACACAGGTGGCATATTTCGTCGATGTAGGTCGCATCCGACAACAATCGAACAACCTGATGGGTCCATGCGCCTGAATGAGATGCAATCCTTATAGCCTCTGACATCATCTTTTCATGAGCTAGGCGAGCGCATGAACAGAAACAACGCTTCCCGGTAACTAAATGATCGAATGCAACAAACTCAAAGCCCTCGATCCCAAACTCATAGCCTTGCGTACGCGGACCAGGTCGAGGGTTCGCGACCAGCGGCTGCTCAAGGCAAATCGCCTCCATCATTTTCTTGGTTTCAAGAAACGTGCTGGGCGGAATCGTCACGTGGTTCAAACGCAGGATGTGATTGGTTTGCGTTTTTAGCTGCTTCGACCAAAGTCGGTGTGTGATCAGCCCTGCAGGGCCACAATTTATGGGACTTAGGTGCAAACCCTGTGTGTCAATCTCAACGCCGTCAACCATGTTCTCTCTGGTTGTGGAAAAGGCCAGTTCGGCATACCAGGTGTCGTACCCGATGTCCGCAAGCCGCGCTAAGGATGCACAGCGCTCCTTGAAATACATCGAGTGAAGCTTCACCGAGGGGATCTTCCGGAGCGCCAAAGCTGTTTGCTGCCGAAGATTTTCGACGAGAATTTGTGTGAGCAGTTGTTCAACGGCATCCACCGGCCTCGTGCCCACGGTAGCGACCCTGGGTGCCAACGCTTCGGCAAATTCCTTCTCGGAAAAACCGATGGAAATGCGGCTACGCCTCACGCATCTGCCTCGCTTGCAAGGGCCCAATCGCAAATCCGGAGGACACCGACCAGCTAGATCTCATTCGAGACCTCGATGTCTTGGTTCAAGACGGCGCTTTCAACGAAGTTTCCGAGCGCACGAGCTGTTGAATCATAAATCGACTTCTCTCCGTCCGCGCTTGAAAGGGTGAGCACGAACGCAACTTCTTGCGCGCCCGCTTGGCTGTGATGCGTCCACCCAAATTGGTAGAGGTCACGCATGAACACGCGGGCGTAAAGCCGCAGGTATGGTCCGGAAAAGCCAAGTCCGCTCCCTTTTGAAAAGTCTCTGCAGTGCCGTCTGATAGGCTGCCATTTGCGAAGTTCATCGCGAGCGTCGTTTTCCGGAAGCGTCGACTCTTTCATTGAGCCAAGTAGCGACGGCCACCTATCCGCTCCCGACTGATACGCCAGAGATGTCTCCAAGCGGGAAGCGAAGTAGTTAGCGCCGCCAAACGGCGACACGAGAGGCCGCAAAACAGCGGTCAAGCTGGCGCGTCCGAACAATTTTCCGTCACGCACCAGCTCGGGAGGGATGGGAATATCGTTCCAGTAGTATGCGGTTCCTGGCTCGAGTTGTGCCCGCCACGCAAGCGTGACACTGCCGGGCGCGCAGGTCCAAGGGAGGTGCCCTTGATACGGGGTTCCCCAACCGAGGTTGGGATCGTGCTCACTTCGCTCGGCTGAATTGATGAGGAGAGCCTTAACCAGATCCGGCGTTGGTTCCCGTAAGCTATCGAAGGTGTGGGCTGCCAAAGACGATACCAACGGCGTTGCGTAACTGCTTCCCGTATCCACGACCCCACCCAGCATCCTGAGATTCGAAAACCACGACAGGTCCGGTTTCATCATCCCGTCAGGACCGGGACCTGGCAGGCATGCGGGGCAACTGTCACCCGGCGTACCGTCAGCAAGCGCCTGACGGCCCCCCACGACAATCGCCGCCTCGCAATCTGCTGGGGGATTAGGTCTTGAATTGTTATCTGGGGTGACATTTCCGACAGAGATGACGGGGAGGAAGCCCGCCGATCTCGCGAGAAGGCTGATTTCATGGCCGAGAACGCTGACCTCGGTGGGATCCAAACCGGCGCCGTCCTGATTGGCAGAGATGTTCCAGACGCGCGCTTCTGGATAAAGACGCGCAACCTCCGCCAGATAGTCGACCAACTCCCGCTCATCAAAGCGCCGATTGGCGTTCCGATGGGGGACGGCCTGAACAGTTCCGATACGGCAGTTTAGTTGAGGCAGCGAGCGATTTTTGTTCCAGGCGTGCCCATGGATAACGAGGGAGCTAACGCTATTTCCGTGAGGCTTGTCGGCTTGGGCGTTCGTGACGAAAGGTGTCGCCCTGAAAGCTTCAGCTGCGGTGTAGCTTCGCGCATGCAGACCGCCATCGACGACGGCAACGATTGGAGCATTCTCATCGATTACTGGTGCAGGAGGCTCCGCTCCTTCGCCAGGTGCTGCCACTCTGATCGGCCGCACAGGATCAATGCGATAAGAAGCGCCTGACGCAATGAGCTGTCTCAACCCTTCTTTATTCGGAATTCGAACTGCAGCGCGTCCGACGCCGGTGTTTCGATAATCTCGCATTGCCCTTGCAATGCTGGATTGTCGTGGTGTCGTGAGAGAACGCGGTTCTTCCGATTCCTCAGATGTTCCGAGCGTGAGCCGCACGCTGGTAAATGTCGGCATGACCAGCCTCTCATTGGCAAAGCGCTGGATACGCTCGAGGACTTCGGCCTTGGCATCTCGATCGCGGAACGGCGCAAGCCAAACAACGAACAAGCGTCCGTCATCATCTTCCGGTGCGGAATTCCAGAGCTCATTGAACGATCGACCGCGCAGACGACTTTTCGCATCAAATTGTCCGAGAGACGAAACACGGGATATGTCGGCTTGCACCGCATAGCCGATTGGATGTTCGATTGCGCGAAGGAGGCGAGGCAATTCTTTGACTTCAGCCTCGATCAAATAGCCGCCAGGAAGAGGAGCAACTAGCCTGCATCCATGACGCTGCGAGAACAAGTCATCGGGGGTGTGCGTTGGAGCAAGGGAATCCTCACTGAACATCCGAACGACTAGGTGCGTCAAACCCGAGTATGTGGGCAACTCTGTACGGTGTTCATAAATGTCGCGTGTTTCGCTCGCGAGCACGTCCTGCTGCCGGCCGAGCCGCTCCTTGACGATGCTGTCGATGCCTTTGCCACGCCCCGTCGGACTCCGCAGCGCCGGATCCATCTGAAGGCTCAGAACGGGATAGAGAAGAGGTTGGTCTCTAGGCTCCACCATACTACACCTCCCCTTCCTGTTGCTTCAGGTAAGCGTAAATGGCTTGCCGCGACACTCCGAGAATGCGGGCGGTATCCGCGCCCCCAATGGCGTACTTCTCCTTGAGGGCTATTGCAACCTGGCGTTTCTGCTCCGCATCCAATGGCTGCCGCTGTACAGGGACAGTACGGCCTGACCGCGGCTCCAGCAGAGCCACAACGACGGCTCCAAAATCAATATCACGCGACTCATGAACGGCATGACGCCGCGCCGACAGACTCATCGTTTCGATATCGGCCCCCGACAACCCTTCGGACACGACGGCGAATAGCTCGGCGCGCCTCTCCTCATCTTTGTCCTCGAAGAGAAAATGGCGCCAAAGGTCAGCGCGAACGCTTTCATCCGGAAGACCGAGTTCAATTTTATAAGGAAACCGCCTCCATATTGCAGGATCAAGAAGATGCGCATGATTGGTTGCAGCAACCACGATCGAGCTCGGGTCTAGCCCGTCCAACGCTTGAATGACGGTATTGACAACGCGTTTGAGCTCGCCCAACTCGTGACGATCGTCACGCAGCTTTGCGACTGCATCCATCTCATCGAGAAAAAGAACGGCGTTTCGCGCCGGCACGAAATCAAACACCGAGCGGATATTTTTGGCGGTGTCCCCGAGCAAAGAGGAGATGACCGAGTCGAGCCGGACGACATATAGCGGACGAGACAGTTGCGCAGCGATATGGCCGGCAAGGAGAGACTTGCCTGTTCCTGGCGGGCCAGAGAGCAGAAGCCCAAGACGTGAGGCCAATCCTTTGGCGCTCAAGTCATCAATGCGCCGAGCATCCGCGATGAAATCGCTGAACACATGCCACCCGCCTTCGTTGAGAAAAATAGGCGTATCGGGCCAGGTCTGCTCCTCGACAAGCGGCAAGCGGGATTTCGAGTCCACGGGCAGCGATTCCACGTAGCCAGACGCCTTCAAAGGCACCCCCCTCTTGCGCACCAGGGCCTTCAGCTCCTTGGCAATGGAAGTCTCACCATTCTTGTCGAGATCTCGCGCAAGCGCATTCGCAGCTCTGCGTACGCGCGTGTAGTCAGCGGAAAGTGCCGCGTCGGCCAACTCCAGCACATTTTTCATCTCAATGGTCATGATCACTCCATGCGTAAAAATTCGTCATCCATTCGTAAACCACAATAGCCATATTGACAATTAAATTTTCCTTAATGTAAACTCTTACGGCACTCAAGAAAAAAGATTCTGATGCAATGACAAGGAAGAATCAGCATGTGGTTCCCCATAACGGCGAATGGGCCGTGCGGGGCGCTGGAAATCAGCGAGTGACCTCCACCCATGGAACGCAGGCCGACGCGGCTGCCGCTGCTCGCAAAATTGCGATCAACCAGCAGAGCGAAGTCGTCATCCACCGTCCCAACGGACAAATCCGGGACAAGGATTCCTACGGTCGCGACCCGTTCCCGCCGCGTGGCTAAAACCTGAGGCCGCCTGGAGTGAGGCGGCCTCTTCATCAAAGGAGAGAAGAAATGCAGTTTGAAGGCGCATTAGTTCGCGAGCAGGGCGTCACCTTCGCCATAGTCATCGTCAAGCCGCACGTTTTGAACAGCGGCCATCAGGCCGACGACGTTGCATATAGCTTCCAGCCAGCATTCCCGGGCGTGCCGATTGTTCTCATGGCACAAAACAGCAGGGGCGTACCGACATATCGTGGCCGACGTGATCTTGTTAATTTTCTGTCGCGGGTGCCAATGCAGGCGATACCCTGGAAGCGCTACACCCTGAACTGATCGGGAAGACTAGATAGATGCTAAAGACAGATACCCGCCAAGCGAATTGGCGGCGTGCTAATCCTGCAAAATATGAGGCTCACCTCTTGGTGCAGCGTGCCGTGAAGGCGGGCGAGCTGAGAAAGAACACGTGTGAGGTCTGTGGTGATGAAGACGTCGATGCTCATCACGATCAATACGACGAGCCATTGAACGTCCGATGGCTATGCCGTCGCCATCACACCAGGCTTCACCACTACGGCGGGGACCTGTTTCCCATTCGGACTTCGCCTTAGAAGGTCTCTCGGACGGACCATTGGAAGACAGCACGGTTGTCCAAGACGAAATTCTGCAGTTTGCTCCCGTCACAGCGCCTTCGTCCGGGTCGCAAATGCAGAAGTACGCTGCCCTCATTCATTCAATGAACATTGCCTCCCCTTCAGTTGGATCGAAGGCGACATCATCTTGAACGGCACGTCTGCTCAGCAAGCCGGCGTCCTCGAGCGCTTCGATATTGGGAAGGTCACGCAACGTCTCCATACCAAAGACCGAAAGAAAGTGTGAGGTCGTTATGTAAGTATAGGGCGCGCCTGGCGTCGGACTGCGTGGCCCGGAGCCGATAAAACCCGCCCCGCGCAGATTACCAACGACGTCACGGCTGACCTCCTTCCCAAAGATCTTTGACAGCTCGCCGCGGGTAATCGGCTGTAAATATCCCACCGCCATCAGCACCATCGCCTCGAACTCGGAGAGTGCCGCCGCCCCTCCCCTTGTCGGGGCCGAAGACGCGCGAATCGTCTCGGCAAACCGCGGCCGGGTGCGATGCTGCCAGCCGCCGGCGACCGACACCAGCTCGTAAGGCCGATCCCGCAACTCCTCGACGAGATCGTCGATCAACAGATCAATGCTACAATCCTTTCCCACCACACGCGCCAGCGTCTCGCGGCTGACCGGCTCAGCCGAGGCAAAGATCACCGCCTCAATCCGCAGCATCCATTCCCGCCAACGAAGTTCTTGCGGTAAGTCCTCGAGCTCGCGATCATACAGGACATCTTGCTGTCGGTCTTTTGCCCGACGCAGTGTGGTTTTTGTCGCGCTCGCTCCCCTCATCATCATAATCCAAAGATGCGGAAGGAGGAGCGGCCGGACAGCTCGCGCACCGCTTCAAAACTCTCGAGCCGATCGAACAGCCGGTTCGCTGCCCAGCGCGACAGCTCGCTTCCTGGGACCGACGCCAGAATAGCGTCGTCGGACAGCAAACGCCGGATCACCGGCTCGGCGCCCCTGGTACGGAGCTTTGGTGCCACAGCCAGCAACCGCGCTGCCCTTCGATCGATCTCCACGGCAGATCGCAGCGCCGCCGCCACACCATCCATCAAAGCCAGGCAGATCGCCCTCGGATAAGCCGCTTCGCCAGACCGGACGCGACCACGGCCGCCGATGGTGCGGAACGCCTCGCCAAACCGCTCGGGGATTAGCAGCGGTACGGGTTTCGGCCAGTTCAGCATTAGCGCCAGAACGATCTCGGCGAGCCCAAGCGACAGCACCTCGGTGTCCGGGCGAATGGTCGTAATCGCCGATACAAGCTCGGCAACTGCGAGGGGTGCCGCGCGCCCGGACTGGATCGCCGTATCGACAAAATCCGGGACGGAGACAAGAGCATCCTCCCAGCCAATCCCCAGCAGCGCGCAGAGCTCCTTAACGAATGGCGTGGCAATCGTCCCGGATTGGCGCGTCAGCATTCGTATGGCAAGAAACAGCTTTCCGGCCGGCCCGGGATCGTTGCCGGGCGCGGTGAGCAAAATCGCGTCGCGAATGGCGGTTTCCTCTTCATTGCGGCCAAGCATTCTGGCGGCGACGGCAGCTGATTTGAGAGCAAGGCGATCGCGCCAGCAGCCGAGCCACGGCGGATCGGCGCGGATCAGATCATCGAGCGATTTCAGGGCGATACCGGCGGCGAAGGCGGCGTCGGATTCAGTGATGTCGCGACCACGCGGCAGTGCCCATCCCGGCATGCGGGGCGACCAGGCGGGGGCGGTTGGAGCGGAGGGGTCGAACGAATCCATGCGACGGAGTGTAGATTAGGTGAGCGGTTTAGTCCAGCATTATCCGCCTAAACCGCACCGCTTGTCGCGGATATATAACGTCCGATAATCTTGCATTATCGGACGTTTTGCTCTTTATATAAAGAATGGCCCATATCATCGAGCAAAACGACGAAAATCACGCCACAGAGACCTCCTCTCCGTCTGAGAGCACGACCGCTCGCGACGCTATTGCCGCGCCGCAGATGGCGGTCGGCATCTCGACGGCCAGCGCTGGCCTCCCCTCCCCTCTTCCGGAGGCGCGGACCTTGCCGGCGCACCTCGAGCAGCTCGCCGAACGCGCCCGTACCTATGTCGAGGCGGCGAGCGCCGCCAACACCCGCAAGGCCTACGCCTCCGACTGGAAGCACTTTTCCGCTTGGTGCCGCCGCCAGGGTCTCGCGCCCCTACCGCCCGATCCGCACACCGTCGGCCTGTACATTACGGCGCTCGCGTCCGGCACTGCTGCGGCCGATCGCAAGCCCAGCTCCGTCACGACGATCGAGCGCCGCCTTTCGGCGCTGACCTGGAGCTACGCCCAGCGCGGCACGCCGCTCGACCGCAAGGACCGTCATATCGCCACCGTAATGGCTGGCATTTGCAACACGCACGCCGCCCCGCCGCGGCAGAAGGAAGCCCTCCTGCCCGAAGACCTGATCGGCATGCTGGAAACGCTCGACAGGGGAACCCTGCGCGGCCTGCGCGATCGCGCCATGCTGCTGATCGGCTTTGCCGGCGGTCTGCGCCGTTCCGAGATCGTTGGGCTCGATATCGGCCGCGACCAGAGCGAGGACGCGCGCGGCTGGATCGAGATCCTCGAGAAGGGCCTGCTCGTCACCCTGCGCGGCAAGACCGGATGGCGGGAGGTGGAAGTCGGCCGCGGCTCGTCCGATGCGACCTGTCCGGTTCTCGCTATCGAAACCTGGATCAAGTTCGCCCGGATTGCCAAGGGTCCGCTGTTCCGCCGCGTCCGCGGCCAGGGCAAGGATGTCGGACCGGACCGGCTGAACGATCGCGAGGTCGCCCGTCTCGTCAAAAAGGCGGCACTGGCCGCCGGCGTCAGGGGCGACCTCAACGAGGCCGAACGCGCGGCAAAATTCTCCGGTCACTCGCTGCGCGCCGGTCTGGCCTCCTCCGCGGAGGTCGACGAGCGCTATGTCCAGAAGCAGCTCGGCCATGCCAGTGCGGAAATGACGCGGAAATACCAGCGCCGGCGTGACCGCTTTCGCGTCAATCTCACCAAAGCCACAGGGCTTTGAGGCCCCTCCCCTGCTCACTATGAACTCGTTGGGGCAAATTGCGTGTCGGATTTTTAGCTTTCCGCTTCAATTGAAATTGTTAGCTAAAAGCCACACAGCGCATGGGCGACAATACGCTCCGGGCGCTGACCTCCGATCTCGCCTATTTCGAAGCCTGGGGTCTGGCGGCCTCCGGAAAATCTCTACCCTGGCCGGCGCCCGAAGCGCTGCTCCTGAAATTCGTCACCCATCACCTGTGGGATCCGGAGAAACGTACTGCCGATTCAGATCACGGCATCCCGGCAGACGTGGCCGAAAACCTCCGGCACCAGGGATTCCTCAAGTCCGCCGGCCCACATGCGCCGGCGACCGTGCTCCGTCGGCTGGCGAACTGGTCGACACTGACCAGATGGCGCGGGCTTACCGACGCCTTCGGCTCCCCTGCCCTCGAATCCGCCGTTCGTCTGGATGTGCGCGCCGTCCTGCGGCAACGCCGCCGCAAAAGCGCAAAGGCGGTCACCGGCGACGTGCTGGCCAAGCTGTTGGTGACGTGCGCGACCGAAAGCCCGCGTGATCTCCGCGACCGGGCGATCCTGATGGTCGCCTTTGCCTCCGGCGGCCGCCGGCGCAGCGAGATCGCAGGCCTTCGCCTGGAACAACTGACCGTGGAAGCTCCGATCGAGACCGAAGGCGGCACTCCCCTCCCCTCTCTCGCCATTCATCTTGGCCGTACCAAAACGACGTCAGGCGAGGAGGACGAGTCGTCTATCTCACCGGCCGGCCTGTCGAGGCGTTGAATGCCTGGCTGGCGGCGGGGGAAGATCGACAAGGGCAGCGTGTTTCGGGGGGGGGGGCGGGCGCTGGGGGACAATTTCGCGGCGGGCGCTCGATCCGCAGTCGGTCAACGCCGTTATCAAGCAGAGGGTGGAGATGGCCGGGTTGGAGAGCGGGGAGTTTTCGGCCCATGGGTTGCGGTCAGGTATCTGGCCGAGGCGGCGAACCGAGGCATTCCCCTACCCGAGGCGATGGAGCAGTCACGTCATCGCTCGATTCAACAGGCATCCAGCAATGCCACCAGACGGTGTGGACGCGCGGCGCGCTTGTTATGAGTCTGTCAGGACCTTGGTTCGCGCAAATTCAGTTGGGGATGGAAGTCTATCTCAAACGGCACTACTCAGGAGAAGCAGCCTAACTTAGCTCGGGCTTGTGAGCACTTCTGTAATTTAGATGATGACCGTTTTCATTGTTACGCCGGGGCCGTTGTAAGATCGCGGGCTTGGCGCCTTCAGCCGGATCTCGCAAACGTTTCAGGTTACCTCTGACGGCTGGCTTGCCAGAAGAAGACGACGACGGATTGAGGCTAGTATTCCGTCAAAGGTGAAGCACGACATCCGATAACCACCAAAGGCAACATTGTTAGCACGCCAGCGAAGTCGATCAAGATCATCTGGCACGAGATCCGCATCACGCCCTACAATCAGAAGCAGGTGAATTGTCGGGCTATTCGTACCGAAAATCCGTCTGAATGCGGAAGAGTTTTTTTCTTCCGACAGCCGCCACGCCCAATCAACCAACTGCGACGAGCCGTGCTCAAATCGGTTGGACCAGTGTTTCATTGATTTTCCGGCTTCGAGCTTTGTAAAGATGCTGTATTCTCGCGCGTCCTCGACCTCGATCAATGTGAATGCATTCGCCTCAGTATCGCCAGAAGCCGCGTCGCACACGAAATCGCCAAACAAGTCGAGTTCGCTTGCCCAGCAGTTGGGTAGTTCGACAGCATTGTTTCCGTAGCCAATAGCAGCGCAGAGATGCGGGCGCTCTTTAAAAAATGGCGCTATCTGATCCCGTTCCTTGAGATGGCTCTCGGATTTAAGGAGCTCGTCAAGTTCGTCCAGGTTTTGTCGTAAGATCGAAGTATCAAGATTTAAGGAAACAAAGGATTTCATACAGAGTGGGCCTGTGCCAACCTCTCAACTCTCCGCAATCCATCGAGCTGGCTACGCCTAACGACGTCCTCAATTTTTAGATTTTCGCCCTCGAAGCGAACGAGGACTCGCAACTCGGCTCCCACCCTAAGGGAAAAGAGATCTTTCGTCCCGAGCAATAGCTTTGTTTGCTCCAGAGCTGAGGATCGTCCGCCGCGCGACAGACGTTCAACAGCGTTGACCACCTTTGCTTTCTCTTCCGATGCGAGTTGGTCGAGGTATGACCGCGCTGTAAATGTCCACACTATCTGCATCGAAGCTGATCGCCTTTCGTTCCAACTATATAGTAGTACGATCCCCCCCACCTTTCAACGTGTTCCGACCTTGGCTGCAGTGAATGGCCTATCGACAGCAGCAGGACATTCGATAGAATGTTCGGGCCGTCCACCGGGGACCTCATCGAGCGTTACAACGGCTAAGTCGTGTCCAGGGCTCGCCACGTCGTCATTGCTTACGAGCACAGTGGCCAAGACCAAGTCAAGGCGATCGTGTCGACAGAGCGGTCGCAGCGTAGGAAAGATGGCCGGGGAGGCGCCCGAATGGACGACAACATAATGGGAGTCTTGTGTCGTTTTGCATTTAATCGCAAGACTCCGCATGCGATAATTTCAACAAGATAGCGTGGCACTTAAATTGAGATTGAGCAGTTAATTTTGAGATTCAGGCTTCGATTGGCACTTAAGGTGAGATTCGTCGCCATGGAAAAGATGAATGCCGTCGGCCAATCGTCCTCAGAAAATGCTAAACCGTCACAAACGGTTATTGCCAAATCGGAAGGTGCCAGACGCCGAAAATCGCACCGAAAATCTCAAATTAAATGCCACCACCTGCCGGAACGGCCGCGTTCTTACGATTAAATGCCAAACGACACCATCAACCACCGAATTTACGAGATTCCCGCCTTAGACGCCTGCTACTGCGGGTTCAGCGGTCGCCGACCGATGCGCATACTCGTTCGTGCTAGTAATCAAACTTAGCGACTTTGACCAAATCGCCGAAGCATGAACTTCAGCCTTTCGTTCTCCTTCCGGAGCTTCACGACCATGAGGCTTCTCAGATGGCGGTTTTCAGCCTCGAGAGCGGCGAGCTCTTCATCCAAGCCGCACAGCAGCGGGGGATCGCGGCGAAGATTGAGAATTGGTGCACTTGCGGGGCTCGCTGACGGCGTCTTCTTACTCCGTGCTTTCGCTCCAGACTTCGGAGTCCATCCTGAACCCGGGCTACGCTGCTGATGCACCGAGCGCGTGGGGTCGGACGCATCGTCTTCCACAGCTTCAGACTCGATGGAAAACTCTTTCGACGACGACGTTGCGGCAGGACTATCCGGAGGGACTTCGCCGTCAATCGGAACATCCGAGTAGTCTACCACCTCGAACTTCACCGCGACAACGTCCTCCTGAACTGATGCTGCTTGAGGCAGATCAAGCTTTGGCATCACATCGTCAGCCTCTACCGCGCGGGCAACAGCCTGCAAATCCAGATCGCCCCAGATTGAGGTTCGGCGAAGTGTCTGGCGCCTGTTCGTCTTATATTCGACGATGAAATTGGATCGTGGTGTTCGCATGTTCCTAAGAAATGGAATGAGTGAGGGCGCAGAATGATCAGGATGCACGGGAATTTTTGAAACCGGCCAATCCCGAGGATTGCACGTCAAGGTGATCGAGGGATGGACACCGAAAGACCGCTAACTCATACCATGTCTCTTGCGCAGATCAGCGTTTTCGGCGCGCAGCTTCTCTGAGAGCAGCTTTCTGAGGCGCCGATTTTCTTCCTCGAGCTGGATGAATTCGGCGAGTTCGTCATCCACCGAAAGAGATGCTGCGGAAACGGGTGGCGCCGGTTGAGCCAAAGCCTTCTTCCACTGATAATGAGTCTGATCCGAAATACCAGCGCTTTTCACGGCATCTTCAAGGTTGCGCCGCCAGCGACCGTAGCTTCAATCTGACCAATCTTTTCCAGCTTTTCCTCCCCGGTAAGGCCGCGGACCTTCTGCTTCGCCAGTTTCGACGCATTCGCACGAATTTTTTCAGCCTTCGTGTTATTTCCTTTTTGAAGTCTTTTTCGGAGCAGCGGGCTCAGCTTCTGCCGCTACGGCGCCATCCTGGGTCTGGATTTCTTGGTCAGCAATTATTCATCCTCTGTACATCGCTGCTTTGTTTGCCAGCGCGATCCAAGAGTCAATTGTTCTTGCCACCTGTACGGACTAATTCCATGAATCAGATGGCACGACCCGTGATAATACAATCGATCTGAACACATAGTCGTCGGGCTTCTCCAATCTAGAAACCAGTTCTCATGTGTTCGAATCCTGTAGTGCCCGGGTTCGGTGGTTTTGCTAGCCAACACGACGCTGCTGGACATGAGAACGCATCAAAGCCATCAATATTGGTCTAAGCGAGAACTCGCCACTCCGTCAGCCATCTTCCGAGTGATCGAAGGATCGACTTGAAGAGGTTCTATTTCATTCGCTGCGAGGTCCGATCGGGATATCGACGCAGCGGAGCGTCTTTCTCTCTAGGTACTAGCCGCCACAGCACAAGTTGAGCGCGTACCGATCTCCGTGCGAACGAAACCAGGCATCAAAGCTGCGCAAGCAAAAGGCCCACCGCCTGGCAACACCGGTCTCCGGGAAAAACGCCATAAGGTACTGGCTGGGATGGCTGCATGCAGAAGGCTGCTTTCGGCGATCGCATCCAAGCTTCGCCAACATATGACTCCCCACTGTGCAACGCATCCAAATATGTGGTCGCGGAGCGTCCGCATGGATATAAGGTCTCGCATTCGCTCACGCACCTGAACGGGCCGCCATTCTGAATGGATCTGCGAAGTAAAATCGCACCTTAGAATGCTATTATTGCAACCAAGTAGCAAAAACAACAATTTAGCTTGTGGTCAGCTGACAACAAAACAAAGCGGCGGTTCAAAGGGCACTAATGTTTTTCAAGGGATATAATTTGGAACCGCGATTAAGCCCGCCTTTGTTCGCCGCCATTGGCCCGCAGCAACGCCATCAACATTGGTCCGAGAGAAAACTCGCCGCGTTTCGCCCTCGACGTCAAATCGCGAAGATATCCACCGGCCGATGTGATGTGCCCCGCCCGCTCCAGGATTGCAGCCATCATTGCGGCCGCGTTTTCAGCCCCTATTACTTCGCAGGCGTCCTGGTAGGCCGACGGGCTTACCCCCAGCATTGATCGCACGACCACGGCGGCCATCATAAGGTCCCGCCAGCTGCCGATTGCTCCGCCCGGACCATACATGGAAATCTCCGGGCATGCCCGAAGGACCATACCAAGCGGGAATGATTTTATCGATTCGGCTCTTAGTTCAACGTTTTTACTCTGCTTCGCGCCCTGCTCGTTTTCAGAGCAAGGTTCAAGTTCATTGCTGGATTCGGTATTTGAATTCTGTATGTGCTGACGGAATCCGTCATCATTGGCGTCGGATTTTCCAAGATTGACGTGCCGTTCCAATAGATTGACTACTTCTTCCTTCAGCATCTCGACTTCGTCGAGAATTCCGATTAATTCGTCCGCCCCTTTTGCCCGCCGCAGCCGTGCCATGGCTTCAACATAAAGCTCCTCGACCTTGGCCCAATCCCCGGGAACGTGATCTTCCATTGCCGCAGAGATCAATTTCCGGACATCCCGTCGGGCAATTGTGATGCGCTCTTTGACGATTTTGAGCTTGCGATTACCCTCTGCGACCTGCTGGGCCATAACCGCAAGTTCTTCTGATCGGGCCAGAAGCGGCGCAAGACTGAAGCCAAAGGCTGTCTCGATGGACCCATCTGAGCTCTTGCGCGCATAGCGTTTCCCGTTCGGGCTATCATTCCGTTGGATGAGACCTGCATCGACCAAGAGGGCCAAGTTCTCGCGTAGCGTCGTGCCGGCGATACCGTTTGCCCGTGCCGCGAGTTGGGCATTGGACGGAAACACGATAAGATTCGCTTCCTCCTTGAGTTCAGCCTCAGGGTAGAATGATAGAAGCGCGTTGAGCACTGCAAGTGCCCGATCGCGCAAACCCAACAATGATCGCGCGTCACAAGCATCGCGATAGATCTTCCACTTGTCGGCCGATTTACCCTGCCTGATGTCGGCGGATTTGAACTGTGCCGCCACTAAGGCAAGCGTCATCGGCCGCCGCCCAAACGGCGTCGTCACATTTCCACTCTGCATGTCTTTCACCCTTCAATAGGCAAAAGAAATCTGCTCACCAAAAACGGTGCCAAAGACTCTTGACTGCGATTCATGGAAATGCGATTCTCAGGCTGCTTAGACCATTGAGAGAGGCTTCCACGACGGCGACGTTTGGGGGCCTTTCTTTTGCTGTTCCTATCCTTATTTATCCTTCAGATGACGGATTTTCCTTTCTGAAGTTCGCGTAGAGCGCAGGAAGCTGCTCCATAACAAACTTTGCAAAAGTCTCGTCTCTATCTCGGTTCATTTCGATTTTGCACTGCTTGCCGCCGATGGCGAGCGTCGCGATTTGAAGCCCGTCAGCAGATTTTGCGACCAAGCGGGTGGGGGCTACAGACGGCGCCGTCACATCATCTATCTTGGACGCTCTTAGGACGACCAGGAAACGATTGTCAGAATCCCTATGTGAGAAGGATTTGTCCTGGGTGGCTTTGCGGGCCTTCTTCTCTGCGCCCGGGACTTTCAAAAGTTCTGCGAGCTCCTGCCACCTCGGTCGACCGATCTTCGGCGCACGGCCAATGGAATCAATCAACCACTGCGGAACTGCCCGAGCAACTGTTACCAGCTTTTGAGCTTCGTGTCGGTCAACAGACAAAGCCATTTGTATTAGCGACCGTTGAAAACCACCCTCGTCCAGTTTGAGTGCAAACGCCGCCCGTTCGATGAAAGTCAGGTCTTCACGAGCGGAATTCTCAATGCCCTGCGCGACGACAAGACGATCGTCATCCAGTTCGCGGACATAGGCTTTGACTTTCAAGCCGAGTTCGGCAGTCGCACGTAGTCTGCGGTGGCCGTAGGCAACCTGATATCGTCCGATCTCAGCTGGATGCGGTCGAACAAGGATCGGAATTTCTTGTCCATGATCTTTGATCGAAGTCTTAAGGACCTCCAAGACAGCCATGTCTTGGTCCTCAAACCGGTCCGCGAAGGGCGAGGGGTCGACCAATTCTGGGTCTATTTCGACTGGAACAGCTCCGTCAGCAACTTGCTGCTTGAGCTCTTCGTAATGTCTTTCCACCTCTGAGAACGTGTCTTTCAACGACCGGACCGCACCCGAGGCAACTCGCTGCACAGGCTGCTGTGCGTCATTAGAAGCGGTCTGATCGTTGCCCCCGGCAAACATTGAGCGAATGGATTGTGTACGTTTGCTCATCGTTCCGACCCTATCCAAACAACAGTTCTAGTAAGACCGTGTAGTCAGCTGACAACACACTAAGGTTTTGATTTATCAGCGATTGAGCCGCCATCATCGACCCCAGACCTTGTTTATCTGGTCGATAATTTCCAGATTCACGGCATTGATGGATTCCATTGCTCGATCATACGTCGTCCGTCCTACCGCGCCGCGCGAGAGTTCATAGAGCGACTGCTTGGTAAGACCGGCATTGGCGATTGCCGTCGACTTCCATGCGGATGCCGCCATGACGTCGATTCCGAAGACGTCACGAAGCAGCGCCACGATTTCCTGCTCGGGGACGTCGCGCGGATCATGCCTCGTAATAAGAAACCGTAGAAAGTCGTAGTCGAGCCGTCCGCCGGCTTCTTCAATTACCGACACGAGATCGGACGTCATCAAGAGGAACTGGCTCATGGATGCGACATCGACCATTTGGGGATGGACAGTCACAATCATGCCACTCGCTGCGTTAAGGGCGCCCATGGTCAAAAAGCCCAGTTGTGGGGGGCAATCGACGACAACGACGTCGAAGTCCTGTTCGACCTGATTGATTGCGCCTGCGACACGTCTGAAAAATAGATCCTCCGGACGCCCTCGATTCTGCAGCATGAATCGAGGGGTCTGATGTTCAAACTCCATCAGTTCGAGATTACCCGGGACAATGCTTATCCCGGTAAAGTAGGTGCGCCGGATAACGTCCTTCATCGTCACCCTCTGGTCGTCGTAGCGGATCGCACCATAAAGGGTCGTGTTTTCGGCAACGTCGAACTCTGGCTGATAACCGAACATTGCGGAGAGGGAAGCCTGAGGATCAAGATCAACCGCCAAGACACGGTAGCCCTGCAACGCAAGTCCTTGTGCGAGATAAACAGCAGTTGTTGTCTTCGCGGAGCCGCCTTTGAAATTTGCGACCGTGATCACCTGAAGTTTTTCGCCACTGCGCCGACGTGGCCAAAATCTACTTGCTTCCTTAGGTCGAGCTCCGGCAAGATACTCACGGAGTTGATTGATTTGCTCCAAAGTGTAAGAGCGGCGACCGGCGCTTCCCAAATCTGGCGAAGGGCCGAGTCCATCGAGCGAAAGCTGGCGAAGATAGCCGTCTGACACGCCGACAATTTCGGCGACCTCGCCGGAAGTGAAAGATCGAAGCGACTTTTGTGCGGTAGGGGGAAACGCGCGCTCACCAACCGCCCTGAGTCTCGCAGACAACGCTTCCGCGCGCTGGGTGATGTGTGCGGAAGTTGATGCTCGATTAATGTGCCGGTCGATCACGTTCACTTGGGCCTCAGGTTTCAGACGGTTTATTAGCGTCAGACGCGTTATTGCCGTCTCAAGATAACGCATGATTCTGGCAATGCCGCAAGGGAAATAGCGTTAACAGAAGGTTAACGACCGCAGATCCACCTAACACACAAAATCCGGATTTATTATCTAATACAACCTGTTAGCATACCAGACCGTCAGCTATGTTCATGATTTGTCTTACTGTGAATCCTACAATCGTAACCCAAAGGAGACGACACGGAATCCGCATTGTCGTCCAGCTAAAGCAGACTCACCACCGCGACTCAGCTGGATCTTACCTTGTAGAATCCTACAACTACTCACCGTGTCCAAACCGTGCTGAGTTCTCCGCCGAACAACGACGACGGAGAAATTCATGCAGGTTCTCGCGATCTCAACACCGAAAAATATTCAGGAAGCTGAGCTTATCCACCGCCATCACGAGCTACGCGCGCGGGTCTTCGCCGACCGGCTAGGCTGGGATGTCGAAGTTATCGACGGCGTGGAATTGGATGCTTTCGACACTCTGATACCGACTTACATCCTCGCAATTTCCGACAGTCGCCAGGTAGCAGGATGCGCGCGGCTGCTTCCGGCGCCTGGCCCCACAATGGTGGCCGACGTCTTTCACTCACTCCTTCCGAATGGCCGGTTGAACGCCCATTCCGCGATGATCGAGAGCTCCCGTTTTTGCGTCGATACGGCGCTCGGCGAGGGCAGGGGAGACGGATCCGTCCATGAGGCGACGCTGACCATGTTCGCCGGCATCATCGAATGGTGCATGTCGAACGGTTTCACCGAAATCGTCACCGTCACTGACCTGCGTTTCGAGCGGATCCTCGCGCGCGTCGGGTGGCCCCTTCAGCGCTTGGGCGAGCCCAGGAAGTTCGGGGTGACGATGGCGGTCGCGGGAATCCTACTCGCCGACGCCAGTACATTTCAAAAGCTCCGTCCCGCCAACTATCGCTCTGAATTCACCTCCCTCAGCAAGGCAGCGTAGGAGAAATCCGTGAACCAGCTTCGCTCTCACCCTCGGCTTGTGCGTAAACTTCAGGAAGCACTCGGTGACCAGCTCTGCGTGGCGCTGGACGATGCAACAGTCGTCGAGATCATGCTCAATCCGGATGGAAAGCTGTTTATCGAACGCCTCGGACATGGCGTTGCGCCCGCCGGCGAAATGTCCCCGGCCGCGGCCGAAATGGTGATCGGTACTGTCGCGCATGCACTGCAGTCGGAGGTCGATACCGAACAGCCGATCATCTCCGGAGAGCTGCCGATCGGCGGTCACCGCTTCGAGGGACTGTTGCCTCCCGTGGTCGCCAGGCCTGCTTTCACGATCCGGCGCAGGGCATCGCGCCTCATCCCGCTCGAAGATTACGTCCGGACCGGAGTGATGACCGAATACCAGGCCGCGACGATCCGCAGCGCGATTTCCGCGAGGCTCAACATCATCATTTCCGGGGGAACGGGCTCGGGCAAGACGACGCTTGCGAATGCTGTGATCGACGAGATCGTGAAAAGCGCGCCAGAAGATCGGCTCGTCATTCTGGAAGACACCGCCGAAATTCAATGCACTGCCGAGAACGCAGTTCTGCTCCATACCAGCGATACGATCGACATGGCACGGCTTCTAAAGAGCACGATGCGCCTGCGTCCTGATCGGATAGTTGTGGGCGAGGTCCGCGACGGCGCTGCCCTGACCCTGCTCAAGGCTTGGAACACCGGTCATCCGGGCGGCGTGGCGACCATCCACTCGAACACCGCCATGTCGGCGCTGCGCCGTCTTGAACAGCTGACGGCCGAGGCAAGCCAGCAGCCGATGCAAGAGGTGATCGGGGAAGCCGTCGATCTCGTGATCTCCATTGAGCGGACGCCGCGCGGACGGCGCGTTCGCGACGTCATCCAGGTCGAGCGGTTCGTCAACGGTCAATACGAGGTCGAATCCGATCAGCTCACAGAAGAACAGGAAGCGCGCCATGTCGCATAGGAAATCATTCATCGCCGTCGCGCTCTTGGCGGCGCCCATCGTTCTCGCCTCGGTCGCGCCGACCCTTGCCAGCTCCGGCGGCAGTCTCCCGTGGGAAGGGCCGCTGCAGCAGATCCAGGAGTCGATCACCGGCCCGGTCGCGGGTGCGATCGCGCTTGCAGCAGTCGCCATCGCCGGCGGCATGCTCATCTTCGGCGGCGAACTGAATGATTTCGCGCGGCGACTTGTATACGTCGTTCTCGTCGCCGGCATCCTCCTCGGCGCCACCAACATCGTCGGCCTGTTTGGCGCAACCGGCGCCTCGATAGGACTGACGAGCGAACAGCTCACCACGATTGGATCGGCCGGAGGCGGGGAGGGAACTCATGGCTAATTCCCCATCCGGCCTGCAGCGCAACCGCATCCACCGTGCACTGTCGCGTCCAAACCTGCTGATGGGCGCCGACAGGGAGCTTGTGTTGCTGACCGGTCTCGCCGCCGTCATCCTGATCTTCGTGGTGCTGACGGTTTATTCGGCGCTCTTCGGAATCGCCGTCTGGGTCGTGATCGTCGGGCTCCTCAGAATGATGGCGAAGTCCGACCCGTTCATGCGGCAAGTCTATATCAGGCACATTTCCTACAAGCCCACCTACAAGGCGACGACATCGCCTTGGCGCCGGTATTGAGGAGGCGGCCATGGTAGCTCTCAAACGCTTCCGGGCGACCGGCCCTTCCTTTGCTGATCTCGTTCCCTATGCCGGCCTGGTCGACAATGGTGTCCTCCTCTTGAAGGACGGAAGCCTGATGGCCGGCTGGTATTTCGCGGGACCAGATTCCGAAAGTGCGACTGACCTCGAACGCAACGACCTGTCGAGGCAGATCAACGCCGTTCTGTCGCGGCTTGGAAGCGGCTGGATGATCCAGGTCGACGCCATTCGCATTCCGACGGTCGACTATCCCACAGAAGACCGTTGCCATTTCCCCGATCCGGTAACCCGCGCAATCGACGGGGAGCGCCGGGCGCATTTCGCGCGCGAGCAGGGGCATTTCGAGAGCAAGCATGCGCTGATCCTGACTTACCGGCCGCTCGAGTCCAAGAAAACAGCTCTCAGCAAGTACATCTATTCGGACGAGGAGAGCCGGAAGAAATCCTACGCGGACACGGTGCTCTTCGTGTTCAAGAACGCGGTGCGAGAGCTTGAGCAGTATTTTGCCAACACACTTTCGATCCGGCGAATGGAAACCCGAGAAACGGTCGGAAGGGGAGGGGAGCGAATTGCCCGATATGACGAACTGCTTCAGTTCGCCCGCTTCTGCATTACCGGCGAGAACCATCCAATCAGGCTTCCCGATGTTCCGATGTATCTCGACTGGATCGCCACGGCGGAGCTTGAACACGGACTGACGCCGAAGGTCGAAAATCGCTTTCTCGGCGTCGTCGCGATCGACGGTCTGCCGGCTGAAAGCTGGCCGGGCATTCTGAATAGTCTTGACCTGATGCCGCTCACCTATCGGTGGTCATCACGTTTCATCTTCCTTGATGCCGAGGAGGCCCGACAGAAGCTCGAACGCACACGCAGGAAATGGCAGCAGAAGGTCCGGCCGTTCTTCGACCAGATATTTCAGACACAAAGTCGATCCGTCGACCAAGACGCGATGACCATGGTCGCCGAGACCGAGGACGCCATCGCGCAGGCCTCATCGCAGCTGGTTGCCTATGGATATTACACACCGGTCGTCGTGCTATTCGACAACGATCGCGAAGCCCTGCAGGAGAAGGCCGAAGCGATCCGGCGGCTGATCCAGGCGGAAGGGTTTGGGGCGCGGATCGAAACGCTGAACGCCACCGATGCCTATCTCGGCAGCCTGCCGGGCAACTGGTACTGCAACATCCGTGAGCCACTGATCAACACCAGCAATCTCGCCGACTTGATTCCGCTGAATTCGGTCTGGGCCGGAAACCCGATCGCGCCATGCCCCTTTTACCCACCGAATTCCCCTCCCTTGATGCAGGTTGCGACCGGCTCGACAGCGTTCCGTCTGAACCTGCATGTCGATGATGTCGGCCACACGTTGATCTTCGGTCCGACAGGTTCTGGTAAGTCGACGCTGCTTGCTCTGATCGCCGCACAGTTTCGCCGGTACGAAAATGCGCAGATCTTCGCCTTTGACAAAGGCAGTTCACTTCTTCCCCTGACGCTCGCTGCCGGTGGTGATCACTATGAGATCGGCGGCGACAATGCGGAAGAGGGGAGGGCCTTGGCCTTCTGCCCGCTTTCTGATCTCGAAAGTGATGCCAACCGGGCCTGGGCGACCGAGTGGATCGAGATGCTGGTCGGTCTGCAGGGCGTCACAATCACCCCCGATCATCGTAACGCCATTTCTCGGCAGGTCGGACTGATGGCGAGCGCATCCGGTCGCTCACTCTCGGATTTCGTCAGCGGCGTGCAGCTGCGCGAGATCAAGGATGCGCTGCATCACTACACCGTTGACGGGCCGATGGGCCAGCTCCTCGATGCGGAGGAGGACGGCCTGACACTCGGGGCCTTCCAGACCTTCGAAATCGAGCAGCTGATGAACATGGGCGAGCGCAATCTCGTGCCGGTGCTGACCTACTTGTTCCGGCGGATTGAGAAGCGTCTGGATGGATCGCCGAGCCTGATCGTGCTCGATGAGGCGTGGCTGATGCTTGGCCACCCAGTTTTCCGCAGCAAGATCAGGGAATGGCTCAAGGTCTTGCGCAAGGCGAACTGCGCCGTTGTCCTTGCGACCCAATCGATCTCGGATGCCGAACGGTCCGGGATTATCGATGTGCTGAAGGAGTCTTGCCCAACCAAGATTTGCCTTCCGAATGGCGCCGCCAGAGAGCCAGGAACACGTGAATTTTACGAGCGTATCGGTTTCAACGAGCGCCAGATTGAGATCGTCTCGAACGCAGTCCCCAAACGCGAATACTACGTCGCCACGCCGGAAGGCCGGCGGCTCTTCGACATGTCGCTGGGGCCGGTTGCGCTGAGCTTTGTCGGCGCGTCGGGCAAGGACGACCTCAAGCGCATCCGCGCACTGAAATCCGGACATGGCCGCGAGTGGCCAATCCGCTGGCTTGAAACGAGAGGAGTTCACGATGCCGCATCGCTACTCAAGTTCGAATAGATGGTTAGCCTGCCTGGCGGCCGCGGCCCTGACGATCGGAGCCGTACCTTCAGCACGGGCGGGGACCGCCACCGGTGCTGCGACGGAGTGGACGCAGCTCGCCAACAATGCGCAATTGGTGGACCTTCTCAAGAGCTCGGGCCTCCAGGTCGACAATCAGCTGACGCAGATCAGCCAGCTTGCGGAGCAGATCCAGAACCAGCTTAAGATCTACCAAAACATGCTGCAAAACACCGCGCAGCTGCCTGACCATGTCTGGGGGCAGGTCGAAAGCGATCTCAATCAGCTCCGCAGTATTGTCGACCAGGGTCAGAGTATCTCATTCTCCATGGGCAACGCCGACGACGTTCTTCAGCAGCGCTTTCAGAGCTACGCCGACCTCAAAACCAACCTGCCGGATAACGCGACGTTCTCCTCGACTTATCAGTCCTGGTCGACGACCAACCGCGACACGATCGCCAGCTCGCTGAAGGCTGCGAGCCTAACGGCCGACCAGTTCGATAGCGAGGAAGATACGATGTCCTCGCTGCGGTCGATGTCCGAAACGGCGGACGGGCAGATGAAAGCGTTGCAGGTCGGCCACGAGATCGCCGCTCAGCAGGTTGCCCAGATGCAGAAGCTTCGCGGTCTCGTCTCGCAACAGATGACGATGATGGGAACCTGGCTACAGACGGAGCAGACCGACAAGGACCTGGCGCAGGCCCGGCGGGAAAAGTTCTTCAACGCTGAGGTCAAGAGCATTCCGGAAGGTCAGAGAATGGAGCCACGCTGGTGAGCCGATCCGTCCTAATTGCTTTGGTGCTTGCTGTCGCCGCTGCATCCGCCGCGGCCACAGTGCTGATCGTAAAATCCAGCGACGGCGGAAGACCTGCGCTTACCGAGGAGCAGCGCTCAGCCCGGGAGAAGTTCTTCGGCTCGAATAAGGAGCTGCCGCCGATCAAGGATGGTCAGGAGATACGGCCGAGATGGTGAAGCCCGCTGTCACACGTTCACTCCTGATAACTGGTCTGTTCTTCCTCGCCTATGCTGCTCCCGCATTTGCGCAGGAGGGGCAGGTCCTCACGGAACTGGAAAACCAGGTCTCCTCTGCCGCGAAGGGCTGGGAGACCACCATCATGGATGCGGCGAAATCGCTGTTCTGGATCCTCGCAACGATCGAGATCGGCATTGCCGCCGTCTGGCTGGCGATCCAGTCAGCCTCGCTGGATAGCTGGTTTGCGGAGCTGGTGCGCCGGATCATGTTCGTCGGGTTCTTCGCATTCGTTCTGACCCAAGGTCCGACCTTTGCCCGGGCGGTGGTTGACAGTCTTTTCCAAATTGGTGCCGGCGGCGGTTCAGCCTCGCCCGCTGAAGTGTTCGATGCCGGCATTCGCGTCGCCTCGCAAATGTCGCAACAGGCGCAGTTCGGCGTATTCGAGGACAATGCGCTGGCGATTGCCGCGGTGCTGGCAATGGGTGTCGTCGTCATCTGCTTTTCGCTGGTTGCCGCGATTTTTGTTTCGGTGATGGTTGAGATGTATGTCGGCCTGCTCGCCGGCATGATCATGCTTGGCCTGGGCGGTTCCTCCTTCACCAAAGACTTTGCTGTTCGCTATCTTGTCTACGCCTTCGGCGTTGGCATGAAACTGATGGCGCTGGTGATGATCGCAAAGATTGGGTCACAGGTCCTCTTGGGTCTGGCCAATGCCCCGACCGCATCCTCCGACCAGTTTGTCACCACCCTGGCGATCGCCGGTATTTCCGTCGTGGTCTTCATCATCGCCATGTACGTGCCGAACATCATCCAGGGTGTCGTCCAGGGAGCCTCCGTCACCGGCGGTATGGAGACAATCCGCCACGGCGGGCAAGCGGCGTCCTTCGCCGCGGGCGCTGGATTCTTGGCCGCCGGCGCTGCCGGCGCGGGTTTTGCGGCGGCCCAAGCCGCACGAGCTGGCGGTTCATCCGTCGCTGGTGCTGCCCTGCGGGGGATAGGCGCAAGCTTCAGTTCCGGGGCACAAGCCGCAGGCTCGGCCGCGAAGGAAAAGGCAATCGGATCTCCCGGTGCTTATGCGGGGTCCATCCTCGGACTAGCCAACGCCAAGCTCGATGAACAGCGCAGCGGTCACAGCGGCCCGACGCCTCCTCCCGAACGCAACGACAAACCATAATCGAGACAAGGGAAGAATAAATGGCAGCGAACCGCGCCCCTGATAATCCGTATCTTGCCGCCCGCCAGGAATGGAACGAGCGCTACGGCACATATGTGAAGGCTGCTTCCGCATGGCGGATCGTCGGCATTCTCGGCCTGACGATGGCCGTCATCGGCTTCAGCTACGCGATGTATCTCAGTACCCAGGTCAAGCTCGTGCCTTATATCGTTGAGGTCGACAAGCTGGGGACGGCAGTCACGGCAGGCTTCCCGGAGCAGATCGAATATGCCGATGTCCGCGTGGTTCGCGCCACACTCGGCAACTTCGTGACAAGCTTTCGCTCGATCACGCCGGATGCCGTGGTGCAGAAGCAATATATCGACCGCACATACGCTCTTCTTCGCACCTCCGATCCGTCGACGGAGAAGGTCAACGCCTGGTTCCGAGGCAATTCACCTTTCGAGAAAGCGAAGTCCTCGACCGTCGCCATCGAGGTCAACAACATCGTGGCGCTCTCGAACCAGACCTATCAGATCGACTGGACGGAATACGAGCGAGACCGCAAGGGCAAGGAAACCGGCACACGCCGCTTCCGCGGCATCGCAACGGTGGCGCTCACCGCGCCACAGGATGAGGCGACGATCCGCCTCAATCCGATCGGCCTCTATGTCCGGGATTTCGACTGGACGGCACAGCTTTAAGGGCAGGGATTTCTCAATGCAAAAGACAGGATTGATCGCAGCCGCCGGCTGCATGGCCGGACTCGCCTTTGTGGTGGGCGCGCAGGCGCAAAGCATGACGAGCAACGAGGTCAAGGGTACGAATATCTCCCGCAAATGGCGCGGCACACCGGGCCTGGTCACAACGGGACCGGACGGCAAAGTGATTTTTCTGTTCGGCGAGACCCAGCCGTCCGTCGTCTGCTCGCCGCTGCAGGTCTGCGACATCGAGCTTCAGGGCGGTGAGATCGTTCGCGACGTGCTCGTCGGCGATACGGTGCGGTGGAAAGTGGAGCCGGCCACCTCGGGGGCGACAGGCGGGCAGGCCATCCATCTGATTGTCAAACCGTCGGAGCCAGGTCTTCTCACCTCGATGGTCGTCACCACCTCACGGCGAACCTATCATATCCAGCTCAAGTCCCATCCCAGCCAGTACATGGCGCGCGTTGGTTTCGAGTACCCCGAGGACACCTCCACCAAGCTCGCCGACATCAATGCCCGTCTCGAAACCGGCGGCATTCCGGGCACGGCGCCGGATAAGCTGAACTTCTCCTATTCGATCAGCGGCGGGGCTTCGTGGAAACCGAAGCGGGTCTATTCGGACGGGGTCAAGACCTACATCCAATTCCCGAAGTCGATCTCAGGTCAGGATGCGCCGGTGCTCTTCGTCGTCTCCGGCGGTCAGAACCGCATCGTCAACTACCGGATGAAGAACAACATGATGACCGTCGACTATGCGATCGACAAGGCGATCCTCGTATCAGGGGTCGGGTGGCGGCAGCAGAAGATCACCATCCGGCGGGGAGGCTGAACCATGCGCAAGCTCCTCGCACTCTTCATCGCGGCCAAACTACTCTCCGGTTGCCAAACGGCCGACGACGCGATGACCACCAATGCAACCCCGGTTGCCGTCACCGGACCGGCCGCAAGCGCGATCGCCGGTGACATGGCAAGTCGTCTCGCCGAACAAATCGGTCCGGCCAGCGCTGCGACGACCATCAAAATGGAAAAGGACCAGTCGGAATTCGCGACCGCCCTCGAGGCGGCCCTGAAGGGCTGGGGTTATACGGTCGTCACGGACGGCAAGGTCGCCAAAGACATCAAGCCGGTCGAGCTTGCTTTTGCCGTCGAGGGCTTCGACGGGCAGGTTTTTGCGCGCGTTTCGACGCCTTCCATCGCTCTTGGCCGCGCCTATACGCCGACGGCGGCCGGCGCCACGCCGACCAGTCCACTTTCGATCATGCAGCGCAACTGACGGAGAGCAATATGGTCCAGTCGCTCCAACTTGGCGCGCCAGCCCAGTCCGACGATCAGAATGGCATGCGCCGGCTCAACCGCCTGCCGATCATCATCGCCATCATCGTCGTCGCGCTCTTCGTTGGCGTCGTCGTGATCGGCCTGTCGCTGCGGGGGCTGTCCTTCCATCGAGGCGACATCGAGGGGGCTTCCAACACCCCGGCGACCAGCTTCGGCGACCAGCTCAAACGGGGTGTCACCGACGGCATCATCGGCGAGCCGGAGAAGCAGGAAGTGTTTCAACCGACCCCTGTCGTCGAGCAGAAGGTCGAGAAACAGGAGACCGCCGTTGAACGCCGGCCGAATGACCGACAGGAGAGACGCTCGCTCGAATCCGAGGAGGAGTGGAAGGCTCGCCTGAAGCGGGAGCAGGACGAGCAGTATATCCGGGAAGCGCAGCGCCAGCGGATGGCTCGCCTCCAGGCTCGCGCTACGGCGCTCGATTCGCCGCTGAAGGTAGACATCGGAGACTTCGAGAAGGCAACCTCCACCAATGACAGCGGCCGCCAGCCGACAAATGCAGCCGTCAACAGTGCGTCGGACCTTTATGCCGCCGCCATGAAATCCGGCCTGATGGGCCAAAACGTCGATCAGAACGGACAGCCGTCGAAGGAGGATTTTTTCAATCAGGACATCAAGGATCTCGGCTACCTGCCAAACCAGGTCGTGCCGCAGATGTCACCCTACGAACTGAAGCGCGGCTCGGTCATTCCCGCCACCTTGATCACCGGCCTCAATTCCGACCTGCCAGGGCGGATTACCGCGCAGGTCAGCCAGAATGTCTACGACAGCGCGAGCGGCTATCGCCTCCTTATCCCGCAGGGCGCAAAGCTGTTCGGTCGCTATGATTCCAAGGTCTCATTCGGCCAGGAGCGTGTTCTCGTCGTCTGGACTGACCTTATTTTTCCCAATGGATCCACCCTGCAGATCGGCGGCATGGCCGGCACGGACGCCGAGGGGTATGGCGGCTTCCAGGACAAGGTTGACCGCCATCTCTGGAGGACGTTCGGTTCCGCAGCTCTGGTGGCAATCATCGGGACGGGGATCGACATGTCGATGCCGGAGAGTTCAACATTGGCCACCCAGGACACGGCATCGGATGCAGCACGGCGGAATTTTGCCGAAAGCTTCGGTCGCGTCACAGAACAGACAATCTCGAAGAACCTCAACGTTCAGCCGACGATTCGCATCCGTCCTGGCTATAAGTTCAACGTTCTCGCGGACCAGGATATCATCTTTCCATCCATTTATAGCGGGCGCTAACCCATCTCGAACGCTGCTCCGCCCGTCGTTTCGTCGGGTGGAGCGATCCATCCGCGCTCAGAAATCAGCGCTCGCCAAAATCTTCTCTCAAATTGTCATATTTTAGATGAAGAGGCCTTGAATACTCGGTAGAGGTGAGTAGAAAACCAGTTGCAACGGCCGTGGATATGCTTCGGCAGAAGGCAACTGCGTTTTCATCGGAAACGAATGGGGACACGGAATTCGCAGCCACGGTCCGATGTTCCGTATGGCTCCGGCTGGCCGAACGGTGGCACCAGGTAACTCGCGGCGCGTGGTAGGCGCGACGGGTGGGAGGCTCGCAGCTGCGCAAGAGGAGACAAGTCCGTGGACGGAGACCTTCGCTCTTTAATCGATATGACGGAAGCTGCGCACGATGAACGCATGATCAAGGGCGCCCTGAAAAGCTTCGCAAACTCCCATGGCTTCGAACGTTTTGCGTATCTTCAGACCGAGGGCCTGGAAATCCGCACATTCAACTCCTATCCGGAGGAATGGCAGGATATCTATCTTGGCGGCCAATATTCGCGCATCGACCCCGTCATCACGGAAGCCAAGCGTCGCATGGAGATGTTCTACTGGACGGCCGATGATTGGCCGGCTCGTGGCACCTCGGAGCTGAGACGGTTTCGCGACCAGGCGATCGAGCACGGCATTCGCAGTGGGCTGACGATTCCGGTCGAAGGGAGTTTCGGGTCGACGATGATGCTGACCTTTGCCTCGTCGGAGAAGAAAGTCGAGAAAGCCAAACTGCTGGACGCCCAGAAAGCCGTCCGGACGGTCCTTGCAATCCATTACCGCCTGAAGATTATCGCTTCGACGACGATAATCGCTCCGAAGCGGCTACTCTCGCCAAGGGAAGCGATGTGCCTCATGTGGGCAGCAAAGGGCAAAAGTGCCCCGGAAACCGCAATGTTGACGGGGATCAACGCGAGGACGGTGCAGCACTACCTCGATAAAGCGCGCGAGAAACTTGACGCGGCGACCGTTCCACATCTAGTCGCGATCGCTAAAGATCACGGCTTGGTTTGAGGGGTCATTCATCGCCATCGAGCGGAACCTCGGGGATGTAGCCGAGCACATCGATGATCTCCGAAAGCTCTTCCTGCTGGGCTTCGGATTTCCTTTGCCGCGCGGCATACTCTTGCTGCAAGCTTTCGAGCACGGCGCTCGAAACCGAGGGGTCGGCGGACGCGCGGGTCCATTCCTCATAAACAGCTTCGTCGGCGACTATAAGCCGGCGGTGCTCTCGGATTGCAGATATAGCAAGCGCCTCTAGTTCTGATTTTTCCATTGAACGTAAACAGGATCCCATCGGTTTGGTTTCGTGTTTTGTCTCGGATAAGTTCACGTCCTTCATCCGCTTCCCCTTAATTTCTTCATTTGCCGCTCGAAAGCCAAATCCTGGTGAGCATTATACCGCATAGGCCATAACTGCACGGCCTGTCTTTCAGAAGTTCATATACCCTATATCCCAAGGTAACTTGTGACGGCCTGGACGAGCAATATCACGCGCCGTGACGAATCGGAACTATAGTTCCTGGAATAATAGTTCCGATTCAGGTTCCGCTCGCGTCATGGATCTCAAGGAGGTCATGGCGATCAATATGCGTCGAATCCGTCATGGCAAACAATTGACGCAGGAGGAAGTGGCCCACCGTACGGGCCTCAGTGTCCGCCATGTCGGAGCAATCGAGCGTGCCGAGATGTCGGCGACCGTCACCGTCCTTGGCCAAATCGCAGAGGCACTGGGCGTCGAACCTGCCGTGCTTGTGACGAGATGAGTAGACGCGCGCGTGCTGACTGCTAGTTGCTGCCCTTGAGGCCCCGTTATGACGCAGCCGGGCATGAATCTGCTCTAATCGTATTTCCGCGCGGCCGTTCTTTCGTGGATGGCTGTGCTGGTGCTTTGATCAACTCGAACACCACGTTCGTGCGGGGCGTTCCGACAAACACTAATATCATGCATTTGAGTTACACTAATTTTCTGCTTTGAACCTCAATACTCGCCTCGCTGCCCCCGGCGAAACGAAGTCAATCTATTTTTGGCCTCCAATGTGTGAGAGGTCGATCCGCATCCCCGCTCGGCCAACATCCTGCACCGTCTCAGGCTCTTGCTCTCCTGGTTTCGGTTCGGCGCTCTCTTCCTCGTCGGGGATCTTCTCCTCGCTTTGCTGCGGCACTTCAACTGCCGTTCCCGGATCCTCCGCCTGAAACACACTGACGCCCTCGAACTCGCCGGTCTTCCATGCGTAGACCGCATCCTCGAAGATCTGCGGGAAGACATCTTTGCTCGTCGGGTTGCCATACCATTTCGCGACGATCCGGAGCACCTTGGCGAACATCGCCGTGCCTTTGCGGAGGTTCTGGCAGGCATCGACGAGGTCCGGTTTGAGATCACTCGCTTCCTTGACGCCAACGCCGGCGGGAAACTGCGTGAGACCGACGCGGACCACCGCCTGACCAGCATATTGCCGCACGATCACCATCGCCTCGTCAGCCGACGCAGCTTTTGGCACGAGGATCAAACGGCCACCGGATTTGACGGTGACGGCGAGGGGATCAGCCGAGCCTGCTGATACCACGAACCGTTCGACGATCGCGGGTTTTAGGGAAGGGTCGGCGCATTCTTTGATCAGGGCGGCGTCCAGCATAGTGTCTCCTTTCAGGTGTTAAAGGCAATGACGAGCGGCTTTGCGAAGAGTTTTACCCAGGCGGTAGTCGCGGCGCGCTGTATGGCAATGATCGACGTGCCTTCGGTCCACCAGCCGTTTCCGACGGCGAGGATGGCGTCCGGATCGTGCAGCATCGACTGCAGGACCGGCCAAACGATCAGTTGCTCGTAGCAGATCAGTGGTGCGGCCCGGCCGGCACCGATAGTGACGATTGGGTTCGCGAAGAAATCCGCCCGGGCGCCGCCGCTCTCCCCAAACCAGGATCGCCATGGCTGCCACATCGAGCCGGGAACCGGCATGCGTTCGCGATAAAGGATGCGGCGACCCTTGCCGTCGATCGAGACGAGGACATTGTCGTAGCCGTCTGCGTCGACTACCACGGCGCCGGCGATGACGGTGGCATCGCCATCGGCAAGTGCGCCCGTCCATAGACGCTCCACGGTCGGCGTCCAGAAGCCGAGCGCACTTTCTGGCAACACCACAAAGCGGGTGCCATCGCCGGCAGCGTCGCGCACCGTTGCGATCAGGTCATGCTGGCGTCGAAGACCGGTGTCGCGGCCAAGCGAAGCGCCCATTTCCAGATCGACGCCGCGCCAGGCTTCCGGTAGTCTCGGGTCGGTCCAGATTGCGGCGGACCATAGCCAAAAGCCGGTCAAGGCGATGGCGACAGCTGGCCATATGCGGGTTACGAGGCCCGCAAGGCCAGCTGTCATCCAGCCCAGTCCCCACCATCCCCATCCCGGAAACAAAACTCCAGCGGCCGTGACAGGATGCGCCCAGCCCGTGATGCCGAACGGCGGGACGGCCATGATGACGGCCGCAAGGAGATAGCGGAACGGACGAATGCCGGCGATCCCGGTCCACAGGACCGTATGCACGGCGACGAAGCTCGAGGACGCGCACAGCCAGAGGAGCAGCCCCGGCCAGATATCAGACGAATAGAAGGCAGCGACGCCTTGCGGCAGGCCACGAGATGCGGCCAGAAAATAGCTGGCCGAGACAAGGGCCGCGACCGCCCTCGTTTGCGCCATCGACCAAAGAACGGGAAACGCCAGGGCGACGGGCAGAAGCAACGCGTGGCCGCTCCAGCCCACCACGCCGATCGCGATCGAAGCGACTATCAGCTGCGTCGCCCGAAGAAACTCACGGCGCATAGGTGAGGATCTCCTGCGCTAGGCCGAGAATGCCTGAAGCGGGCACCGGACCGAAGTACCGGGAGTCGAAGGAGCCCGGGAACGCCGAATGCAGGAAGAGATGTCCTGGCGGAACGATGCCACTCGGAAACGGCGCCAGCGGCCGCCCCTTTCCGTCTCGTGGCGCGAGGCTGGAAGAGGCAACCACCCGCCCATCGACAATCACGCTGGCGCCGATTTCGACATGCTGGCCTGCGACGGCGATCACCGTCTTGATCAACGGGGCGACGCCACCCGGGCAGGAACCGGAACGGAGATAGTCGCGCGCTCGCGCCTCCCGCATTTCCGCGGTTGCCGGTGGGCAAACGAACACTAGGTCACTGACAGCAACGGGGCGACCGAGCGGAACGATACGCCACAGGCCGAGTGGCTCGCTCGGGGTCAGATTGATGCGATAACCGCCGGCGAGGGCAGTCGCCACCAGCACGATAGCGGCCAACGTCGTGGCCGAGAGGATCACGGCCGCTCGTCGTTGTTGCGCGGTTATCGCCTGGCGCGCTCTAGCTGCCGCCGTCATTTCAGGGAGAGCCCTTGGCTCTTCGTCTGGCGCAGTGTCTCAGCCTGCTTAAGCGCCTCCGTCGTTCGTTCATGAGCGGCAAGCTGCTGGACCGTCCGCATGGAATTCCACGCAGACTGGACCTCAGCCTTCTGGCCAGCCGTCATGCCCGCTGTAACGGTCTCGAAGGCCTTGCCGTTGGTGTCTTTCGCGGCGAGAGGCAGGAAGGTCCGTTCTCCGAAACGCTCGGACACAGCCTTCGCGAAACCTTCGAGTTCAGCTTTCACCATTTTGTCGGCCAACGCATATTCAAGGCCGGCAGGGAGATCGTTGCGATCGATGGCATCGCGGACGCGTTCGAGCATCTGCTTGGCCGCTGGCGAGAGCGCAGGGATGTCGACCGAAACCTTGAGCCGGACCGCGCGCTCCTCCGTCTCATGCTTCAATTCGGCCTCGGCCCGCTCACGAAGATAGCGTTCAAGATTGCGGCCAAGTGCCGGGACATTGGCGATGGCTTTTTCCCGGTCCTGCTTCTCGGCACGGCTGGCAAGAAGACCGGGCTTGCCCTTTAGCGTACCGAAACTTTCGGGGGCGTCGGCGACCTTCGCGAGAGTGGACTTCGCGACCGATTGGTCCTTGACCATCGCGTCGACATTGATTGCCTTGAAGGCAGCCTCCGGCTGCGCGTAGACGAGGTGGAAGCGGGTCGAGACGTCCTCCCATTGTTTCTTGAGGCCGGGGTCGGCGGCGAGCTTGTCCTCGACAGCCTGCTCGAACGATTTAGGGAAGGTGGTGATGCCTGACACCATGGGCTTGGCCTCCTTGATCGGGTTCTGGATTGGGGAGTTTTTGAAGTTGCCGACGAAACCGAGTTTCGTTGCAATTGCGGCAAGACGGGCGCCGAGGCCGACCAGCTTCTGTTTCTGCCGAATGGTCCATTCCAGGCGATCGCGCGCGACCGCCCGGGCGACATTCATGAGGTGCAGGCCCCGGGCTTCCGCGAAGCGCAGCGCCTGGCGATAGAACGACGCCTGCTCGTAATCGAGGGTCGTCTCCTTGGCGTTTCGGCGCGATAGGATCGGGATGAGGCCGCCGGATTTCGCGAAGGAGCGACTGCCGTAGTAGACGGCGAGATCTTCACGATGGCGGGTCATCGCGACGTAGGTCAGATGCCGGTCGAGCGACAGTGACGCAAGCACCTTCACCCGGTCGACGGTCGCCCCCTGGCTCTTGTGGATCGTCGTGGCATAACCGTGATCGAGATTGTTGTAGAAGCGCTGCTCGATAGTAACCTGACGGCGGTGCTCTCCTTCACCAACCTCGGCGACGACCCGGCCAGGAGCGGCTTTGAGCACCTTTGCGAGCATGCCGTTCTTAACGCCGAGGCTGCCCTCGTTCTTGAGGAACACGATCTGATCTCCCGGCGCAAATTTGCGGTGTCCGTCCTCCGTCTTGAATGCAAATCCTTCTGCGACGACACCGCGTTCGACCAACTTGGCGCGCGCCATATCGTTGAGCATTCGCACATCACGGCGAAGGTGCGCGAGGATCAGGCTGGTCTTCGAGGGGTCGTAGTCGCGGTCCCACGCTGCGATCAGGCTCTCGACCGCCTCGTCCTTCAGTCTCAAGCCAATCATTCGACCATGAGCGGTATAGGCGTCGACAGCCTTGCGGATATTGCCACGAGCGAGATCGAGCGAGGCATCGCGCATCCATTGCTGGCGCTGACGGTAGATCGTTTCGAGTTCGGCATAGCCGATGCGAGCGGCAATGGCGCGAAAGGCGGCACCCGCTTCGATCGGCTGGAGTTGTTCGGGATCGCCGACGAGGACAAGTTTGGCGCCGGCCTTGGTCACCGTCTCGACCAACAGCGCCATCTGCCGTGACGACACCATGCCGGCCTCGTCGAGTACGATGACAGTCTTGTTGTCGAGCTGGTTGCGACCCTGGTTCCAGCGAAGCTCCCACGACGACAGCGTGCGCGATGGGATGCCCGCTTCCTTCTCCAATCCCTCGGCTGCTTTGCCGGCCAGTGCTATGCCGACCACACGATAGCCGGCTGCTTCCCACGCCTCACGGGCAGCCTTCATCATCGTCGTCTTGCCGGCGCCGGCACGACCAATCACGGCGGCGATCCTCTCTCCGCCGGCGACATGTTCGATCGCCGTCCGCTGCTCATCCGATAGACGAGAATGGCGTGCAAAGGTCGCCTGCAGCACCGCCTCACGGACACCATGGGAGGCGCGAGCGGAAAGCCAGATAGCGCGGTTGGCCATCTCGGCTTCAAGCCGGATCATCTCCCGGGTCGTGTATTTCGCCAGCTCTCGGACCCCGGTCGCAAGATTCATTCGCTCGCGCTCGAGCCTGAGCGCTTCCGGGCTCTGCAGAATCCTCACCATCAGGCTTTGGAAGAGACGGGCATCGTCGATATAGCGATACAACACCTTCGCAACATCACGTTCGTCGAAGACGCTCTTCTCCCGCGTGATCAGCTCAAGCACGATCTCGGGGCGGCGCTGGATGCGGCGTGCATTCTCGCTACGACGAGCTTCCTGAAGCTCGATGCGTTCGAGTTTGGGAGGCGCGGTCTCCTGCTTCCCGTCGGATTGCTCGGCCTTGCGCTCGATGGCTTTGGCGCCGACGCCGAGGTGAATGGTCGGCTCGAGGTCGATACCCTGCTTTTCGAAGGAGCGGCCATCGATGCGAATATCGAGGCCGGCGAGCGCCAGATGTTTGTTCTGGCAGGCAAACCAGCCGTCGCGGAAAGCGTTGAAGTCCTCAGTGCTACCGGCCCACAGGTCATAGACGATCTTGCCTGCATCATTGCGGATCGGTTTGCCGTCCCGACCGAGCACAGCGACCTTCTTCGAACCGAACCCATCTTCGGTGAGCGGCCGCAATGTCGTCATCAGGTGGACATGCGGATTGCCGGGGGCGTCGTGATAGACCCAGTCGGCGACCATCCCCTTCGCCGTGATGTGCCTCTCCACAAAGTCGCGCATGAGAGCGATATTCTGCTCGGATGTCAGCTCGAGCGGCAGGGCAATGGTGACATCCTTGGCGAGCTGCGCATCGGATCGCTTCTCGAATGCCTCCACCTTGTTCCAGAAGGCTTCGGATGCTCCCGCGACTGAGCGATCTGCAATCATGCTGCGCACCCATTCGGGCGAGTCTGCCGGAATCACAAACTCTTCGTGCAACAGCCCCAGCTTGCGGGTGTAATCGATCGTTCGCGCTTCCCGCTCGTATTCCATTTTCGCGCAGTGCCGGTAGGCCGCCGACAGGACAGCGCTGCGGCCGGAGCCGCGGGCGACGACGCTGACGGAGAAATGGGGGACGGCCACGGCGGAGTTCTTTCCCGGTTGCAAACGAAATCAACGGGTTCGTCGGGAGCGGGAGGCCGGACCAAGCAAGGGCGTCGCGTGAGCGACGTATAATTGCGCCCTTGGAAGCCGCTCCTTCGGAACGGCCGGGATCATTCACCAAAGAATCGCCCTTGGCGATTGTAGGATTCACAGTAGTGCGTTCCGCACTCCGTTCGGAAAGACTGGCTTCGAAAGACAAGCTTTCTCAGCCATGGAGACGATCGGACATGAAAAAACCTGCCTCGAAAATCCGCGACGAAATCGCCAAGTTGCAGGAGCAGCTCAAGGTCGCCGAGACAAGAGAAGCCGAGCGGATCGGCCGGATCGCGCTCAAGGCCGGCCTTGGCGAGATCGAGATTGAGGAAGGGGAGCTGCAGGCCGCTTTCGAGGAAGTGGCGACGCGGTTTCGCGGAGGCCAAGGGGGAGGGAAGGGCGCTACGAACGGAGGGAAAAAGGGTGCCGGCGATAGCAGCGGCGCAACGTCGACGCCGGCGGACTCCTCTGGTGCGGGCGCGGGCAGCACTGGCGAGGCTTGAGCGTATGGCGAGGACGATGACATCCGACGCCCGCAAGAAGGAAACGCGGGAAAAGATCGAGCTCGGCGGCCTGATCGTCAAGGCCGGGCTGCGTTACGAGAAGCGCGCGCTGTTGCTGGGCGCGCTGATCGATGTCGCCCGCCGAATCAAGGGTGATGAGGGCGAGCGATCCAGGCTCACGGCAATCGGCGCGGAGGCCTTTGGCAATGACGATCAATAGGATTGCGCTCGTCGTCGGGCCGGCGGCGCTGATGATCCTGGTCGTCATCGGGATGACGGGGATCGAGCAGTGGATTTCCGGCTTCGGGAAGACCGAGGCCGCACGCTTGGCATGGGGGCGTGCGGGCATCGCGCTGCCCTATGTCGCCAGCGCGGCGATCGGTATCGTGTTCTTGTTCGCAAGTGCCGGCGCGATCAGCATCAAGCAGGCAGGCTGGGGCGTCGTTGCGGGATGCAGTGGAACGATCCTGATCGCGGCTACCCGCGAAACCATACGCCTTGCCGCTTTCACGAAGACGCTGCCAACCGGCAAGACGGTCTTCGCCTATCTCGATCCGGCAACGTCGATTGGAGTAGGCGCAGCGTTCATGTGTGCCTGCTTCGCACTCCGCGTTGCGTTCATCGGCAATGCGGCATTCGCAAGGGCCGAGCCAAAGCGCATTCAGGGCAAGAGGGCACTGCATGGCGAAGCCGACTGGATGAAGCCGCCAGAGGCGGCGAAGCTGTTTTCCGATTCCGGCGGCATCGTCATCGGCGAGCGCTATCGGGTCGACAAGGACAGCGTCGCGGCATTGGCATTTCGAGCCGATAGCGCGGAGACCTGGGGCGCCGGCGGCAAGTCGCCGTTGCTGTGCTTCGATGGCTCATTCGGCTCGTCGCACGGGATCGTCTTTGCGGGGTCCGGTGGTTTCAAGACGACGTCGGTGACCATCCCGACGGCACTCAAATGGGGCGGCACGCTGATCGTGCTCGATCCGTCGAACGAGGTCGCCCCGATGGTCTCCGCGCATCGCGGCGGAGCGGGAAGGGACGTGTTCGTCCTCGACCCGAGGAAGTCGGACATGGGCTTCAACGTGCTGGACTGGGTCGGCCGTTTCGGCGGAACGAAGGAAGAGGATATTGCCTCTGTCGCATCGTGGATCATGAGCGACAGCGGCGGCGCGCGCGGTGTCCGTGACGACTTCTTTCGCGCGTCAGCCCTGCAGTTGCTCACCGCGCTCATCGCCGATGTCTGCCTGTCCGGTCACATGGACGAGAAGGACCAGACGCTTCGCCGGGTGCGCATGAACCTGTCGGAGCCGGAACCGACCTTGCGCAAGCGCCTGCAGGACATCTACGACAATTCGGGTTCGGATTTCGTGAAGGAGAACGTCGCTGCCTTCGTCAATATGACGCCGGAAACCTTCTCCGGCGTCTATGCCAATGCGGTCAAGGAAACGCATTGGCTTTCCTATCCGAATTATGCCGCCCTGGTGTCCGGACGGAAATTCTCGACCAGCGACATCGCCGCGGGAAATACCGACGTCTTCATCAACATCGACCTCAAGACGTTGGAGACTCATTCCGGTCTTGCGCGTGTCGTCATCGGCTCGCTTCTCAACGCGATCTATAATCGCGACGGAAAGCTTGAAGGGCGCGCGCTGTTTCTTCTCGATGAGGTCGCCCGCCTCGGTTACATGCGGATCCTCGAGACTGCGCGCGACGCCGGCCGCAAATACGGAATCACGCTGACGATGATCTATCAGTCGATCGGCCAGATGCGCGAAACCTATGGCGGCCGCGACGCGGCAAGCAAGTGGTTCGAGAGTGCCAGCTGGATCTCGTTCGCCGCAATTAACGATCCCGAGACCGCCGACTACATCTCGAAACGTTGCGGCATGACCACGGTCGAGATCGACCAGGTCAGCCGCAGTTCCCAGGCAAGGGGATCATCGCGAACACGCTCGAAGCAGCTTGCCGCCAGACCGCTTATCCAGCCGCATGAGGTTCTGCGCATGCGGGCCGACGAGCAGATCGTGTTCACGGCCGGCAATGCACCGCTCAGATGCGGGCGCGCCATCTGGTTCCGGCGCAACGATATGAGAGCCTGCGTCGGCGAGAACCGGTTTCATTCGATGGGCGGAAGGGAGAAGGAAGGTTCGAATTCGGCGTCTGCGGTAAACGCCTATGAAACCAAACCGGCTGTAACCTCTGCCGCCGAAGAGGAATGAAAAGCTTGGCGCAAAAGAACGTCATCCCGTTCAGGAAAAATCGGAAGGTCGCCAACGACCGTCCCGGCATTAATGACTCGCGATCGACGCCGCGTCGTCATGGTCACGATCGCGGCCGAGGCTTTCCGACCGCGATTGTCTGGGCCGTGGTGATCGGCGCCGCGGGCTGGCTCTATCTTGATCGCAATGGCCATCTCGACATCGCTGCGGCTTTCGTCAAAGCGCCTGCGCAAGACAGCCAATCGGCGTCGTTCGTGATCTGCGGCGACAGCCATCGCACGAACTGCGTCGTCGACGGCGACACCTTCTGGTTCGAGGGCAAGAAAATCCGCATCGCCGACATCGATACGCCCGAACTCAGCCCGCCCCGCTGCGAAGCTGAACGGATCAAAGGTGAAGCGGCAAAGTCGCGACTACTAACGCTGCTCAACGCCGGAAAGTTTTCGCTGTCGGCCGGCTTCCGCGACGAGGACAAGTATGGACGTAAACTTCGAACCGTATCGCGTGCGGGCAATTCTCTGGGCGATGTTTTGATCAAGGAAGGCCTTGCCCGGCCATGGGATGGCGCGCGACATGGCTGGTGCCAGGGGAAATGACAACCATCATCATCGTCCGCTGTCAGGAGAGAGAGATGGGGCTTGGGATCATAGCCGGCTCGGCTGGTCGATCCGGCAGGAACGGCTCAAGCGAAAGGCAAAGACCAGAGGCGGTAAGCCGCCTCTGGTCTGGGCTTCAATCGCCCGGGTCGAAAGGCTCCTTGTCCTCAAGGCCGATGTGCCATCGTTTGTCGGACCACCGGGAGGGGAGGTAGATCTCATCACCACCGAAGTGCGCGATGATGATCTTTCCGGGCTCGTGGAACAAACCGAAATCGACCTTGTTGTCGATGGCCCAAAGCAGCGCCGCAGACAGAAACTCGCGCGAGATATCGGCGGGAAGGTGCACTTCAGCATCGAAACTGCTGCGCAGATGTTCAAGCCCGGTCGGCTGCTGATCCGCAAGTTTCCGCTCTTCGCTAACCGGCTGTGTGATGTGATGCTGTGTCATCAGGGTCTCCTTTTCGTTTTCTGGCGAAAAGTGTCCGCACCGAAGTCCGTGAGGGGTCAGGGACCGCTGAACGCGGCCGCCGTGCGGCGAGCGGAGGAACCGACTTTCTCTGTGCCGCTTGCGGTGCGGGGAAAATTGGAGGGGCCGCGATGTCATTGACGCCGGAACGGCGGGTGCAAGATAGGACGTCAGAGAGAGATAGGACCGCGTCCTGAAAAGGACGCGACCGCTTGCCAGCTCTGATGGCCAAAAGACCTTCAGTCAGTGCACCTTCAGCTCCGCTCAGAACTCTTCCCAGGTCTGCTTGACGGCGGCGTTGCCGGAAAAGGCCTTGGCGACGGCGCCGACGATCCGGCGCGCGGGCGATGCGACCGGCCGGCTGGATGGGCTCGCCTCGGTGAGGGACGCCGGCCGGCGCATGGCTTCGCCAAACTGGAACTGGCTGATCAGGTCGCGAAGCCGTCCTGCTTCACCGGCAAGGGTCGCGCTCGCCGCATTGCTCTCCTCGACCATGGCCGCATTCTGCTGCGTGACCTGATCCATCTGGTTGACGGCGGTATTCACCTCCGCGAGACCGACCGATTGTTCCCGGGCCGATGTCGCGATCGAGTCCATATGCTGGTTGACGGTGACGATGTAGCCCTCGATGGTTTTCAGGGCAGTCCCGGTCTCGCTGACGAGCTTCACGCCATTCTCCACCTCGACGGAGGAGTTGCGGATCAGCTCCTTGATCTCTCTGGCGGCCTTGGCGGAGCGTTGCGCGAGTTCACGCACTTCCTGTGCAACAACCGCGAAGCCTTTGCCGGCCTCGCCGGCACGGGCCGCTTCGACGCCGGCATTGAGCGCAAGTAGATTGGTCTGGAACGCGATTTCGTCGATGACGCCGATGATGTTGGAGACCTGCTTCGACGATTGCTCGATCTTCTCCATGGCGTCGACAGCACTCGCCACCACTTGGCCGGATTGGGAGGCACTGGTATTGGCCTGGGCGGCGATCCTGCGGGCTTCGTCGGCCCGCTTGGAAGAATTGGCGACATTCACGGTGATCTGGTCGAGCGCCGCCGCCGTTTCTTCCAGCGACGCGGCCTGCTGCTCGGTGCGCTTGGAGAGATCATCGGCGCTGATGCTAACCTCGCGGCTGCCGCTATCGATGGCGTTGGCCGCGTCGGCGACGGAGCGCAGCGTCTCGGCAAGCTGGCCGGCCGCGCCATTGAAATCGGCGCGCAGCGTCTCGAATTCATCCGCGAAGGGCTCGGAGAGACGGAACGTCAAATCACCCGCAGAAAGGTGCTTGAGCCCTTTGCCGAGACCTTGGGTGGCTTGGGCCATGGCTTCTGCCCGGAGGCGATCGCTTTCAGCCTTACGGCGACGATCGTCTTCCGTCAGGTTTCGCTGTTCTTCCGCTTCCTGCTCGAGGCGAATATTGGCGACCGCATTGGCGCGGAACACTTCGACAGCGCCGGCCATGTCCGTTATCTCGTCGCGACCGGACATGGGAACCTGAGTGGAATGATCACCGGAGGCGATACGGCCCATGACCGTCGCAAGCCTGATCAGCCGCCGCGTCACGAAACGCCGGACGTAGAACAGGGCGGCAAGCGCGGCTGCAATCACCAGAAAGCTCGTTGCCGCATTGACGGCGACAGTCTGCTGGGTCATCCCCCGAGACAATTCCGCAGCATTTCGGGCGGCCTGCTTTTCCTTCGCCGCGATCAATTTGACGTCGACGCCAAGGATGATGGAGGTCACCGTCAGATCATTCAGCATATCTGCGATCTGACCGTTGACCTTGGCCTGGGCGGATCGAAGCGCAAACAGGCCTTCAGGACCTCCACCCTCATTCTGGAGAGCCGTGACAAGCTGTTGCATCGCAGCACTACCGCCTGAAGCTTTCAGCCGCGCGAGGATGCTGTCAATCTCCTTGCCAGTCGCATCATATTGATCCTTGACTGCGGCCAGTTCGGTGTCTGACGCATCCGGTATCGCCGATATCAGTGTCGATATCTCGGCGGCCGCCATCTGGAGATCGGTCAGGGCACGCGATCGCTCGATACTGCTGTCCACCGCTCCGACCTGCGCGTTGCGGAGCATTGACGCCAGGGACTTGTAACGGGACAGAGCGCGAGCCACGCCCTCCTGCATGCGGAATTTCGCCTTGATCCGGTCGGAAGATATGGCTGTCAGCTGATTGAGCTTTGGTTCGAGGCTTTGGCTCGTCTTCTCGACCGAATCGAGCAGTTCCGGCGCCACGCCAAGGTCGCGCAAAGCCGTCAGTCGACCGCTTTGACCGGCGAGGATGGCTTCCAGGCGCTTCGAACTTGCGTCGAGCGAAGCGAGATCCGGCTCATAGACGAGATTGGGCGCCTCTGCGAGAAGGATGGCGCTTTCTTGCGCGAAGGCGAGGGATTCGGTGACGGTTGGGAGGGTTCGATCGCCGAGTTCCTTGACGATGCCGGAACTTTTCATCGAATACCAGGACGAGGAGGCGCCGGCGATGGCGGCGAGGGCAGCAATGCCGACAAATGCCGCCGTCAAGCGTCCGGCGATCCCGAAATTACGTCGGTCGTTGGATTTCGCTGTTGCTGGTGTCATCGAAGACGGCTCCTTGGATTCGGGGCGACAGTGGGCGCTTTGATCACGCCACGCTCGCTGGGGTGGTTCGAATAGTTTCGTGATGACATCGACTTCTGACGTTCATCGAGCCGCGGTAACGCGGGGCAGGCATTTGTCTTACTTGCCGTACAGGGCCTTAAGATCGGTGTCGGTCAGGCTGCTTGGCATCCAGAACTTCTCCGACAGGTCAGCGCGGTAATTCGCCTTTGCCTTCTGGATGTCCCAGCCGTCGGGCTCATAGACATAGCGTTTGTGAATGGCTTTGCCATCGAGCAGCGCGACGGCAGCGCGAACAGCTGCGGCCCCTTGTTCCGGCCCGTATTCGGTGGCGATGGCATCAACCCCGCTGTCGATCCATTTCTGGAGAAATCCGTTGTTCACCTCACCGGTGATCGGCGGAACCTTCGCGCCATATTGCTGGAAGACATCCATGCAGGCGCGGCTCATGTCGGCGCCCGATGACCAGATGCCGTCGACCTTCGGGTTTTCGAGATAGAAGGTCTCGCAAACCTTGTGGCCGTAATCATACGACCAGAGACCGGCATCTTCGGCCACGATCTTGATATCGGTGCCCTTGATGGCTTCGAGCAGGCCCTTGTAGCGGTTGATGTCTTCGGGATGAGTCGGCAGTCCGCGCAGGACCCAGATATTGCCCTTGCCTCCGAGTTCCTTGACCAGGAACTCTCCCGAGACCTTTCCGAAGTTCTCGCCGCCGCCTTGAATATCGACGGTGAATTTGTCGGTTTTGGTAAGGCCCGTATGGACGATGACGGGAATGCCGGCATTGACCGCTTTTTCGATACCAGCATCTGCGGAGGTCGGAGAGACCGGTGTCACGATGATGGCATCGACCTTCTGGGCGATCAGCTCATCGATATCGGCGATCTGCTTGGCCTGGCTGAGATTGGCGTCGAGCAGCACGAACTGAGAAATGCGCGGATCACTCTTGGCAGCGGCTTGCGATTCAGCGGCCATTTGGGCAGCCCATGTGTTGGCGTTGACGCCAAAGTGGCTCATCCCGATTTTCCAGGGGCTCGCCTTCTTGAATTTTTCTGCGGGTATTGTGTCCTTGTCACCAGGGCGGGCTACCACCCCGTTCATCAAGTCTATGTCTTGCGCTCTTGCGCTGTGGCCAAGGAGGAGTGCTGCTCCCAAGAGGAGAGCATATTGTTTTTGTTTTGCGAACCCAAGCACGGTCTGTCCCCTCACGTATGGCCACGATGGCGACGATCGTCACCCACTCGAAAAACTTCAGTCATCGGATGCATATCGGATAGTGCTGCCGCGATAGTCGCCAGCTGCGGAACCGTCGCCCGCTTCGCGACTGGCTACCTGCGCCGTTCCTCCGCTCCGGCCTTTGATCTCGGCTTGGTAGGCGAGAATTGCCTTCTGCGTACGTTCAGCTTGCCGCAGGACGCCAAGCAGGCTCTCCGTCGCCTTGAGAAAGCGGCCGCCTTCTTCTTCCATCTGGTCGATCAGTGCACGTTGTTCGGTGCTGAGGCTGCGCTCCAAGGGGAAGTCGATAATTTCTGCCATGTCTCTGACTTTCTCTCATTGCGCTGCAGTGCCTGATCCGCAGGTGCTTTGCCTAGTTGAACCTGATTGCAATAATAATTATTCAGAGAGAATGAAAATTAAATTAAAGTTTGAATGAAGTCGTCGGATCCACTCTCGGATGACTTGCACGGCCATGTCCGGAGCGCTCGGGATACTGCAACTGATCGCGCGAGGTTGGCCCTGTGCCATCCGCGAGAGGATCGTCACGCGAATGCGCGGAGACCGACTGGGCTCCGGGAGCCACAGCGACTAGAGCCGTGCGGCTGCGCCGACTCGCCCAGACAATCGCTCAGGTTTTGAGAAACATCACCGCAATGAATCGGTTGGCCTCGAACGATTCAAAACTGTCGTTGGACGCTCGGGCACGGATCGGCGACTCTGCGAACATGGTCACGCAACCTTACCAGCTCTACATCGAGCGAACCGACACGGCGAAGAACATGGCCCGCTTTTACGCCATGCAGATTTCCATATCGCTTTTCGGGGAAACCTGCCTGACGCGACGCTGGGGGCGGATCGGGACCTCTGGACAAATGATGGTGCACCATTTCGGGCGGGAGGAAGAAGCGGTCAGACTGTTCCTCGACCTGACGCGGCAGAAGCGAGCTCGCGGCTATCGACCGAGGACTTTTGCCCAGCGTCCTCTCAGCTGACCAACGATGACGCCCGAGCCGGAACGAAGGAAAAGGGCCGCCGAGGGCGGCCATGGCGCGTCATTCGCGCCTATTCCAGTCGGTCTCGAAGTTGAGCTCGATCTCGACGAAGAACGGAATCTTGATCGCGAGCTTCAGCCCGAGCTTTCCCTTGCGGAAGAAGTGACAGATCACTCTCCCGAGATTACCGAGCCGGCGGCCGGTGGCTGCAAGGAACTTTGCGAGTTGTTGCATGGTAGGTTCTCCTTTCGAATTGCTGATATCGCGGGGATCGAAAGCAGACCTCGGAGGAGGGCCGCACCGGAACGGTCGAAGCGCGAGCGGAGAACCTGGAGCCGCCTGAATTTTGACTGGGCGAGGAGCCGCATGCGGTGGGGAAAATTCTGGTGGCGCAAGGTTGCGGCGTGACGCGAGGACTGCAACATCCCCTGACGTAGATGACAGCTGTGTCGAAAGGAGAGATGCGATGGCGCGGTTGTTCCTCGGGCGGAAAGCGCTGGAATCGGAGACGGTGATCGCCGACGAAGCTCGGCTCTGAAATGAGAAGAGAAGCCGCCTCAGAAGGGCGGCTCGGCCTTGATGGTGCCGACCTGCTCGGCCAGTTGCACGGCGAGCTCGGCCCGTGCAAGTTCAAGCTCGCCCTCGATCTGGCGGCGCTCGGCCGCGTCGCATGCGTTGTTCAGCTCGGCCCGCAGTTCTTCGATGTGCTGTTCGATCGTCATGATCTCATCTCCTTGAGTTCGTGAAAGACGAGCTCGCAGGGCGGGACGGGATGGCGGGGTCAGGGATCGCGATAGCGACCGCCGGAGGCGGCGAGTGGGGGAGCCGAATTTCTGGATCGGGCCGCAGGACCGGGCCTGAAATTTGGGGGTTAACCGCTCGTCCTTGATGCCGTCGGCCCGGCCCGGCACCATCAGGAAATCTGAGCGGCTATCCCCGTTTCCGCATGGCACCAAAAAGCCGGAACCTGGCTCGATGCCTGGTGCCGGCTTCTCACTTTGGCGGGAGAGGCTCCGCCGGATCGGCGGAGCCTCGAGAACCTCAGTCGCGGTTGGGGCGTGACCAGATCAGCTGCAGGCCATCTTCGCCTTCGACTTCGGCCAGCGTTGCGTAGATCGGGGCGGGGAAGCTCGGGTCGTCGAGCTTGACCGAGAGATAGTCGCGGCCCTGCTCGGAGGTCTTCTGCCAGGCGGCGCCGAGCTCGACGTTGCCGGCGTAGATGCGGAAGTGCGGCCCCTTGTCGGAGGGGTTTTCGACGCGGGCGATGCGGGCCTTGACGTTGAGGGCGAGGGTGCGGATCGAGCCGGAGAAGCCGTTTTCGGTGGAGGTGAAGGTGCCGATGGTAGCCATTGTCCAAGTTCCTTTTGCTGTTTCGGGCCGCTCCATTGCGGCCTCGATGGCTGTCGCAAGGACCGGGGACGATCGGACCGCACCCAGAGGGCCGAAATGAAATGGAGGGCGGCCGGGAGCAACTTTGTTGTCGCGCGAGGAATGGCGACGAAGTCGGCAGGGGAAGAAAGTTTCGAATGGCCGTTGCGGGAGGACGATCGAGGCGACGCCGCTCTCCGGTCAGACATGCCTCATCGAGCCCGCAAATGGAGCGCCGCTAACGTCAGGTAAAGGGACGGGACAATGGCTCCCCTGAAGGGCAACGGCAATAGGCGAAAACGGTGTCGTGGCAATCCACATCGGCAAACGTCCAGGGACGCCGTCCGACTGCATCAGGCTATCCGGAAATGGAGGCCGGAAATCCGTAGCTGTTGTCGGGCAGCTCGGAGCTCACGGCCATGTCGAGAGAATTGTCTGCACGGCGAAAGACCTCGTAGGTGATCCTGTCGACGATTTCATTGTTTTCTCCGAAGACCAGCACGCGTGGCTTGAGCTTGATGATGTCATCGATTTCGCAAAAGACGCTGGACGCGATGATAATCTCATCGCCTTGCTGGCACGTGCGAGCGGCCGCACCGTTAAGAATGCAGCACCTGGAGCCCGGATCACCGTAGAGCACGTAAGTGCTGATCCTTGCTCCGGACATCTTGTTCCAGATTTCCACATATTCCAGCGGTTTCAGACCGACCTCCCGGCAGAAGTCCGCATCGATCGTGATCGAGCCGTGGTAGTTCAGCTTTGCGTCGGTCACTCGAATGCCATGCAGCTTCGCGCCCACGTATTTTTCCACAGCCTGCCCCTTCCAGTTGATATCCTCGCATCCTATATTTGTGCGACGCAGCATTCCGCAACAACCCATGTGGCGAAGTGTTTTCCTTACAAACAACCTGGACAGGCGGGGGAGGGTGGGAATCCTTTTGTCGCGAATGGCGACGGCATGCCGTCGAAACCGTCGGTATGAAACTTGGAATGACAGCCTGTTGTGTTCGGTGGCGTGCGCGATATCGTTCAGGCGCGATTCGTCGCCCAGGAGGATTTATGCGTCAGCAGACAAAACCGTTCATCGTCGAGAGGAAGCCGTCTCGCAAACCCAAGTCCGATGCCACGAAGTCATCGATCTGGGGCACGTTGGACCTCACCCTGAACCAGCATCCGCAAACCGAACCAGAGCCAATCAGAGAGACGGCCGTCGGTACTGGCGACCGTCCCTGATTCAAAGCACGCCTATGCCGCCGCCTTGTCGGCACCTTCCGCGGACGGCTGCAGACCGTGAAGATAGCTGACTGCACGCTGCGCATGCGCTGCCGCCTGAAAGATCGCCCACTTGTCATTTGAGAGAACGGTGAGCCACGACTGAAGGTAAGAGGCGTGATCCGGTCGCGGCTCCAGCTCTGGAGCAATCCCGAGGTCCGCGCAGAGAAAGCAGCTGCCGAGTTCGGCAATCAATTCCTCGCGGGCGCGCTCCGTCCGGTCCTTCGCGTAGCGCGACAGATCGCGATCAAGACGATCTTTGGCTCCAACCCAATGAATTTCCTCATGTCCAAGGGTCGCGTAGTAGGACTCCACATCCCGGAAGGTCTCGAACGGCGGCATCTGGATGTGGTCGGTCACCGGCGAATAATATGCCTGCGATCCGCCATGCCGGATGACGGCGCCAGTGTCGCGGAAGAAGCGATCGGCAATCTCGATCCGCTCAATCGGATCGAGGACCGGTGTCGGCCGATGGTAATAGTGGTCCGGCAGACCGTCGATCTGGTCAACGTTGAAGACGAAGTACGCCTTCAGAAAGGGAATTTCCCGATCGACATCGTTGCCGTTGCGGTCGGTCTCCGACTTCGTGAAGCGGCTCGCGAACACGACGGTCGAGCCGGTCTCGCCCTTCCGCACGGCCGATCCCAGTTCAAGCGCCTGCTTGAATGTCATCCACATCGGCGAGGAATATCCACGGGCCAGGCCCTCCGACCAAAGCAGCAGCACATTCATGCCGGAATAGGGCTGACCGTTGTGGCGAAGCGGCCGGGTGATACGACCGTTCGTGTTCGCGGCGTTCCATGGCTTCATCCATGGGCGAACTCCTTTCTCCAGATCCTCGATGATCTTGTCAGTGATCCGCGTGTAGATGTCGGCCCGCTGGCCTTCGTCCTTCCTGCTCATTTCAAACCTCCAATTCAAGGAGGTCGCGCCGATCGCGACCCCGTCACGGCGGTCCAAAGTGCGGAGCGGAAAGGGGTGAGGGCACCGAAAGGCCGGAACGGACGTGGAGGACGGCGAAGCCGTTGCCCGAACGCCTCGCTCCGCCAGGACCAAAAGCCGGACGGGTTCGCGACGGGCCGATCTCGGCGTCACTGCTTCAGGAGATTCAAGGAATTGTTTCGAGGTCGGTCGACCTGAACTCATCCGCAGTGGCGAGGATCGGCACGCCATGGAATTTGGCACAGGCATAATGCAGGCAATCGCCGAGGTTCAGGCCATGGCGGCCGCTGCGATAGCGGTGAGCAGCGACAAGGGCGAGCCTCGTCGTCTCGGATGCGGGCGGAAGATCGCGAATCTCGATTTCCCGCGCTTCGAGGAATTCCATCACGATCGTTTCGACCGCGGGCACTGGAAGATTGAACTTGTCGGGCCGTGCAAGGCCGAGGACTGTTTCGAGAATGGCGACCGGAGATGTGAAGGGATGTCTGGCAGAAGCAACGGCGTCGGAGACGCGCGCCGCTTCCGGCTCATCAGAGAGAAGCGCGATGATGGCGCAGGCATCGACGAACATCAGGCGTCATCCCACATTTCGTCGAAGGCTTCAGGAGGAAGAGGCTTGCGGACGTCGTCGCTCATCGCGACCCCATGCTTTTCCCGCAGCCGCGCAGCAGTCTGCAGTGGCGTCTCCGCGCGATTGCGACGCTCGATCGCCTCCCGCATGGCAATGACGATGGCGTCGGTAATGCCGACGCCGGCCATTTCGGCGAACTTGCGCGTCAGCGCGTCCGCTTCCGGATTGTTGACGTTGATCGGCATGGGTCGTCTCCATGTAGATAAATCTCGAAAATAATGTAGATCATCGGGCGACCTTTTCCAAGGCCGTAGGCACGCTTGCTTCCCGACATGGAAAAAGGCGGGGCCGGAGCCCCGCCCGAAAGCGCTCAGTCGAAGGCCGACATCTGTGCTTCGGCCGCCTTGCGATCAAGAGAGTGACCTGGGTTTTCGACGGGCCGATCGAAGGGTTTCCAGGCCTCACCGACGATTTGCTTGTAGGCTGCAACGGCGCCCTCCGCGGCCACCCGAAGCGCATGAGCCTGCACGCCCATGTCGGCGGCAAACTCGCGTCTGCGCTGGGCAGCACTGTCGTAGCCGACAGGGCCGTCGAGGTCCTCGTCGCGGGCGTCGTTGGCAGCCTTGGCCGTGGCATCGCGTGCCTCGGTGACGGCGCGGCTATAGAATTGGCCTGCGCCGTGCGCCGAGCCGACGAAGGCGCCGACGATCCGCTGCAGATGGATCTGCATGGCCTTTTCGCCGAGACCATCGCTCAGAGCATCGGCCGTCTCGGAGATCAGACGCTCATGGAGATCGCGGATTCCGTCGCTGTCGACGATCGCGGTTCCGAAGCTCTCGGCGATCTTCAGCGCCTGGGCACTGTCGGGGCATGTGAGCCGGACCATTTCGACGGTTGCGCCTTTGCGCAGAGCCACGACGCGAGCGGATTGACGAGGGGAGGTAGCGGGCTTTGCCATGATTTCTTCCTTTCAACCTCGAAGCGGCTCCGGCCCCGTGCCGATTTGCCCTTCGGTGCGGTCGCCCCGAACCGGCGGAAGACGGGCGCTTCAAGGTCCGGAGACGACAGGCTGAGCGGAGCCGGTTTGCGGGCAAGCGGGGCATCCTGCCCTGCGAGGCCCGCAAGCCTGCTCCGTGAGGGACGGCGCCTCCGGCCGCCGGGCGGCGCGGATAGCGGCCTTGAAGCGAACGGCCGCTGGTTCAGACCGCAGCAAAACCGAAGGGCAAATCGGCACGGGGTCTGGTCCAACCAGGTACTGAAAGGAAGATGGCTGCCGGGACGCTATACGTCGTCACTTCCCGAACTCGCCGCACGCTCAATTGGCGCGATGATGGTCTCGGCCGAGGGTTTCGGCTTGGGCAGCCGATAATATTGCAGCCAGCTCGGACCGTGCGTGTTTCGAAGACCGCGGAGTGTCCCGCCATCGTCATAGGGCGCGCCACCCATCCAGACGTTGTTCAGGATGCTCTTCCAGCGACGCCCGTGTCTTGCGGCATAGGCCTGGAGCGCGGCTTCCTGTTCACCGCTCAAAGGAGGAAGTCTTTCGCGCTTCGGAACAGCGCGCTGCTTACTCGAGGCAACGTCAGCCTGTTCCTCCCTCGCGGCGATCATTCGTTTAAGCTCCGCAACGCCCGCGTCGAGGCACGCCTTTCCGTTGAGGTGGTGGAACTGCTGCCAGAACGCGGTGCGTTCCGCGGACGATGGCCCAATGCCGGCGCTCCGTTCGAGGTCTCCGATCGTACCCATGTCGCTAGACCTCCGCTCGTGGCTGAGCCGCGTCGCCAACGGGTTCGAACCGTTTGCGAAAGGCGGCTATCGCTGCATCCTGCCGAGCCAACTTTCGTGTCAGCGCGTCAACTTCCGGCTGACGCTCCGCTGTCAGGGCGGCGAGATTGTTGCGATAACGTTCGAGGAAGAAGCCCGTATCCGGCGCCTTTCCGCGCCGATATCCGGTTTGCCGGCGCGCGAGCTGTGGCAGGATCGATGTTATCCGGCGCAAGACCTGGCGATCGATCAGTTCGAGCTGGCGCTGCGTCTGCCGCCGCGCTTCTTCCATACGCGCCAGTTGCGCATGGTGGATTGGCATTGCAGCCATCACGCATCCCTCCCTTGCCACCCCACAAAACTGGAAGGACCGTCACAGGGATTATGACGGTCAGGATCGATGACGAAACCGAAGCGGTCGCGCGCGGCATACTCGGCGCGGGGCACGAGAAAGCGCATCTCCTCCACCCGCCCATCGCGCCGGCCGCCTCGCGTGGCGATGACCTCCGTCATGTCGGCATGGCGGCTGGAAAAGATCGCGGAGATCACGATCCAGTCGCCGGCATGCTTGCGCTCGAAGGCTTCCCGGTCCTTTGTCCAGGATTGGCCGGGCTGGAGTTCGCGGCCGTGGATCGCCTCCCAGGCGGACGGCCAGCTATTGCGGATCGTCTCATCGGCACATTTGCGCTCGTAGGACGTGAAGAGATCTGGGAAGGTGAGGGCGACAATCGCCCATTCTGCGTCCTCCTCGTACCAGGGCAAGGACTTTCGCAGCATCGGAAGGACGCGGGCATTCCGTTCGGCCGACAGATGAAACCCGCCATGACCGGCGGTCATATGGGAGACGATCCCCTCGGCGTAGATCGTCGCGAGCTGCGACAGACCCCATGGCGTAGTCGCTGCCATGCGGCTCTGGATCCGCCCGAGCGCGGATAGTTCATGGCTGTGCCGCGCGGTCTCGAACACGCGCGCGCGGAACGCTGTCTCATCTTCGAGGCGCCCTTCGTGACCGTGGAAATCCTCCCGCGTCAGCTCTGACAGCGGGCGAGTGAGGCGCCAGGCGCTCGCGAGGAAGCTGGCGCCATCGCGCGCCGGCACCATTGCCAGGAAGGTATCGGCGATCCGGGCGACCGGAAAGCCGTCCGCGCTGACGCCGAATTTCACCGCGGAGTCGTCGGCGGTAGGAACCCTGTCGTGTTGAAGATCGGGCGTGCTCATGCGGCAACCCTCCCTTCGACATGAGCCGCCGCGACCTCGTCGGCGGTCACCTCTTCGAGGATGGCATTCGGGTATCCATGCTCTTTCAGCCAGGCCACCGCCGCCTCGTGATTGCCGGCGAGATGGACAAGCTCCGCGTTCGCACCGGCGCGATCGAAGAGGCGGATAGAACCGAGTGCGGGGCGTTCGAGAACCTTGAAGGCGAGATCGGAATCGAGACCGAAGGTTCGGTGAATGCGCATGACGACGGTATTCTTTCCGCCGAAATCAGCCTCATGCAGCGTGAAATGCCCGGGCGAGGCGTAATTTCCGGATTGGCGCGGACCCTCCTTGCGGATCAGGCGGCCTTTGCTGTTGCGGGTTTGCCAGGCCGCCAGCTTCTTCTTGAAACGCTCGGGCGGCCGAGGGCTGCCGTCGGACCAGGCGACGATGGAGCCGATCGGGGCGAGGTCGTAGATCAGGGACGCAGACATAAGACATCTCCTTGGAATTCTGCGGTTCATGGAAACGAAGCCGCCGCCGGTGATGGCCGGCGGCGGTTGTCGATCGGATGAGAAGGGAAGGGAGGCTATTCGGCCGCAATGCCGTAGGCGGTTTCGTCCTCGTCAGGAGCCCCGTCGTCGGCCTCCGGATCGGGGGCGTCAAGTTCGGCGGCCTCGCCGGCGGCGCTGTCGTCCGCGAGTTCGCCAAGACCATCGCTCGTTTCTTCAGTGGTGACGCTGTCCTCCTCTTCGACGATCTCGCCTTTCTTGATCAGGTCGGCAAGTTCCTTCGGATCGGGCGCGAACAGGGCTGCCGGGTGGACGAAGTGCCCTTCCTTGAAGTGCTCGACGAGTGCTGCGCGGGTCTCGCGGACCTTCGGGCGCGGCAGAACCGGGGTGTCCTTGCACGACGCCTCAAGCGCCGCCCGCGACAGGCAAAGCAGGAAATCTTCGGTGCCCATGTTCGGGAGATATCCATCGGCGCCGATGGCCTCGCCGGCGATACGTGACACGATCCCGCTGTTCGACATGCCGCGGCGGCAAGAGAGCACATCGACCAGCATCGAGCGGGCGGCAACCCGCAACGTGTCGATCTCGAAGGACAGCTTACCGTCAGAGTCGAGCAACCGAACCGCATGGCGAGCGAACCGCTTCGTGCCGAAGACGGTGTCGTTTGCCCCGGAGTCGACCCGTACATTCAAGCCGGCGAAGGCGAGCACGAGGAGCGCCGTCAGCGTGTCGTCCTCGATCGGCGCGCGAGCGAGCGCTTCGTGCAGCGCGTCGGTCCTGAGGTCACCGATCATGTCGTGGCCCTTTTGCGTGACATCCGGACGCTGTTTCGGCGCGTCGATCACATCGTCGCCAGCGGTGGCACCACCTCCAACGACCGCTCTCTTGCCCGCCGTCTTCTTCTCCTCCGGCATCCGGTAATGCACGGTCTGAACCTTGCCGTTCCGATCCAGGTACATTGCGGTGTGGTCGCCCTTGCCTGGCTTGCCATAAACGCGGCTGGCCTTCTGCGGCAGCTTTACGTCACCCCATTGCGTGACCTCGGCGATCACGCCCTTCTTCGGCAGATTGTTGGTCATCCACTCCTGCTGGGCGCCGAGATAGGCTTCGACGTTGGTGGTGTAGCGGCTGTCCTCATCGGCAGGGGCAAACAGATCCTCGATCCATTCGATGCCATAGGCTTCCCTGAGATCGTCGCCGAAGCTCGCATCCTTTGCGTACATGCGGGTCTTGCTCAGCGCGTTGGCGATCTGGAACCACGTGGCAGGCTGGCCCTTCTTCGGCTTCTGCGCCTTCCAGACTTCCTTCTGCTCATCGAGGTGTGCCGCCGCGATCGTTCGAAGCTGCTGCTCGTTCGGCATGTCGCCGAGCGCCATTTGGTCGAGCATCGCCGGAAAGACATTGGCGAGCAGCCGCAACTTGCGAATCTGCCGGACGGGGAGGGCAAGTGCGACCGCAATCGCTTCCTCGGTCCAGTCGAGTGCGATCAGGCGTTCGATGCCGCGCCACTGGTCGACGGGGTTGAGCGGCTCCCTGGCGATGTTCTCGACCATGGACCGCATGGCGCCATTATCGTTAGCGGCTTCGACCACGAGAACCTCGATTTCCTCAAGGCCCGCGGCGATCGCCATGCGGGTCCGCCGATGGCCGGCTTCGATGACGTAGCCGTTTCCGCCATCGCTTTGCGGAAAGATGACGGGCGGCTGGATGATGCCGACGGCTTTGATGGTCGCGAGCAGCAGCGCATCAGCCTGCGGGGTGGATTTCGACTGACGAGTATTGTCCGGGTTGTCCTTCAACGAGCGCGGATCGACCTTCATGATGTGCATGGGATTTTCCTCTTCCGAGATGCGGGACACGGCTCGCTTGCCGGTCCTTCCTGTCTTCGTTTCTTTCGAAGACACCTCCCGGACCGCGGGGCGGGCGGCCCGGCGCAACTGCGGCCGAGCGTCCCTGCTGCGATGTCCGAGCGGGGCTAACAGCCCTGCGCGGGACGAGTGGCCGGGATGCGCAGGCGGCGGTTGAGCGCAAGCGGCGACTGGAAGACCGATCTGCGACCGGTTTCTTTTCCCTCTTCCTTCTTTTTGTCCTCCCTCCTTCCGGAAACTGCCGCTCACACTTTTGATAGTTCACAGCAACCGGAAACGCGCCTTAGGCTGTCGCAGCTCAAGGAGGTTTCGATGCACGATACAAAAGAGATATTTGCCTATCAGGTCGTTCCGGGAACAGACGAGATCCTTGCGTTCACCGAGACTTTGGGGCTCGCCTGGCAGGAGGCCTCCCGACATTTCGAGGGGCTGAAGGCCATGGACGAGAATGTCGAAGCGGGGTTGCGATCTACAAAGTCGGTTTGAAGAATCCGAGCCTCTCCGACTTCGTGACCGTCCTGAACGACCCGGAGGATATGAGCGGGCGGCTGATCGAAAAGATGGAGCGCGTCGAGGTGATTACCTGAGCGGGGGAAAACCGCGACGAGGATGACCGTCGTAGGGGTCGCTTCGATGAACGGAAATCAGGACAAAAAAAGAGGGCCACGAGAAAACTCGGGCCCTATAGGTATGAAGGTAATTTAAACCTCCAGAGGGGAACAGCTGCTGCGGCGGCACTGGGAGGAAAACCGCCATGTGCATCAGCTGTGAGCACTATGCTCAAATTTCGGTCGGAAGGAAAGCAAATATTGTGCAATGCAGCTATGCAAATGCTGCGTCGCATCAAAACCGCGATTCCATTCAAGCAGACTCCGCCGAGGCGGCGTCGTTCTGAACTGACGCGGCGGCAAGAGCGTCCTCGACGTCACGAAGCTGTCGGCGCTTTTCGGCAAGTTCGTCGGCGAAGGCGAAAGTGCCGCCTTCGCGCGAGCGATAGGAGACGAGCCGCCGGTGCGCATCATCGAGGCGATGGCGATAACGCTCGCGTTCCTCCTCGAACCCGTCGAGCGCATGCTCGAGGCGGGAGATGGCGCCGAGCGGTGTCACTGTGACCGCAAGGTCAATCTCGTAGGCGGCGCCTGTGCGCTGGAGCGTGGTGGCGTAGCGATAGCCGTCGCCCTTTCCGAAGCGCTCTCCCTCATAGACAAGATCGAAACCGCCGATAGATGCGAGGTGAACCTCGCCCTCCTGTTGGAGCTGGAGGAGCGTGAGAACCTCCTTCATCAGCGCGCGACCGGCTTCCTTGCGCTCATGGTGAAGCTTGCCCAGCACGGTCATCGCGAAGGCATCGCCGGCGGTCGGAACGAGCCGACCGATATCCTGGCCGATCTCGCCGATGCGGCGGGTCGACGTCTCGATGTCACGCTCGGCATCGCGCATCTGCCGGCGCACCGCATACTGGTCATCGTCATGGGCGGCGCGCAACCGTTCCAGTCGCGCGATATCGGCTTCGAGACCCGCTTTCTGCATCAGCCGCTCGTCGCCGGAGGCGATTGCCTTGGCCATGGCGAACTGGTTCGCCTGCCCTTCACCGAAGTCTTCGAGCCGGCGGATCGAAGTATCTCCGCTGAGCGCGGCGGCGATGAAGCGGGCCTTGCGCTCGTTGTTCTGCCACATGGAAGCGTCGAGGCTGCCCTCGGTCGCATAGGCGAAAATGTCGACGACATCGTGCTGATTACCCTGCCGGACGATGCGGCCTTCGCGCTGCTCGATGTGCGACGGCAGCCACGGCACATCGAGGTGATGCAGCGCTTTCAGCCGCGCTTGAGCGTTCACGCCCGTTCCCATCGTCTCCGACGATCCGATCAGGAACCGAATTCGGCCGGCGCGCACGTCGGCGAAGAGCCGTTGCTTGGCCTCGGTCTTCTTGTAGTCCTGCATGAAGGCGATTTCGGACGGGGGAACGCCCAGCCGCACAAACTCGTCGCGAATCCAGCGGTAGGCGGAAAAGCCGCGGGTCTTCTCGACGTTGATCGTGCCGAGATCGCTGAAGATCATCTGCGCGGCGCCGGGCAGGTCAAAGGGTTTGCCGTCCGGCCGGACGTAGGTATCGTCGCTCGTCTCTTGCCAGATGCGGAAGGCATTGCGGACGAGGAGGTTGAGCTTGTTGTCCTCCTCATTGTCGTTGGCCGGTATCACGAGGCGGAGATCGATCGCCGCATGGCGACCGTCGGTAATGACCGAGAGCAGGATATCGTCGCCGGGCTCAGCCGGTCCCTCGCGCATCTCGATCGCCTTGATGCGGGCATCGAGGATCTGCTGATAGGCCTTGAACGCCGGCGTCGGCTTGACGGTCAGGATCTGCCGTCGGCCGGTGGAGATATCAGGCACCTTGACGTATTCGCGGAGATCCGCCGGCATGACGACGTCGGCGAAAGCCCGGAACATGGCGATCAGTTCGGGCACATTGACGAAGCTCGCGAAGCGGCTGACCGGCTTGTATTTGCCGGACGGCTGGATCTCCAGCTCGGTCGTCGTATCGCCGAAGCAGGACGCCCAGGCATCGAATTCGTGTAAGCCGCGCTCGGCGAGAGCCTCGTGGCCGAGCAGGCGCTGGATCGAGAACATCTCACCGAGTGTGTTGGTGATCGGCGTGCCGGAGGCGAGCACCAGCGCGCGGCCCGGGTTCTTCGTTTCGAGGAACCGGGACTTCACATAGAGGTCCCAGGCGCGCTGCGAGCCGTTCGGGTCGATACCCTTCAGCGTCGACATGTTGGTCGCGAAGGAAAGCTTGCGGAACTCTTGCGCCTCGTCGACGATGATCTGGTCGACACCGATCTCGGAGATTGTGAGCAGATCGTCCTTGCGGGTCGCGAGCCCTTCCAGCCGTTCCTGCAAGCTTTCCTTCAGTCGCTCGAGGCGCTTGCGCGACACGCGGTCCTCGCTGTCCACCTTGGTCAGCAGATCCTCGTAGAGCTCCAACTCATCGTGGATCATCTGTTGTTCGAAGGCGGACGGCACGGCGATGAACCTGAAGGCCGAGTGCGTGATAATGATCGCATCCCAGGTCGCGGTCGCTGCCCGGCTCAAAAAGCGAAGCCGTTTGTCCTTGGTGAAGTTGGTCTCGTCGGCGACGAGGATCCGGGCATTGGGATAGAGTGCCAGAAATTCCCGCGCCGCCTGCGCCAGGCAATGACCAGGGACGACCAGCATCGCCTTGGCGATCAGGCCGAGACGTCGTTGTTCCATGATCGCGGCCGCCATCGTCATCGTCTTGCCCGCGCCGACGGCGTGGGCGAGATAGGTCGATCCGGAGGAGATGATCCGCCAGATGCCGCGTTTCTGGTGCCCATAAAGAACAAAGGCGCCAGAGGCGCCGGGAAGTTTCAGATGCGATCCGTCGAATTTTCGAGGCGCGATGTTGTTGAACCGGTCGTTATAGACCCGCGCCAGCCGGTCGGTGCGATCCGGATCGGTCCAAACCCAGTTTTGGAAGGCTTCCTTGATTTTCTGCAGCTTGTCGCGCGCCGCCTCGGTATCGACGACGTTCAGGACCCTCCGCTCGCCACCGGCATCCTTGTAGATATCGAAAATCTGGGGAACACGGCTGTTCAGCGCGTCGCCGAGCAACTCGCCGGCATCACGGCGGCTGGTGCCCCACTCCGATGTGCCGGCGGCGCAGTAGCCAAGCTGCCGTGCTTCCACCGTCCAGCTGCCCAATTCCGGCATATGGTGGATCCTGATCTCGGCACCCATCATCTCCTTCACGAAGGCGACGACGTCGCTGGCCGGAATCCAGGGCGCACCGAGACGTGCGGTGATGTCGGACGGGCGAAGATCGGCGGGTTGGACTGCCTGAAGCGCGCGGACGTTACGCTCGTAGGCTGGATCGAGTGCCGCGGCAGCTTCGGCGACACCAAGCTTGGTGCGGACCGCACCGGAGAGGTAGGCATCCGACGTCTGCCAGGAGCCATCGGCGGGATCCTGGAAAATCGCATCGCCGAGCTCGTCGACGACGGCATCGGCATGTCTGTGCAGCAGTTCGGCGATATGCTCGACATCGACGCGGCCACGTTCGTTGAGCACCACGGCCAACGCATCCGCCGCACTGGTGATTTCGGGCGGCGCAGGCGGCGCGATGACCCGTTCGGAAAAGATCGGGCGCGGTTTTGCGGTATCGGTGTCGAGGTCGTAGTCCTCGATCGAGGCGACCAGCCAGCAATCGGGATCGTCGAGGAAAGGCTGCAGGTTTGGACGGCGGTGCGTTTCGCGCACCTCGCCGGATTCCTCGTCCTCGCTGATCGAGACGGTGGTGTGGTTGATCGGACCGAAATCACGCACGAAGCTCGACCAGGCGATGCGCAAGCGAACCTGCAGATCACGCCACGGCCGATCCTGCTCCTGGGCCCTCAGCACCTCACGCACCGCGTCGCGGATTGGGATCAGCTTCTTGATGATCCCGACGTGCTTTTCCGGGATGCCGTCCCCGGTGCGCCCCTTGCGGACTTTGACCTCCACGGGTGCGCCGTCCACCATCTGCATCAGGCCGTGCCTGTTATCGATGAAGAAGCTACCCTCACGGACCTTGGCGTCACCGGGGCGAAGATCGATGATCTCGCCGAGCTCGTCCTCGAGGTCGACGTCGATTGCGGTCGGCTCACCGTCATAGCGGCCTTCAGGCAGCAGGCGAACGACGTTCTTTAGAGCCGCCTGCAGGTCCTCGCCAGCGCGTGGCTGGCATGTATAGGTCTCGCCGAACGGTCCGGAGGTCAGGGCATGATCGCCGAGGACGAAATTAGGATGCTCTGCAAACCAGCGGTTCACGCGAACTGCGCCCTCGTCTTGGCTTTCGGGCCGCACCTCCTCGAGATCGAGCCATGACAGATCGCTTGTCGGTTCGCCGACCTTGCGCTTGCGGAAGAACAGAAGGTCGACCACGACATCCGTGCCAGCATCGCGGCGGAAACTCCCCTCCGGCAATCGGATCGCGGCAATCAGGTCGGCGGTTTTGGCGATGTACTCACGCGCGGTCGCGTCGGCCTTGTCCATCGTGCCGGAACTGGTGACGAACGCGGCGAGCGCGCCGGGCTTCAGCAGGTCGATCGAACGGGTGATGAAGTAGTCGTGCAGCCTGAGACCGAGTGAGCGATAGGTCCGGTCAGACCGGACGGTGCGATCGGAGAAGGGTGGATTGCCAATGGCGAGATCGTAGATCGGCGCCAGATCGGCGCGCGCAAAATCGCCATTGATGATGCGGGCCTTAGGCTGCAGCAGCTTGACGATCCGGGCCGTGACGGGATCGAGTTCGACGCCGGTGACGAAGGTCCTGTCGCGAAAGGCCGCCGGCATCAGAGCCGGAAACAGGCCCGTACCGATACCCGGCTCGAGCATGCGGCCGCCACACCAGCCCAGGCGCTGCAAGCCCGACCAGATTGCCCGGATGATGAACTCCGGCGTGAAATGGGCATATTGCGTGCAGCGGGCGAGCGACGCGTAGTCGGCATCTGAAACGGCACTTTCGAGCGAGCCACCGAGCTCGCCCCACCCGGCCCGGAAATCGACTTCGCCGGGGCGGCGGAACATACCGTTCGCCAGTTCGCTGGCGCCGAAGCCGGTGAAGCGGATGAGTTGCGCCTGCTCCTTCGCGTTGGCTGGCCGATCCTGCTTCTCGATGTTGTTCGCGATCAGGATCGCCGCAACATTGGCGCGAGCGCGATCCTTCCAGGATCCGGCCAAGCCCCGATCCGCATCGTCGAGGTAGAAGTTGCACCGGTTGCCCTGGCGCCGGGGCGCCGGACGTTCTATCGCCGCGGCCGGCAAGGCCGGGGAGGGAGAGGGCGGCGTCGGTTCCGGGTCATCGTCGTTGGCCGCGACCGTATCGAAGCCGCCGAACGGTGTGACGCCCAGGCCGAGGCCTGATGACAGCGCGCTGCTGCCGAACATGTCGAGAGTGAAGGGATCGTTGCTCATGGAGGTTTCCTCGGAAAATGGCGAGCGTCATCACCCCGCGGGAAGCACTTGCGGGGATTAAAGGGAGCTCAAGGGTTTGGGATAGGTGGCCAAACGGGCCGGACTGGTCGCGAATTGCCTAGGGCTTCGCGACCAGGAAGAGCTGCATCGAGTCCTGAAGGAATGCGATACGCAGGTGCGTCGCCTCCGGCGCGGCCGCCATCATCGCTTCGAGCTGTTCCGCATCGACGAAATCGACTCCGTCATCGCCGCCGAATGTCCGGCGTTTGACTGCGAACCAGTCGTCATTGGTGCGGGGATCGCATTCCTCGGCATAAACGACCAAAGGCTTGGCGCCATCGGGCAGCTTGCCGTTCGACAGGAGGTAGACTCCTTGGTCGCCGACGAGCCAGAGGCCGGGCTTCTCGTCCTTGCCAGGGCGCAGGCCGTAGTAGGGGTTACGAAAGCCGCCATTGGCTTCGGCGTCGGCACGACTGCGGGCGACGACCTCGCGGACGGATGTAAGCGGGAAGGAAAGCATAGTGTGCCTCCCTCATGCGGCAATCGGCGAGGGGAGGTGGCGCAGCTGCACCGGCAGCTTCGCCGCGATCTCGTCGTCGGTCAGCTCGTCGAGCAGTTTCAGAGTGCTGCCCACTGCGCCGCCGTAGAGCATGATCGTGCGCTTGCCGCGCGCAGCTTCGTCCCAGCGATCGCCGGCATAGCCACGATAGTCGTCCGCCGTGATGCTCCAGATATGCTCCAGGCGTTCCTCGCGCGTCATGGCGCGCACCGGCCGGCTCTCACGCTCGATGATTGCCACGCGCATGCGCTCGACGGCGCCTTTGTCCGATAGATCGCAATAGCCGTGGAAATGTCGGATGACACCATCGATGCGCAATGCGAAGAACACTGATGTCACCGAACCCGTCAGATACTCGCGCATGGCGAACATCGACCCGCGGATCCAGAGCGGTGGCAGGATCTCGAACATATAGTCGTGCTCGGTCTCGGCGATCTCGAACCATTCGCCGGAATAGAGGAGCGAGGCGTCACCGTCCCAACGGTTCGGACGTTGAGCGTGCCGATCGAACATCCGGAACATTTGCTGGCGTGAGGCAACGCCGTGGAAGACCTTGCGGATTGCGGGAGAGGGATACATCTGCGGCTCCTTGGAGATGGTTCCGGACCGAAGTGCGGCACTGTCCTTCCGACCTTGCCATCCTCTTCAGTCCTTCATGACACCTCCCGGGCCGCCGGCATCGCGACCGGCCGGGTCAAGGGCCGGCTCGCCCGGGCGAAGCTTCCCTTGACGCGGGCGGCGCGAATGCGGCACGCCGCCTTCCTTCCTTTCCCTCTTTTCTTTCTCCCTGATTTTCAGGGTTTCGTTCCAATCCTCCTCGGGCGGGCGGAGCCGCGACCAGTCGCAGCCGACGGTATCCGCGAGCGCCCGCAAGCGCTCGGCAAACATCTCTCCTTGCGGATTGCCGTCTGTCGCGGCGACGAGGAGACTATCTGCTCGCGAGGCCATCTGCCGAAGCGCCGCCTCCGTCGACGGCGACCATCCGCCCCCGGTACTGAGATACACGGTTCCATCGCGCAGCCCCTCGATGGCGGCAAGGCTCATGGCGTCGATCGCAGCTTCCGTCACGGCCAGGCGCAACGCTGGGTCCGGTCCCAGACGGAAGAGGACCTTCGTTCCACCGGAGGCAAATCCCCGATATTCAGGACCGCGCGCCTCCCAGCCGGTCACAACTCCGGCATTGTCGGTGTGCGCTGCCCACATGCTGCCTTGCGGGCCTTCCCGCAGACGGTCTTGCCCGATCGTGGCTCGGAGCAGAGTGGCAGGAAGGAAGCGCTCACCGTTCAGATAAGCCCATGTCGACGAGCTGGGCCACGGCCGGCGGCGTGCCTGCCAACGCTCGGGTAAAGAAAGATCGAGGTCTCGGTCAGGCCTCGGCGCCTGCCATTCCGGCTCCGTGATCGCAAAACCAACAAGGCCGGCGACCCTTCCGGCGCCTTCGAGAAAGCCAACATGATCGAGATGTTCGACAAGTCCGAACACATCGCCTTTCGCATCGCCGAGCGGATCGAACCATCCGCGACCGTCATGGGTGACGATGATAATTTCGCCCGACCGGCGGAACTTCACCGCCCGCCGGGTACTCTCCTTTAGATCGATGGCGAAGCCCGCCTGCTCAAGAACAGCCGCGCAGCTCACCTGGTCGCGCAGCGCCTCTATTTCCTTTCTGTCCATGCTTTTCCTCATTGCCTTTCTTGCCCGTCGCTTCGCAGGCGCGCTCCACCCGCCGCGAAGAGCAAAGGCCGCAAGGGCGCGGCTGACAATTGTCGGATCATGCAATACCCGGCCGCGGCGCAGCCTCCCTTGCGGCCTGCCGCGCGCAAGCGGCACGCCGAAGGCACTGGCGGCCGGCTCAATGAGCCGGCCAGGGGAAGAACTCATTGACGATCTCAAGGGCGTCACCGGCGTCGATCTCGTCAGAAGGGAGGACGCCATATTCGCCGTCGACTTCGAAGACGGTGACCGGGACCATCAGGTCGCGGGAAAGCTGGAAGGCGTGGGACTGAGCGAGGGAAAGATCGTGCGACATATAAGAGGCTCCTGCGGGAGCGGGCCAATCCCGCTCGATGGCTCCTCAAAAGGCCCGGCGACGGGCGCGATCACCGCGAGGCGAAGCCGAAGCGGCCGCAGCTTGCTAGCGGACCCTTAACGGGTTGATCGTGGAAGATCCGGCGCCGGGCCAGGACGCCATCACAAAAGAGCGGGATTGGGCTGCTTCCGGGGGAGATGAACGGTTCGCGCACGCATTTCATACCATGCCAGTTTCGCGGCTGACTTCCGCAACACGAAGATGGTTTCCGCTTTCGACATTGCCGTTGACTGGCAATCTATCTCGTCCGGATCGTTTCCGACGGCGTTTCGCCAAAAGCCTGATAGTAGACGGCCGCAAACCGCCCCATATGGGTGAACCCTGCACTGCGTGCCGCGTCGGCGATCGACCGCGAGCCGGTATCGTCGACCAGCGCTCGGCGCGCTGCTTCGAGGCGGATCGTTTTGAGATAGCCCAAAGGCGTTGTGCCCTTGAACCGCTGGAAGGCGACCTGCAATGCTCTGACGCTCGTACCGGTCTCGCTGGCTATCGACGCAACAGTGAGAGGTTGCGACAGGTTGGCATGCATATACTCGATCGCCCGTTTCACCTGCCGGGGCACCGCCGGCGAGACCGGCCGCTCGAGCCGCGGCATGTAGCTATTGGGAACAACCTCCAGAAGTGCGATCATCGTCGACTCAAACAGCCGCTCGATGGCAGCCGGCGCCAATCGATCCGCGTCGGAAAGATTAAGACAGCTCCATACGAGATGGCCGAGTGCGGCCAGCCGCAGACCCTTCTCGGTGGTCAGATCGACGATGCGGTCGAAATGAAGGTCTGCCGTGACAGGCCCATCCAAGAGTTCACTGACCTGTTGCACCATCGCCGACTTTGCGAAGGAGAGGCCGATATAGCTGGAATGTTCATGAGGGGTCAGCTCATCGAACTGAGCGAGATCCTCCAGAAAACCAACTGCCTGTGCCGTCGAAAGGCGCAGTGCCCCCGAACGTGTCCCAGGCGTGGTGGATAGGGGCAGGTAAAGCAAATAAGCGTCTGGCGCGCCATCGAACGCCAGCTTCAGGGCTGAATGGCACTTTCCTTTCCAGGCGTGGAACCGGCCGACGATGTAATGGCTGTCCCCGACGCAAGACACGTGATCGCGATCCAGCTGACCAACCGGGCCGGCCTGCGCGATGTTGCCATGTCGGAGTGCAGCATGCTGCAATGGGCATCTCCAGGAGTTGAGTTTCGCCGCATAACCGGAGCGGCACCAAACTAGGCGTTCCCGCGGGAACCCTTTACATCCGTCGCGGCCATGGCCTTGACGAGGGATAGGACCTGACGGCGCAGTGCCGGCCTTGCTATCCTGGCGAAGGCGACGTTGAGGTCTCGCCCCTCGTCGGTATCGAGGAAGGCGCTGAGCTCCATCTCGGCGCCGGTGCCTGTCAGCCCATCGGGTTTTCCATCACGGCTCTGGCTGTCGAAGAAATACGACACCGGCACACCGAGCAGAGTGGCGACATTGAGCAAACGGCTCGCGCCGACGCGGTTCGTGCCCTTCTCGTATTTCTGGACTTGCTGGAACGTCACGCCCAAAGCCTCGGCGAGTGTGCTTTGGCTCATTCCGCGCACGCTTGCTCCCACCTCGACATCGATCGGGCTCGGCGCTTTGGCCTTGCTCTGATTGTTCACATGATTGGTCATTTCATCGCCATCCCTGTCGTTGAAAGGTCGTGGGTTTGCTGCTCGCCGCCCTGCGGCCAACATCAGTCGGGCTCCGAAAGGCTTGCCTTCTCGAGAGCCTCCTGCATCGAACTCGCCTCGAGTGCAGCAAGCGCTTGCTCGAGATAGCTTTCGATTTCAATGACGCTTCTGCCTTGGAGCAGGGCGATTTCATCAACAGTCTTTCCCATCGACACCCATCGAAGGCAGGTCTTTTCGATGGGCGAAAGCATCCAATGTTCCATGACCAACCTGCTTTCGTTGGTGTTTATTTTCATCCTCGAGCAACAGGGCGAACGATCCGCCCGATGGGTTTGCCCCTGACTTCCGCAGCGGAACGACTGGTGACCTACCTCCCGGTTGCCTCGCAGATCCGAAGAAAGCTTTCCGCGCGCAGACTGGCGCCGCCGACCAGAACACCGTCGACATTTTCAAGAGCAAGAATCTCGGCCGAATTCTCAGGTTTGACGGATCCACCATAGAGGATCCTGAGCTGTGCACCGATCGATCCATAGGCATCGATCAGACTGGATCGGATGCAGGCATGGGCGGCGAGAATTTCGCTTTGTTCGGGCAGCCGACCGGTCCCAATCGACCAGACCGGCTCATAAGCTATGACCAAGGCGAGCTCGTTCATTTCGGCGGGCAGGCAACCCTGCAGCTGGTTTTTGAGGACAGTAAGCGTCTCCTGGCGGAGATGCTCCGCTTCTGTCTCACCGACGCAAATTACTGGCATCAAGCCGGCGCTCACCGCAATCTCGGCCTTGCGCCTGACCATCGCGTCCGTCTCGCCCTGATATTGCCGCCTCTCGGAATGACCGAGTATGACGACGCGGGCGCGGGAATCGGCGATCATCCTGGCGGATATGTCGCCGGTATGGGCGCCAGCTTCCTGAGCGCTGCAATCCTGGGCACCGAGAAGAAGCCGGCTTCCGGCGATTATCCTCACGGCGGATTGCAGGAGCGTTGCCGGAGGACATATAGCCACATCCGCATTCAGCTCGCCGATGTTCCAGGCGACCTTTTCGATCTCGGCGAGATCGGCCGTAAGCCCGTTCATTTTCCAGTTGCCGACGATGAGCCGGCGGGGAGTGTTACTCAAGTTCTTGCCCCCGGTTAGTGGCTATATCGCTTCGCCATCTCGGCAAGCGGCAAGGGCTTGATGGCGGAGGCATGTCCGGCGGCGCCGAACTGCTCGTATCGGTCGCCGCAGACCGCTGCCATCGCCTCGATGCCCGGGGCGAGGTATTTGCGTGGATCGAACTCCCCGGGATGAAGGGCAAAGACGCGGCGGATCGCCCCCGTGAACGCCAATCGAAGGTCGGTGTCGACATTCACCTTGCGAACGCCGTGGCGGATGCCTTCCTGGATTTCCTCGACCGGAACACCATAGGTCGGTTTGACCTCGCCGCCATGCGCGTTGATCAGTTCCTGCAATTCCTGGGGCACGGACGACGACCCATGCATGACGAGATGGGTATCGGGCAGGCGGGCGTGGATCTCCTTCAGGCGCTTGATGGAAAGGATGTCGCCGTCCGGCTTCCGGGAGAATTTGTAAGCGCCATGAGACGTGCCGATGGCGATGGCGAGCGCATCCACCTTCGTCAAGCGCACGAACTCGGCAGCCTCTTCCGGATCGGTCAAAAGCATGTCGCGGCTGAGCTCGCCGTCAAAGCCGTGCCCATCTTCTGCTTCGCCGCGGCCGCTTTCCAACGAGCCGAGATGGCCGATTTCTCCTTCGACGGAGACGCCGACCAGATGCGCCATCTCCGAAACCTTGGCCGTGACGGCGACATTATTTTCGAAGCTGAGAGGCGTGCGCCCATCTTCAGAGAGGGAACCGTCCATCATCACCGAGGAGAAGCCGGCAAGAATTGCCGACATGCAGGTCGACGCCGAATTGCCGTGGTCCTGATGCATGCACACCGGGATATGCGGATACATCTCGATCGCCGCACGGATCAGATGCGACAGCGTCGCGTCGCCTGCAAAAGCTCGGGCGCCGCGGCTTGCCTGCATGATGACCGGGCTGTCGGTACGATCAGCAGCCTTCATGATGGCGAGCATCTGCTCCATGTTGTTCACGTTGAAAGCCGGGATGGCGTAGCCGTTCTCGGCGGCGTGGTCGAGCAATTGACGAAGGGTGACGAGAGCCATTTAAGAGCCGATCTCCTCTTGCGAGTGATGGATTTGGTGAAATTGCACCAGGCGTTGGATTTCGTTGCTCGAGCCGAGCAACACCGACACGCGCTGATGATGAGCCTGTGGTTGGATGCGAAGGATGTCTTCGGTTCCGGTGGATGCTGCACCGCCGGCCGCCTCGACGAGGAACGCCATGGGATTGGCTTCATACATCAGGCGCAGCTTGCCGCCGGCGCGGCGATTGGACTCGTCCGCCGGATAGAGAAACACCCCTCCGCGGGTCAGAATGCGATGGACGTCGGCCACCATCGAGGCGGTCCAGCGCATGTTGAAGTCCTGTCCGCGCGGCCCTGCCGATCCCGCAAGGCATTCGTCGACATAGCGTCGGATCGGCTCATCCCAGAAACGCTGGCGCGACGAATTCACGGCAAACTCGGTCGTTTCCGTCGGCACGCGCATGCGCGCGTTGGTCAGTTTGAATTGCCCGTCAGACGGATCCAGCGTGAAGCCGACCACGCCGAGGCCGAATGTGATAACGAAGAGCGTCGAGGGGCCATAGATGGCATAGCCGGCGCAGAGATACTCTCGCCCCTTGCGTAGAACATTGGTGTCGCCGTCCGCCTGGACCTGACTCACCGCAAAGATCGAACCGACGGAAAGGTTGACTTCAAGGTTCGATGAGCCGTCCAGCGGATCGACGTAAAGGATGAGGTCGCCAGCGGCTGGAGGTTTCAACCACGTGACCTCCTCCGCCTCCTCGGAAACATAGGCAGCAAGCGAGACCGCCTCGCCGCATGTTTCGCGAAACACACGATCGGCCAGGACATCGAGGAGCTTCTGATCTTCACCCTGGACATTCGTCGTGCCGGAGCTGCCTATATGGTTCTGAAAGGCTGCTTCCTTCAGGTGATCGGCAACAACGATCGCTGAGGCTGCTATGCTTTCAACCAAGCTTGCCAGGGCAGGATCGACTTTCGTCTCGTGGAGATAAGCGCCAAGTTCTATGTCCGGTGTGATTGTCATGTCGATGTTTCAACCTGTCTCGTAAATCCAGTGAGATCCGATTTCGTTACTCCGCTTCAGACGCAGTTCTGTCCGGCCAATGTAATTCGGTGGCGACCTCACGCCGCGCTCTGGCTGGCCGGTCTTTGGTGCGACAACTCCTCGGCGTTTGAGAACCCAAATTCTCGTGCATTTCCTTCGATCCTGAATTGCTGAACCAGGGCCAGCAGGCTGTCGGCCTGAGAGGCGAGTTCGCGGCTCGCGGCCGTCGTTTCCTCGACCATAGCCGCATTGTGCTGTGTCATCTGGTCCATCTGATTGACGGTCGAGTTGACCCCCTGCAGCGCACTCGACTGATCGTGGCTGCCGCGGGCGATCGTCTCGACATGCTGACTGATCGTGACGATCTGCGAGCTGATCTTCGCAAGGACCGAACCGGTTTCCTGGACCAGATGCGAGCCGGTATTGACCTCGGCCGTCGACTTGTTGATGAGGACCTTGATCTCCTTGGCCGCCTTGGCGGAGCGCTGCGCCAGTTCACGCACCTCCTGGGCAACGACGGCAAAGCCTTTGCCCGCATCGCCGGCGCGTGCCGCCTCGACGCCGGCATTCAACGCCAGCAGATTGGTCTGGAAGGCGATCTCGTCGATGACGCCGGTGATCTGCTCGATCTGGCGGGAGGCTTCTTCGATCCGGCCCATCGCATCGATCGCATTGTTGACGACGATGGCTGAATCGTCGGCGCTCTGCTTGGCCTGGCGGACGATCTGGTCGGCATCCTTGGCACGTTCCGCCGACGAGCGAACCGTGACGGTGATCTCGTCGACGGCGGCTGCCGTTTCTTCGAGCGAAGCAGCCTGCTGCTCAGTCCGTTTGGCAAGATCCTCGGCCGCCTCGGCCATCTGGTTGCCGTTGCCCTGGATCATTTCGACATTGTCGCGGATCTGGCGCATCGTCGCCTGCAGGTGCAGCATCGAGGCATTGAAGTCCTGCCGAAGCTGATCGAGCTCACCATCGAGGGGACGGCCGATGGTCACGGTCAGATCGCCGCTCGCCAGCTTGTGCAGGCCGGATGCAACCGCCTCGACAGCGTTACTGATGGCAGCCGCATCGCGGGTCTTGCGGAGGTCGTCTTCCTGGCGCTGTTGGCGCGCGAGTGACCTCGACTGTTCCGCCTCATTTTCCACGCGGATCTTTTCGAGCGCGTTGTGGCGAAAGACATCAAGCGCCCTTGCCATCTCGCCGATCTCGTCGCGCGTTTCGACGCTGCCGATCTTTTCATCGAGCTTGCCTGATGCAACCGCCTTCATGGAGGCCGTGAGCGCTTCGATCGGAGACTTGATGGTTCTGAGCAGCAGATAGCCGGCGACGCAGCCGAAGAGCAGGGCGATCACGGTCGTCACTAAGGATATGGTTTGCGCCTGGTCTTGGGCCGCGGAGGCATGGCCGCGCTGGATGTCGGCGAATAGAAGGATCTTGTTCCAGGCGTCATTCATGCTGGCGCTCGCAGCCTTGAAGGCGGCGTCACGTTCTCCGACCTTGACGAGGAGCTGGTCGAACCTCTCCGAGGTCCCGCCGATCACGTCGATGGCTTTGCTGGCCAGTTCCTGGATAGGACCGTTGGCGGCATGCTGTTCCTTGACCTTGCCCAGATAGAAGCCCAGGCCCTTGAGACGGCCCTTCACCTTCTTGAGGGTATCGTCGTTCATTCCACCCAGAAAGTCGGAAGCGGCGATCCGAAGTTCGTAGTTCATGGAATTGATCTTGTTCAGCGTTTCGGCGGTCGCCGCTTGTGCTGCCGCCTGATCGGCGGGAATGTTCAGATAGGTCTGCAGTTTGGACTGCACATCCGACAGGGTTGCGAGATCGCTGGAAATCCCTTCCCGCAGTTTCCTCTCGTCGCTGTGCATGTCCCAGAGGCCGTCGATCGTCCTGGAGACCTCTTCGGCAATCGTCCCGGCGGCAACCAGGCTCTGCCGTTCATCCTGCTCTTGAGCGAAGGACAGGCTCGTCGATATCTTAGCGCTCTGGTCTGCGAGCAGCGCCTTCAGCGCATCGCGCTTGGCCTCGGTCGCCTCGAGCAGGAAGGAGTTCATCCCGTCCTGGGCTTGTTTGATCGCAGACAGCGTGACCATCCCGCTCGAACTGCTCGCGAGCTGGGTATTCAGCATGTTGCCTGAGAGATAGTTGACGAGGCTCAAGCCTGCGATGCCGATCAGTATCGGCGTCAGCAGACAAAAGATTTTAGTCCGGATCGGTCCGCGCAACAGCAGGAAGTCAAAATGAATGCTCATGATTCTCCACCCAAGATAACGAGGTCCCATAATAATTATTCTGAGTGAATGAATATCCGGTAAAATTGATCTCGAATTAGTAATGTCTCAGGAATATTCGGCCGCGGCCGACTCCAGGATCTCCAGAATCCGGGCGGTCACTTCCTCGGGAACGGCGAGGCCGTCGACCTGAAAGTAGGGCGACCGACCCTTGTAGAACTCGCTCACCGAAAGGGTCTCGGCCCGATACGCCTTGAGGCGCAGTTCCAATGTCGCCGCATTGTCATCGGCGCGTTGTGCGCCGGCAGACTCTGCCGCCCTTCGGCAGATGCGGTCGTAAAGTTCTTCCTCCGGGACGACGAGCTCGATGACAGCAGTCAGGGAATGCTCCCCGAGCGATTGATCCAACGACGCCGCCTGCGAAATCGTGCGCGGAAACCCGTCGAGTACGAATCCGCGCTGAGCTTCCGGACTGGCAATCCGGTTGGCGACGATCGCCGAGACGGTATCGTCGGAAACGAGCCCGCCGGCTGCCATGGTGGCCGCGACCGCCAAACCGAGGGGCGTTCCCGCCTTGACCTCGGCCCGGAGGATATCGCCGGTCGATAGATGCGGGATGCCGAGCTTTTCGCAGATGCGCTTGGCTTGGGTCCCCTTGCCGGACCCGGGCGGGCCCATCAGGATCAGTCTCATGGGATAGTCCTTTCCTTCGGTCTAGGCCGCCTCGGCCCTGTTCTGGCGGTTGACGATCAGATCGTCGACGACAGCGGGATCGGCAAGCGTCGAGGTGTCGCCGAGCGACCCGAAATCGTCCTCGGCGATCTTGCGCAGAATGCGGCGCATGATCTTTCCCGAGCGGGTCTTCGGCAGGCCCGGCGCGAACTGGATCTTATCAGGCGACGCGATCGGGCCGATTTCCGCGCGGACATGCTTGACCAGCTGCTGGCGCAACTCCTCGGACCCTTCGCTGCCCGCCATCAGCGTGACATAGCAATAGATGCCCTGGCCCTTGATGTTGTGTGGATAGCCGACGACAGCGGCTTCGGACACGAGGTGATGCGAAACCAGGGCGGACTCGACTTCCGCCGTCCCCAGCCGGTGGCCGGAGACATTGAGGACGTCGTCGACGCGACCTGTGATCCAATAATAGCCGTCGGCATCACGGCGACAGCCGTCGCCGGTGAAATACTTGCCCTCGTAGGTGGAGAAGTAGGTCTGGATGAAGCGCTTGTGATCGCCATAGACGGAACGCGCCTGACCTGGCCAGCTGTCGGCGATGCAGAGATTGCCGTCGGCGGCCCCTTCGATGAGCTTGCCTTCGGCATCGACGAGCTCCGGCCTGATGCCGAAGAAGGGCCGAGTGGCCGAGCCTGGCTTCAGGTCGGTCGCACCCGGCAGCGGCGTGATCATGATGCCGCCGGTTTCCGTCTGCCACCAGGTATCGACAACAGGGCAGCGCCCGTCGCCGACCGTGTGATAGTACCATTCCCAGGCTTCGGGGTTGATCGGCTCGCCGACCGAGCCAAGCAACCACAGGCTGGATCGGCTGGATCGTTTGACGAAATCATCGCCGGCGCCCATCAGCGAACGGATTGCGGTCGGGGCGGTATAGAAGATGTTGACCTTGTGCTTATCGATCACATCCCAGAACCGGCCGGCATCGGGGAATGTCGGGATCCCCTCGAACATCAGCGTCGTTGCGCAGTTGGCGAGCGGTCCGTAGACGATATAGGAGTGTCCCGTGACCCAGCCGACGTCGGCAGTGCACCAGTAGATATCGCCGTGCTGGTAATCGAAGACATATTCGTGGGTCATCGAGGCGTAGACGAGATAGCCGCCGGTGGTGTGGAGAACGCCCTTCGGTTTGCCGGTCGAGCCTGAAGTATAGAGGATGAACAGTGGATCCTCGGCGTTCATTGGCTCGGGCGGGCAGTCGGCCGAAACAGTGGCTGCTTCCTCGTGATGCCAGAGGTCGCGGCCCGGCGCCCAACTGAGCGGGCTGCCGGTGCGGCGGATGACGAGCACGTTCTTGACCATGACATGACCGCGCGCGGCGATGTCGATCGCCTTGTCGACATTGGCTTTCAACGGAACCGGCTTGCCGCCGCGCAGGCCCTCATCGCAGGTGATGACGAAGGTCGATTCACAATCGACGATGCGGCCACCCAGCGCCTCGGGACTGAAGCCGCCAAACACCACGGAATGGATTGCGCCGATGCGGGCGCAGGCGAGCATCGCATAGGCCGCTTCCGGCACCATCGGCATGTAGATAGTGACACGATCGCCCTTCTTGACCCCGTGCTTCTTCAAGACGTTCGCCATACGACAGACGTGCTCGTAAAGCTCGCGGTAGGTGACCTTCCTGTCGAGCGATGGATCGTCACCTTCCCATATGATGGCGACCTGATCACCGTTTGTTGCGAGGTGCCGGTCGATGCAGTTGTAGGAGACATTGGTCTCACCGTCCTCGAACCATTTGATCGAGACATCCCCGGTAAAAGAGGTGTCCTTTACGCGGGTGTAAGGCTTGAACCAGTCGATGCGCTTGCCGTGTTTGCCCCAGAACTGCTCGGGGCTAGCGACACTCTCCTCGTACCATTCCTGGTACTCGGCCTTATTGATCAGCGCATGGCTCTCCACCGGTTTGGTGACCGGATAAATCTTGTCCGACATCAAAACTCCTCAAATGTCAGGCGGCCGGCCGGCATGATCGATGCGCTACGGCCCGCCGAAAAATCTCACTGCGCGGCAACCTGCCGCTGGATGATCTCAGAAATGAATTGGTCGAGAAGGGCCACTTCGCTGTGGCTGAGATGCAGTCCCTTCTTCGAGCGTCTCCAGAGAATGTCATTCGTCGTGCGCGCCCATTCGTGCGCCATCAGGTAGAGCACTTCGGCTTCGTAGAGATCGGACCCGAACAACCGGCCGAGATCCTCGATTTTCCCGGCAGTGCCGAGAAGGACGGATGCTCTTGTGCCATAGCGGCGGACAAGCCGGCGCGCATGCGAAGCGGCGAGGAATGGATAGGCCTTGTGAAGCTTGGTGACCTCCGCCTCGTAGCCTTGAACCGGAAAGTCGCCGCCCGGCAGATGGCTCTTGGCCGTCCAGGGAGCCCCCTTGGTGCCGATCGCCTCACCGATCTTCTCCAACGCGTGCTCTGCCAGACGCCGGTAGGTGGTGAGCTTGCCGCCGAAGACGTTGAGGAGCGGAGCCCTGTTGACCTCGCTGCCGACGAAGCCGTCAAGCTTCAGCACATAGTCGCGGGTTGCCTCCTGCGCCTTGGTGGCGCCGTCGTCGAAAAGCGGGCGGATCCCTGCATAGGTCCAGACGATATCGTCCTGCCTGACCGGCTCCTTGAAATATTCGCTCGCCGCCTTGCAGAGGTATTCCGTCTCCTCCTGCGAGATCCTGACGTCCTTCGGATCGCCGCTGAAGTCGCGATCGGTGGTGCCGATCAGCGTGAACTCGTCCTCATAGGGAATGGCAAAGATGATGCGATTGTCGGGGTTCTGGAAGAAATAGGCCCGCGGCCCCTCGAACTTCTTCTTGACCACGATATGGCTGCCTTGGACGAGACGGACGTTGCGCGCCTCATTCTTGCCGAAGGCGCCGCGGATCACATGGTCGACCCAGGGACCGGCCGCATTGACGAGCATGCGTGCGCGGTGAACCGCCGCGATCCCGGAGACCGTATCCACCGTCTCGATCGTCCAGAGCCCGTTCTCGCGCCGCGCCGAGACAACCTTGGTGCGCGGCATGATCAGCGCGCCCTTGTCGCTGGCGTCGCGGGCATTGAGCACCACGAGGCGGGCATCGTCGACCCAGCCGTCGGAATATTCAAACGCCTTGGAGAAGAGCGCCTTCAGCGGTTTGGCCGCCTCGTCGCGGCGCATGTCGAGTACCGCCGTCGGCGGCAGCAGCTTGCGGCCGCCGAGATGGTCGTAAAGGAAGAGCCCGAGCCGGATCAGCCACGCGGGGCGGATGCCGCCTTTCTGGTAGGGCAGCACGAAGCGCATCGGCCAGATGATGTGCGGCGCCATCGCCCAGAGCACTTCGCGCTCCATCAGCGATTCACGCACCAGCCGGAACTCGTAATGTTCGAGATAACGCAGGCCCCCATGGATGAGCTTGGTGGCACCCGATGATGTGCCGGATGCAAAGTCGTTCATCTCCGCCAACGCGACCGAATAGCCGCGACCGACCGCGTCGCGCGCGATCCCGCAACCGTTGATGCCGCCGCCGATTACGAACAGGTCGTGGATCTTATCTGCCATGTCGGTCTCCCGTAACGTCACGCCGTTGCCGCATAGGAAAGCGTGCTTGCAACGGCGGCGCGCCATTTCCGATAGCGTCGCGCCCGCTCGTCAGTGTTGAGGTTGGGGGTGAAGCTGCGCTTTGCCTTCCAGTTCGCGGCAAAGGTCTGAAGATCGGGCCAGACGCCCGCTTGCGCGCCGGCGAGTGCCGCAACTCCGTAAGCTGTCGCTTCCTGGCTTTGCGACCGCTCGATGACGCTTCCGAGGCAATCGGCCAGCGCCTGCATGGCCCAATCGCTGCCCGACAGGCCGCCATCGACGCGCAGGGTCGCACCCCTGACGTCCATCGGGTAATCGGAGGCCATCGCCTCGAGGAGATCGCGCGTCTGGTAGCAGACGGATTCCAGCGTCGCCCGCGAAAGCTCGGCGATCCCCGTGCCTCTCGTTAGGCCGAAAATCGCGCCACGGGCTTGCGAATTCCAGTGCGGCGCGCCGAGCCCGGTGAATGCCGGCACCAGGTAAACGTCTTCCTGTTCGTCGGCCAGATGCGCGAGACGGCCCGTCTCGTCGGCCGCCTTGATGAGCTTCAGGGAGTCGCGCAGCCATTGAACCGCGGCACCCGCCATGAAGATCGAACCCTCAAGTGCATAAGTCGTTTTGCCATTGAGGCGATAGCCAATGGTCGACAGCAGACGATTGGACGATCTGACGATCTGATCGCCGGTGTTCAGGACCACGAAGCAGCCCGTGCCATAGGTCGATTTGAGCATTCCGGGCTTCAGGCAGGCCTGACCAAGCAGAGCCGCCTGCTGGTCGCCCGCGAGCGCCCGGATTGGAATTTGAGCGCCGAAATGGGCGGCAACCGTCTGGCCGAAATCGTCGGCACAATCCTTGACCTCGGGCAAGAGAGCCCGCGGGACTCTGAAGGCGCCCAGCAATTCGTCGTCCCAGCGATTCTGACGAATATCGAACAGCGAGGTGCGCGACGCGTTGGTGGCGTCCGTCGCGTGCACGGCGCCGCCGGTGAGCATCCAGGTGAGATAAGTGTCGATCGTGCCGCACAGCAGCTGGCCATTCTCGGCCGCACGCCGCGCGCCGTCGACATTGTCGAGGATCCAGGCGATCTTGGTGGCGGAGAAATAGGGATCGAGCAGAAGGCCGGTCTTTTCCTGTATCAGCGGGCCAAACCCGTCTGCGCGAAGGACCTCGCATGCGCCGAAGGTGCGGCGATCCTGCCAGACGATCGCCGGATGGATCGGCTTGCCCGTCGACCGCTCCCAGATGAGGCAGGTTTCGCGCTGATTGGTGATGCCGATCGCCGCAACGTCGCGCGCCTCGATGCCGGCTCGCGCGAGAGCGGTACGGGAGGTCTCAACAACAGAATCCCAGATTTCGGTGGCGTCGTGCTCGACCCAACCCGACTTCGGAAACGACTGTGATATCTCTTTTTGATCGATCGCGATCGGCTGGGCATCGGGGCCGTAAACGATGGCTCGGGAGGACGTCGTCCCCTGGTCGATCGCCAGAACATAGCCGGTCATGGGAGCCTCAAATCTTGTTTGCGGAAAAGGACCGCCAGCCGCCTGGGAGGATGGCGCCTGGCGGCCGGCGACGGAACGCTGCTAGGCCACAGCTTTCTTCGCCTCTTGAGAGAAAATCGCCTTGACCTTTTCTGCGATTGCCTGGCCGAGCGTGATATTCGTGTCAGCCGAGAAATGGATGCCATCGCAGCCATCGGTCTTGACGAACTCGCCGGCGTCGAGAAAGTCGACCTTCAGGAAGTTGGCGAGCGCCTTGTACTGCTTTGAAAGTTCGACGGACTTTTCGTAGCCACCGCCGAACATGCCTTCGAACCATGGGTCAGGCATGGGAGCGAGCGGCGGCGGCGAGACGATCAGAAGCTTCGGGGCAGGATAGGGCGTGCCGATGCCGCCGGCCGAAGTCAGAACCTGTCCCGCAAGCTTGCCCATGCCGTTGGCGATCTCGTAAGGCGTGCGGCGGAAATACGACTTGGTGTCGTTGGTGCCGAGCAGGATGATGACGAGATCGAGCGGCAGGTGGCTGGCGAGCGCCATCGGCAGATAGGCGCTGCCGTTCAGCCTGGGATCGTTCGGATCCTCGACGCTCGTGGTGCGGGCGCTTAAGCCTTCCTCGATGATCGTATAGCCGTCACCGAGTGCTGCGGCCATTGCGCCGGTCCAGCGTTGTTCAAAGGGGTATCTGAGTGTCGGCGACGACTCGGGTACCGGAATCCATCCCCATGTCAGTGAGTCCCCAAAACACAATATCGAGCGGCTTTCTGCCATGTCATTACTCCTCCGATGACGACTAGTTGGTACGCGCCTTGAGGCCGTAGAAAATGGCCGCAAGGAGAATGATGAGGCCTTGCGCGATGAGCTTCCCGGAGTCGCTGACGCCGAACGACGTCATCACGACAAAGAGGAGCGCGAACGAAAGGACACCAAAGAACGGTCCCCAGACGCCGCCTTCGCCGCGGCCGAAGACCACGCCGCCGAGAATGGTTGCGGCAACAGAAAGGATCGGCAGATCCAGGCCGACGCGAACGCTTCCGACTGCGATCGAAGCCGTTTGAACGAGAGCCGCGATGCCGGCGATCAGGCCTGCCAGCGTATGCGCCACGACGACGGTGCGTTCGACGGGTACGCCTGAGAAATGCGCTGCTTCCGCGTTTGCGCCGACCGAGGTCACGTAACGGCCGAACACCGTTCTCGACAGAAGCAGGGACAGCAGCGTGGTCAGCACCACCCAGAACAGGACCGGGAGGGGCAGCGGGCCGAGTTTGACGTTATAGATATCGTTGAAGTAGCTCGGCACGTTACCCGGCGGCTTGCCGCTCGACAGGAACTGCACGGCACCAACGAGGATGATGCTGACCGCAAGCGTCACGATAACAGCCGAGACGCGGCGCTTGCCCACCATGAAACCGTTGAACAGCCCGATCGCGGTGCCCGTGAAGAGCGCGAGCAGCACGAAACCGGTCGCCGACATTCCGGGAAACTGGCCGGACGAGATGAAGTAGTTGACGAGCAGGATGACGCCGCCGCCGGCGAGGTCGATACTTTTGACCCGCATGACGAGCAACTGCCCGAGAACGAGGACGCCGAGCGGGGCGACCTGGCGAATGAAGATGCCCATGACATTTGCGTTCAGCATCTGCGGGCGCGAGACCCACAGGACGATCAGCAGCAATGCAAAGACATAATAGGCGGGCGCAATCTTAAGCATTCGCTGAATTGCGGGATTTTTTGCGAAGGCTGACATCTTAGAGCCCCATCTTCTTGCGTGTCTGGAAACCGACGACAAGGAGCAGGATGCCGCCCTTGATCGCCGTCTGAATGAACGGCGAAACGTTGACCAGGTTCATGCCGTTGGAGAGGAGCGCCAGTACCAGGGCTCCGATAATCGTTCCCTGCAGGCTGCCGACGCCGCCGGAGAGTTGCGTGCCGCCAATGGCGACGGCGGTGATCGCGTCGAGTTCGAAGAGAAGCCCGACATTTGGATCGCCGGAAACGATGCGGCCGGCCAGGAACACGCCAGCAAGGGCTGCGAAGCACGAGCAGGCAACATAGGCGAGGATGACGTTGCGCTTGTCGGCAACACCGAAGTTGCGCGTCGCGTCTTCGACGCCGCTGGCAATACCGCCGCCGATCGCGAAGAGATGCAGGCCGAACCGCGAGCCGTAGAGCAGTTTCCAGGCGACCAGGGCGACACAAATGCCCCAGAATATCGGCATGGGGATGCCGAGGAACGACCCCGAGACCGAGCTGATGACGACATCCGGAATGGTCCCGCCGGAGACCGGACGCAAGATGCGCGCAGCGCCGAGGACGATGTACTGCATCGCCAGTGTCGCGATGATCGGATGGACGTTGAGACGAGTGATCACGATGCCGTTGGTCAGGCCGAGCAGGGCCGCCAGCAGGAAGACTGCCGGGATCGTGATGTAGCCCGGAGCGTCCAGCGCGAGGATGGCCGTCGTGAAGCTGATCAGCGAGCCGACGGACAGGTCGAGGCCGCCGACGAGGATGACGAACAGCTGACCGACCGCGGTGATGACGAGCGGCATTGCCTGCGCGACCAGGTTGAACAGATTTTCCCGGTTCAGGAACTGGTCCGTCTGAATGATCAGAGCGATGCTGAGAACGATCGTGATCAGCAGGGGAACGATCCAGAGACCTTGGCGGCTCTGATTTCCCTTGAATAGTCTTGTGAGGGTCTTGGTCATCGGATTGGTTCTCTGTTGGCGTTCACGCGCTCAAGGCGGCGTCGAGGATGTCGTGCTCGGTCGCCTTGGCGGCGGGCATGTCGGCAACGACCGTGTCGCCATGGACGACATAGATGCGATCGCAAAGGCCGATGAGCTCGACAGTTTCTCTCGACAGGACCAGCACGGCCCCACCGTTCTGCGTGAAGTCGCGAAGCAGCTTGTAGATTTCAGACTTGGCGCCGATATCGACACCGCGCGTCGGCTCCTCGATCAGGAGGATGTCGAGATTGGCGGCGATATAGCGGCCAAGCAGGACCTTCTGCTGATTGCCGCCGGAGAGCGCGCCGACGGGCGCGGACGCATTGATCGTGCGAACGTTGAGCCGCTTGATCGTGTCGGCAACGAGCTTGCGATAGTTCTTCGCGGGGGAAAATCCTGCTCGTGCCGAATGGAGCGCGATCTCGATATTGTGCGCGATCGGGAGGTTGAGGAACAAGCCTTCCTCCTTGCGGTCCTCAGGAATGAAGCCCACGCCCATCTGCTGCAGCTTGCGCACACCGTTCTCGTTCGGCACGGGCAAGGCCAGCGATTTTCCGTTCAGTGTGATCGTGCCGGAAAACGGCTGGAATTTGCCGACCAGCGAGCGGAGGAGTTTTTGCTGACCCTGTCCTTCGAGCCCGGCAAGTGCGACGATCTCACCCTTGCAAACATGCAGTGAGAACGGCTTTGACGAAGCGCCGATCTTGAAGTGCTTGATGTCGAGCATCGGTTCGCAGGCTGCCGAGGCGTTCCTTGCCGGGAAAAGGTCCTTCAATTCCCGGCCGACCATCATTGCGATCAGCGATGTCGGCGTCATTTCCGAAAGCGGGCGCGTGCCGATCAGCTTGCCGTCTTTCAGAACCGTGACCGTGTCGCATATCTGGAAAATTTCATCCATGCGGTGCGAGATGTAGACGAGGGCCTTGCCCGCATCGCGCAGTCGGCGGATATGCTTGTTGAGGATCTCGACGTCAGCGGCGTTGAGTGCGGCGGTCGGCTCGTCGAGAATGAAGATCGAGGCATCGGCTTTGATGCCATGGGCGATTTCGACGAATTGCCGTTCGGCAATCGTGAGGTTCGAAACCAGCGTCCGCGGATCAAGATCGAGCGACAGCTCTTTCAGCGCCTTTCCGGTTTCGGCATTCATCCGTTTGTAGTCGACGGTGCCGAAGCGCGTTACGGGCTCGCGCCCGAGAAACATGTTTTCGGCGATCGTCAGGTTCGCCAGAAGCGTCATCTCCTGGAAGACCGTCGATATGCCGAAGTCGAGCGCCTCTTTCGGATTGAGGAAGGCGATCTTGTGTCCGTTCTTGAAGATCTCGCCGCTATCAGGCTGGTGAACGCCCGCGAGGATCTTCATGAGCGTCGATTTGCCAGCGCCATTCTCGCCCATCAGGGCATGGACGGAACCCGGCAAGAGCTCCAGCGACACTCTATCCAGTGCCAGACTTCCGCCAAACGACTTTGAAATGTTCGACATTTCTATAAGGTTGGCCATTCGTTCCTCCCAATCCATGCAGCTCCGCTCGGTCACCATCCGCCGGTTCCGGAATGAAACCGGCGGATGCGCCTTGGGAGGCTATTTTAGTTCTTGGTATAATACTTCTTCAGGTCGTCCTCGGAGAGCTGGGAAGGCCACCAGACGTTCGCCGAGAGATCGTCGCGGTAATACTTCTTGACCTTCTCCAGGTCCCAGCCCGGAGGATTGTAGTCGTAGTGCTTGTAGAGCTGCTTGCCCTCCAGCAGTGCGACAGCGGCATGCACGCCTTCGGCGCCCTGGGCCGGCGAATATTCAGCCGAGATCGACTGGAAGCCGTCATGGATCCACTGGCCGAAGAAGCCGTTGTTGCCTTCTCCGGAGATCGGCGGGATCTTGGCGCCGAACTGCTTGAAGACGTCGACGCAGGCGCGCGTCATGTCGGCACCCGACGACCAGATGCCATCGACATCGGGGCTGTTCAGGTAAAGCGTTTCGCAAACGCTCTTGCCCTTGTCGTACTGCCAGTCACCGTGCTCTTCGGCGACGATCTTCACGTTCGTGCCCTTGAGGGATTCCAGAAGGCCATTATAGCGGTTGGTGTCTTCCGGATGACCGGCGAGACCGCGCAGAACCCAGATCTTGCCGTTATCGCCGACGGTCTTGACGAGCCAGTCGCCCATGACCTTGCCGAAGTGCTCGGCGCCGCCCTGGATCTCGGTCGTGTAGTCTTCTGTTTCGACGCGACCGGTATGAACGATGACCGGGATGCCGGCGGCAATCGCCTTCTTCATGGAGGCGTTTGCGGAGGTGGAGGTGACCGGCTGCACGATGATCGCGTCGACCTTCTGGGCGATCAGGTCTTCGATGTCGGCAACCTGCTTCTTCTGGTCAAAGCCGGCGTCGAGCAGGATGAACTTCTTGATGCACTTGTTGGCTGCGGCCGCCGCTTCCGATTCGTGAGCAACCTGAACGGTCCAAGTGTTGGCGTTGACGCCAAAATCGCTCATGCCGATAACCCAGCCGCAGTCCTTCTTGTACTTCCCGGCTTCCGTCTGCGGATTGTCGCCAGCCTTCGGCGTGATGCCGTCCATAAACTTGACTTCATCCGCCCATAGCGGGCCCGCGGTCGACGCCATCAAAAGCGTAGCCCCGAGGATAGATTTCACATAGCCGTTCACGAGATTTCCTCCCTTGCTCAAACACCGTCGTCCTCTCGACGTCGGATCTCCATTGCCACGGAGACACATTTATCCAGGCCGCTGAAGCGGCTTTAATCGCGGGCCAAAGCCATTGGATGACTGGGCTGGCTATGTTCAGTTCCTGGAAAATCTTGCTCTCCCATTCATAGAAATGCCACACGGATAAACGGCTGTCAATAATTATTCAGACTGAATGAATATCAATAAACTTGCACCATGGATCGACAAAGGCCATAATCGCCGTTGAATGTTCATGCGTCTTTATGATTTGCCATAAAGGTGGGGAGGAAATGCGGTCAGTCTTATGTTACGGCGACTCGAATACGCATGGCCAGATTCCGGGCGGCTCGCCGCTCGATCGATATGGGCCGGACGAGCGCTGGCCAGGCGTTTTGAGACGGGAGCTTGGAAGCAAGTGGTATGTGGTCGAGGAGGGCTTGAGCGGCCGTACGACGGTTCGAGACGATCCGATCGAAGGCCCGATGAAGAATGGCCGAACCTACCTCCGGCCATGCCTCATGAGCCACGCAATCCTCGATCTCGTCATCATCATGCTCGGGACGAACGACCTGAAAGCCCGTTTCCACCAGCCTCCCTCCGAAGTGGCGATGGGGATTGGCTGCCTGGTCTACGATATCCGGGAGCTGGCGCCCGGTCCGGCCGGCAAGCCCCCCGAAATCATGGTGGTTGCTCCACCGCCGATGCTGGACGATATCAAGGAATGGGAACCCATATTTTTCGGCGCCCAGGAGAAATCCCGGCGTCTCGCCCTCGAATTCGAAATCATTGCCGATTCGCTCGAAGTACATTTTTTTGACGCCGCCACCGTCGCGGCTTGCGATCCGCGCGATGGCTTTCACATCAATCGGGAAGCGCATGAAGCCTTGGGAACGGCGCTCGCCAGGGAAGTCGAGGCGATCGGTTGGAGATGATGATATTGCCGCAGCGACGTTACGAATGGATGCCAGTACATCTTTATGCCTTACTCCAAGAGGATTGCATTGATGCCTGATATGCGTTTTGCACCACCCAATCCCTTGCGTATTGCCGATCGGGCAACCGGCCTGAATGCGGTCAGCGTGCGCAGTTACAATGAGCGCCTGCTGCTGTCGCTGTTGCTTCAGAACAGCGAGATCACCCGATTGGAGATCGGCGAACGGACGGGCCTTTCAGCCCAGACTATTTCGGTGCTGGTCAGGTCGCTGGAGCAGGAAGGACTGGTTGCGAAGGGGGAAGCCCAGAAGGGACGGGTCGGGCCTCCGACCGTTCCGGTTGCCCTCAATCCGGAAGGGGCCTTTTCGATCGGCATCAGTGTCGGCCTGAAGCGTACCGACGTCGTTCTGATCGATTTTGCCGGCGCCGTTCGCTATCATATGCAATTGCCTAATCCGCAGCCCGAACGCGACAGCAACCAGACAATGTTCATCGAGACCATTCGTCAGGCGGTGAACATCGTCCCCAAGAATGCTCAAAAGCGTCTAGCCGGCATTGGCCTTGCGCTTCCGTCGAGCGCTTCGGAGGGGCGTGAGGAAAAGGCCTACTTCGACTCGCTCCAGAAGGAAGTCGAGGAGCTTACCGGCTACTCGGTGTTCGTGCAGAACGACATTACGGCTGCGGCCAGCGGCGAAAGCATGTTCGGTGTCGCCAAGCCGTTTTCCGATTATCTCTACTTTTATATCGGCGCGAACCTCCACAGCCGCCTGGTCTTGAACCACCAGATCCACCACGGCAATTCGGTGGTCAGTTTCGATGTCGGCGTGGCATCTTTGGAATCCGTATTGACCGCCGTGGGCGCGCCAACGGATCACCTGTGGCAGCCGCTCGCACCATGGCCGGAGAACAGTCTGGTTCTCGAATGGGAAGGCAAACTGGCGGAAAAGATGCAGGGCATCGTCAAGTCGCTCGCGCAATTTGTCGAGCTCGAAGCGGTGATCGTTTCTTCATTCGTGCCGAATGTCGTCTATCGGAACATCTGCGTCTCGCTGCAAAAGCTGGTTCCCGAAGTGACCGTGATGCCGAGCGGCATATTGAACACGCCGAAGGCCGTCGGTGCTGCAAGCCTGCCATTCATCTCCCGTTTCATGGTGGAAAGTTGAAGACCGTGGTGGCGGCTGGGTTCACCGCCACCATCCCAGCCCGACATGCGCGGGACCGGCCGTAGAAGAGGCCTTGAAAGAACGGGACGCCGCGTCAATCGATGTCAACTGCGGCAAATCACGCCGCCCGACTGTGGGCCAACGCCGCTTCATCTTCGCCTCCGATTTGAAAGTGCTGGACCAGCGCCAACAGGCCGTCAGCCTGGGAGGCGAGTTCGCGGCTCGCGGCCGTCGTCTCCTCGACCATCGCCGCATTGTGCTGTGTCATCTGGTCCATCTGATTGACGGTCGAGTTGACCCCCTGCAGCGCACTCGACTGATCGTGGCTGCCGCGGGCGATCGTCTCGACATGCTGACTGATCGTGACGATCTGCGAGCTGATCTTCGCAAGGACCGAACCGGTTTCCTGGACCAGATGCGAGCCGGTATTGACCTCGGCCGTCGACTTGTTGATGAGGACCTTGATCTCCTTGGCCGCCTTGGCGGAGCGCTGCGCCAGTTCACGCACCTCCTGGGCAACGACGGCAAAGCCTTTGCCCGCATCGCCGGCGCGTGCCGCCTCGACGCCGGCATTCAACGCCAGCAGATTGGTCTGGAAGGCGATCTCGTCGATGACGCCGGTGATCTGCTCGATCTGGCGGGAGGCTTCTTCGATCCGGCCCATCGCATCGATCGCATTGTTGACGACGATGGCTGAATCGTCGGCGCTCTGCTTGGCCTGGCGGACGATCTGGTCGGCATCCTTGGCACGTTCCGCCGACGAGCGAACCGTGACGGTGATCTCGTCGACGGCGGCTGCCGTTTCTTCGAGCGAAGCAGCCTGCTGCTCAGTCCGTTTGGCAAGATCCTCGGCCGCCTCGGCCATCTGGTTGCCATTGCCCTGGATCATTTCGACATTGTCGCGGATCTGGCGCATCGTCGCCTGCAGCCGCATCATCGAGCCGTTGAAATCCTTCCGCAGTTGGTCGAGGGAGGGCGCGAAAGGAGTCGCAATGCGATGATCGAGCCGCCCGTCGGCCAGGTTCTTCAGGCCGGCGGCGAGTGCCGAGACCGCATGTTCCAGCTCGGCCGCGCTTTTTTCCCTGTCCGTCTCGCGGAGTTGCCTTTCCTCTTCGATCTGACGGTTACGCTGGATCGCCTCCTCCTCCATTCGCACCTTGTCGACTGCCCCCTGGCGGAAGGATTCGAGCGCCCGCGCCATGATGCCGATTTCGTCAGAACGCGAGACGGACCGGATCTCGATTGCCTGATCGCCATTGTTCAGGCGGTTCATCAGGCCTGTGATGTCCGCGAGCGGCTTCGTAAGACGGGAGGAGAAGATGTACCCGACGATACCCATTCCGAAAAGGACGGCGAGAGCGGTCAGCGCGGCCCACTTTGCAAGCTCGTTTGCCGAGGAGACGACATTAGCCTTGCTCTGGCCGATGACGAGAAGGTGCGGCTGACCAAAGAGGGTGACAGGGACGTAGGAGTAAAAATTTGAACCATGGGCCCCATCAGCGAAGACGGAGCCATTCTTCTGCTCGTTCGCGGCCTTGAGCAGCTCCGGCGGCACTCCATTTTCCGCTGCGACGTTGCCTGCTCTCAAGGTGCCGTCGGCGGCAATCAGAAACGCCTCGTCGACGCTCCGTCCCAAGCCCTCGGGCGAAATGAGCGCCAAAAGCTTTGCCGGCGCGATACGGATCACGACGGTGCCGCGCTTGACGACAGAGCCCCAGACAACGTTGGCAAGGGGTTTGGCAAGAAAAGCCGAAACATCGCTTTCCTCGCTTTTGAACGAAACGAACCCCGTCCGATACACTTGGTCGGCCGGTCCGGCGATGGATGAGGCAAACAGGGACTTCAGGGCGGCATTCTGCGAATCCTGGACGGCCGCCATGAACTCGGGTCCCTTGGTGACCGTATAGACCACCTGGCCATTGTTATCGATGACGAAGATATCGCTGAGATCGGCATTCTTCCAGGCGCTGAAGAGTGGCCCATGCACCGAGCTATGCTTGACGGCATAGAGCATCTTGACGGTCGATCCGTCGAAAGCCGCTCTTTGTGCGGGGCTCTTCGACATGTCCTGGAACGCCTCCCTTATCTTGGCATCAGACATTGCGATGGCCTTTCCGGCCTGCTCCGTCATCTCTCCGAGCGACTGGCTCTGCGCGATCTCGGTCAGCGTCTGCTCGACCCGTTCATCATAGGCCCGGAGCGCCTTCGATTGATTGGCTGCAATCGCTTCAAGGCGGATCTTGCTCGCCTCGATCAAACCGTTCTTTCCGATCTGGTAGCTCAATGCTCCGACAGACGCGCAAGAGACGATCGCTGTCCCTATGATCACCACGGCAAACTTGGCCTTAATGGATCGCATGCGGTGGGACAATTGCAAAGCATTGTGGAAAATCTGCATTTTGAATCCATTTCGAGTCAAACAGTTGCTAATCATCATCGACGACAGTTCTGAAAAATCCGTTACGGGTCATAACTTTCTTTCTATTTTCAATATGTTGCTTAGGCACGCCCTCAAGAACCTTGAGGTTTTCAGATGTTGCTTTTGTGGATTTTAGCTCAATTCTCCGGTGATATGCCCTCAATATTCCAACATTCCCACATGGAGCAGGGACAGAATCGCATTCACTCCGGACCAGGATTTCGATCGAAGGGTTCATTTTGTATGGAAGGCAAGCGCGTTGCTGATCACATAGGCAGCGATTCTCGCGCGGGCGGGATGGTCATTGCGCGGTGGAAGATCGCGTAATTTGTTTGAAAGATCCGCAAACACCACATAAATACACAAATCCAAGGACAACGTCGTCGACTTCCCGGTTCACCGTCATCCTTACAAGCATCTCGCAACCTTTTCCGAAGGCTTGCGAGATAGATCTGCCGCTTTAAGGGATTGTCAGCATCAGCGTTGCTGTCGACCCCCGCACCGACCCGAGGACGAAGCTGTCAATGTCGAGTGAAGTTCGCAAAGAAGTCATTCTCGAACGACTCGATCGTGATCAACGCGTCAGCGTTCTGGAGCTTTCGACAGAGTTCGGTGTTTCGGGTGAAACCATTCGGCGCGACCTGAAGGATCTGGAGGCCGAGGGAGCCGTTCGGCGCGTTCACGGAGGCGCTATACCGGCCGGCCGAACCGCGGATGTGCCGATTACCGACCGCATCAGATTCAATGCGCTCGAAAAGGACGCGGTCGCGCAGATGGCGCGCAACCTCATAACCGACGACTGCGCCATTTTCCTCGACACAGGCACCACCACCCTGTCCCTTGCGCGCCACCTGACTGGCTTCAAGAAGCTGCGGCTCTACACCAATTCCCTGATGATCGCGCAAGCCGCCTGCCAGCATTTCGGCGTCCGGGTCCAAATGACGCCGGGAAATCTCCGCCCGATTGAGCAGGATCTGGTCGGCTATGATACGCTGTCCTACATCCAGCAATTCCACTTTGACATGGTCTTTATGGGTGCGGCGGCAATCGCGGCGGAGTATGGCTTCATGGACTATGAAGAGGATGAAGCGCGAATTCGCCAGGCTCTGCTGAAGCAGACGGCCAGAAGCATCATGCTGGCCGATCATTCCAAGTGCGGCAAGACGGGCAATGTCATTACCGCCGCATTTTCCAGCGTTAACACATTGGTCACCGATCAACGTCCCCCGGCAAATATATTGGCGGCCGCCAAAAGGGGCGACCTCGAAATCATCCACGGTTGACCATACCGAAAGCGTCAGACCGGTGTCCGCCGTCTGAGGAAGCCCCGTGGTCAATCCCCGTGCAGGAAAGCCATGATTTGCGCATGCAGGGAGGAATTTGCCGCCGCCACGATACCGCCGCCATTTTCTGCCGGTCCCCCGTCCCAGTCCGTCACGACGCCGCCGGCCTGCTCGATGATCGGAATGAGGGCAACGATGTCGTAGGGATAGAGGCCCGCTTCCACGACGCAGTCGATCTGCCCTGCCGCAAGCATGCAATAGGCATAGCAATCGGTCCCGTAACGCGCGAGCCGCACTTGTTTTTCGAGCCGGTCGTA
>NZ_CP019702.2:2020000-2276589 GCF_002005205.3 Rhizobium rhizogenes | reverse complement strand
ATAGGGATTCTCGCCCGCCATAAACTATTTATATACAATTCATCGCGACATATATTTTATATGTTTCCGCTTGTATATTTGTATAAATATATGTTTATGGTATCCTCCCAGGTCGAAGGTGGAATCCCCTCTTCGCCTCGGTTTCCAAATTCGAATTCTTCCTCTGGTTGTGCAAATATTGCCGCTTGAGGCGACGATTCATAATCTTCGTCACTCTTCGCCTCATCAGGGCTGTGTCTGCACGAGCAGCAAGGACGTACATCTCATAAAGACCCATTTTGAACACACCTTTCCTGTCACGCGACGCAGTGGCGACCGTGTTATGAGCTTCATCTGTTTTCCCATCTGCCTTTCAGCTCGATGGGCATTTCAACGGGGCACTGAAAATTGCCACCTATGGAAAATAAAGACACTTATCAGTGCCCCGCATCAGCGATTCATGCCTGGCAACGCCAGCCCTTCAGACAATGATCCTCAGAGAAACAGGTAGGCCCACCACAAACCCAATCCATCTCTCCTTCGGTCATTGCCAAAGAACGTTCCCGGCCAGCCCCCGGAATATGAAAGCGACGTCCTTCTCTCATACAACGGCACTCGTTCAGCTCCAAAACAGGGACGCCCCGTTGTCGCGAAACGGGGACAGTATAAGTCAGGCCAATAGAATGGGGATGAGTGGGGAAACTAAAAAGTGAGAAACCGGACGGACACAGCAGGGCTGCGTCGCAACATAAGTCTTAACAACTAAATTTGTGCATGCTTTGTTCTTGCTAACGAGGATAAATCCTGGCAGGATGGCAAAAAAATACCCAGCGAGGACAACATGAAAGATTCGATCACCGACTTTTCAAGGCTACGCCAACAGGTCGGAATTAGTCTCGAACAGCTGGCTCCCATCGTGGGCTTCAGCCTCTCTACGTTGTATCGCTGGGAACGCGGACAGCAGGAACCAAGACAAGCTGCCATAGCCGTCCTGCATGGACTTCTGAACGCACGCGCCCAGGTCGTCAACGAAAATCCAGCATTTACCTTCATTGACCTCTTTGCGGGCATCGGCGGACTGCGCCGCGGGTTCGACCACATCGGCGGGAAATGCGTATTCACGTCAGAATGGGATAAATATTCACAGGCAACTTACAAGGCGAATTACCGCTGCGACGATCATGACGTCGAAGGTGATATCACGAAAGTCGACGCCGCCGACATCCCGGCACACGACATTTTACTGGCAGGATTCCCATGCCAGCCATTCAGTATTGCCGGCGTAAGTAAGAAAAACGCCTTAGGCCGTGCCCACGGCTTTGCAGACGAGACACAGGGAACTCTTTTCTTTGATGTCGCACGCATCATAAAACATCACCAACCCAAGGCCTTTTTGCTTGAGAACGTGAAGAACCTTGTCAATCACGATAAGGGACACACATTCGAAGTGATCATGAAAACGTTAAAGGAAGAACTCGGTTACGACGTGGAAGCCCGCGTCATAGATGCGAAAGGATATGTTCCCCAGCACCGGGAGAGGATTTTCATTGTCGGCTTCCGCAGGGATCTTGGTGTCGAATTTTCCTTCAAAAATTTTGACATGCCAGATTCGTACGCAGGGCCGAAGCTCAAGACAATCCTGCACCCGGAAGACGGATCAGAGGGGCCAGACAAACATTATACACTGGGCAACATTGGTAACGTCTCAGAGCGATACATCCTGACAGACCATCTATGGAGATATCTGCGCGACTACGCCGCGAAGCACGCCGCCGCCGGAAACGGATTTGGTTATGGTCTCGTAGGTCCAGGCGATGTTGCCCGTACTCTTTCAGCGCGCTATTACAAGGACGGATCTGAGATCCTGATCGATCGCGGTCCCACCCTCAATCCGCGCAGACTCACACCGCGGGAATGCGCACGACTCATGGGCTTTGACGAACCGGGCAAGGCCGAATTCGTGATACCGGTGAGTGACACCCAGGCATATCGTCAGTTCGGGAATAGCGTCGTCGTGCCAGTTGTGAAAGCCGTAGCCACCCATATGCTGCCCTTTATCGAGGAGGCGTTGGCCTGCGCAGCAAATGGGCGAATGAAGCTCAGTGCCTGATACTCACCTCCCCAAATGGCGCACCTTGGACCATAAGGTCAATCGCCTGACTAACTTCTTTGGTCGCCCCTCCCAAGAGGCCGCCTACGATGCGTTGTTTTGCCATGACTGATGTGGTCGATAGCGCAACTCGTAGTCGAATGATGTCGGGTATCAGGAGCAAAAATACAAAGCCCGAATTGGTCATACGAAAAGGCCTGCATGCGCTGGGTTTTCGCTACAGGCTGCACCCAAAAGAGATTCCTGGTAAGCCAGACCTATGGCTGCCAAAATATGGCGCCGCCATATTTATCCACGGTTGTTTTTGGCACGGGCACAACTGCTCTCTTTTCAAAATACCTGGTACCAGGCAAGACTTCTGGAAAACCAAGATCGATACGAATCGCATCAGAGATGCGCGCGTCAACGAGCTACTGGCCGACGCCGGTTTACGTCGACTGGAGATTTGGGAATGCGCTTTTCGGGGACCAGGGCGTATCGGGCTGGAAGAGACTCTTGCGCGGACAGCCGAATGGCTCCGTGGAGAAGAGATCAGATGTGAGATACGGGGGACGCAATAAATGATGGAACTGGGTGATTGGCTCAGCGAGTATAGCGGGCCGAATTACATATGGTACGTCAAGCGATTGAGCGGAAATGATACACTTGCCAATAAAACACACCAGGCGGGTCCGTATATTCCGAAAGAATTGCTGTTCGAAGTACTTCCAGGTCTCGCACGTATTGACGTAAAAAACCCCGATCTTTGGTTCGATGTCTACATTGACAGCCATGCCGACGCCCGGCAGATCCGCGCAGTTTATTACAACAGCAAGCGTCATAAGAAACAACCGAACGGTCGCGATGAAACACGACTGACGAATTGGGGCGGTGGCGAATCGGCGCTGCTGGATCCCGAGAGCACGGGCGCGTTGACTATATTCGCTTTCTCTGTTGGGCCAGATGTCACACCAGAATGCCACGTCTGGGTTTGCCGACATGAGACAGAAGAAGACCTCATCGAGAACCGCATCGGCCCCATCGAACCGGGTAAGTCGATAGTCCAGCCTGTGGGCGGCACAATCCTGGCCAGCCTGTTCGCGACCACTGTCCGCGCCAGTTGTTGGCTGACGCCGAACGAAATTCCCGCCGCCTGGCTCACGAAATTCCCCAGCGGGGTCGAAATCATCACCAAGGCTGCCGAACTCCAGTCGCATGGCAACCTGATGCCTGATCTGCGGCTTATGAAGCGACGCGCCTGCGAATACGAGATATTCCGTAGTGTAGAGGAAGCAGTCGAGATGCCGCTTATAAAAGCTGGCTTCACCGATATCGATGGCTTCATCTCTCGAGCACAGACAATACTCCAACGCAGGAAATCCCGCGCCGGAAGATCACTAGAGCTCCACGCCCGCGAAATTTTCATGGAAGAAAAGCTCGTTGAGGGAACTGACTTTTCGCATCAGCCCGAATCTGAATCGGGTAAATCTCCAGACTTTCTTTTCCCTTCCGAGGCTGCCTACAAGGATATAAATTTCCCTTCAGAAAAACTTAGAATGCTGGCGGTGAAGACGACCATGAAGGATCGCTGGCGTCAGATCCTCAACGAGGCCAACCGCGTGGAACATAAGCACCTGCTTACACTGCAAGAAGGAATATCAGAAACTCAATTTAGAGAGATGATCGATGCGAAGGTTACGCTGGTCGTGCCAAAACCAATAATTGAAAAATTTCCCGAATCTGTTCAGCCACATCTACAAACCCTTGAATCCTTCATAGGTGACATGCGTCTGTTGCGGCTTTGATAGCAGGACAATAGCTGGAGCAATTGCAGTAAAACAGATCGTCAAGCAATACCTTGGACCGGTGTTATCAAGCGTTCGGAAAACAGGTAATGATATGTTCATACCGGCTAAAATCCGCTTCACGCTCGATGTCGCCGGGAACGGCAAGTCTTGGGGACGACCCCGCCAAAGCAGATTGTTGTCGCAGAGGTGCTACAACGCTCTATCATCCGTGCGCAGGCGGGAGCCAGTTCATTTTGCAGGGCATCCCATGCCTTGTCGCGTGCTTGCAAGTCACGCCGGATAAACGCTCGAATATACTCGCTCGCATTCTCATAAAAACCGTCGTCACCAATCTGCTGCTGGATATAGTCTTGCAGCGCTCCACTGACTTTGACGTAAATGCTACCTCACGGCACGGCCTCTTCCTTTCGCTCTCTTCAAATACAGAAAGCACGGAAAATATTGTCGATATTCATCACAGCGTTCCGGCAACGCGTGCGCCACTTAGATACGACACGTCCGTCACCGCTATTGATGCCTTTCTCCTTCCATCTCCGTGCCGACCCCATGGAATAATCGGAGCGGCAGGAAAGGCACGCGGCTGTTACCCTTATAAGGTATCACCAACTGCTCCGGAAACGCTCCCGTTATTGCAACGAATAATAGTGCTTCCAGGGATCAAATCGCTGTATAGGTGAATTTGCCAACCGGGCGAAATATTTTTAGTCAGTCAAGACTGACACGAATGAGGATCAGGAATTGAAAGTCATCTCAGGAACCGGATTTGCCGCCGCCGTCCTTTTTTCAGGCTCCGCCGCCTTTGCCGCACCGACATATCTCAGCTGTGAATTCGCAACTTCGAAGGGAACCCCTCAGGTGTTCAATTTCGCTCTCGACGAAGCCGCCGGGACATTTGGAGTTTATGTCCCCGCTTCTGGAAGTCAGAGAATGGAAAAAGGCACCTTTGCCGGCGGGAAAGCGAGCCTGAATGAAGGATCGGTGGCATGGGAGATCGACATCGCCAAGGGTTCAGTCATTCGTGACAAGCGCATGGTTGGCGAGAAGGACAGTGGGACCTGCAAGGCGGTCTCGCACGAGCAGAGCGGCTTTGAAGAGTGATTATCGGTGTGGCGACGGGCGGACATGGCAGCAGACCGCCATGTCCGCATCCTGCTTTCGCTCACTGACTATCCGGTCCGGCTCAATCTGATCATGTGAACATCCTCGATGCGGAAAGGCGATGCGCGGAACGCTGCCCATTCGCATATTGATTCTGGCTGCCGCGCTGCGTCGGTAGCTCTCGGAAGATACAGAGCAGTGGATGACCGTTACCTTATGGTCGCAGCGGGTCGAATGGCTCCATAACGCAAAAGCGCCAATAGCGGCCATCCTTCAAAACGTTCGTGAATGTCAATTTTCGACCCGAAGCAGACATCACAAAGCTGGGTGGTTTGGCGGAAAGGCCCTGTCTCTTGCCAAAAAAGCGATGCCATAGGCCAGCAACAACAATGCCAGAACCGACCAGGAGAGCCAGCCGGTGCCGGCGTGTTCGAGCAACAGGCCACCGACGATGCCTCCACCCGCAATCGCCAAATTCCAGGCTGTGACGATCATGGACTGCGCTACATCAGAAGCCTGCCCCGAGGTATTGGCGGCTGCCGTCTGAAACAGGGTGGCGGCACCTCCGAACGCCAATCCCCACACGCCCGTTGCGAGCCAGAACAGCGCGGGGACCTCGCCGCCGATGCCAAGCATGAATGCGGACGCCGCGAACAGCATGATGCTTGCAAGTACCAGCGCTCGCAGCCACCGGCCAACCAGATAACCGACAATACCGATCCCTGCGATTGCCGTTAGCCCAAACATCAGCAGAACAACATCGAGTTTCCCGTCTAACCCCGCAGGAACCACAAGTGGGGCGATATAGGTATAAAGAATATTGTGGGCGAGGACGAACAGCAGGGTAACCATCAGCACCGATTTGATTCCACCGATTGCCAAAGTGCCCCTGATGGAAGACCGGCCATTGATCGTCGTGCCCGGATAGCCGGGCACCTTTGCCCGGACCCACCCCATCAGAACCGCGGTGAGCGCGGTCATCAGCAAAAATGTACTTCGCCATCCGATGACAGACCCTATCAGGGTTCCCGCCGGAATACCCAGAGACAAGGCCAGCGGCGTACCCACCATCGCAACCGCGATGGCGCGCCCTTTTTGCTGGTCTGAAACCATGCGCGCTGCATATCCGGCGATCATCGCCCACAGCAGCCCCGCGCAAACCCCTGCAAAGAAACGTGCTAGGAGCATGATAGCGAAGCTTCCGGTGATCGCCGTCATGGTGTTGACCACCGCGAAACCCGCGATGGCGCAAAGGAGAAGCGGCTTGCGCGGGAAATGCTGGGTAGCCGCGGTCAGCGGAATGGCCGCCACCAGAGAGCCGATGGCGTATACCGTAATGAGTTGGCCGGCAACGGAGGGGCTGACGCCCAGCTCCGCGCTCATTTGCGGGAGAAGCCCCGCTGGCAGGGCCTCTGTCAGGATGGTGATGAAACCAGCCATGGCAAGGGCAAGCAGGGCCGACATCGGCAAGCGAGCATCGTCCACCCTTTCGCTCGCATTGCAGCCGTCCGGGGTCGAATGGGCCATGGTGCTCAACCCGTCTGTCCGAGTTTGGGCAAAACCAGACCGCCGACGCTATATGTATGGAATTCGCTGGTTGAGACAGTGTCCAGCTTACGGAATTTTTCAACGAAAACCGGATCGGAAAAGAACTCGTCTACGTTGCCTGCACCCTGAATGGCTTCAATGTTGACCACGGTCAGACCGTCAGTGCTCTTGGCGAGATTGCTCCAGAGAAACCCCGGCTTTCTCTCCGCCACGTAATGGACCACGTCCTGAATGATTTGAAACGCTTCATCCTGCTTGCCCGGATGGGCATGAATGACGTTGACGATAAAAGTGGTTGGCTCCGGAGAGGCGGCAAATCCGGCGGCGAACTTCGTATCCATGTGTCTTCCTCTGATGAAAATCGGCATTGGCTGCCGTGACAGGCTGGATATCGGCTGCGCGATACGCGATAAATGGTCTGGTATTCCGATAAGAGCGGAAAATTATTCCTTAATAGGGATGGACATGGACAAGCTTGGTACGCTGGGTATTTTCGTTCAGGCGGCAGAAGGCGGCAGCTTTGTCGCGGCCTCTCAGCGACTGGGTCTCTCCAGTTCTGCGGTTGGCAAGGCAATCGCGCGTCTTGAGCAGGAGATGGGGGTGCGTCTTTTCCATCGCTCGACGCGCAGCATGACGCTGACGGAGGAAGGCAGCTTTTTTCTCGATACCTGCCGACGTATTCTGTCTGAACTGGATGTGGCACAGGCGCAGCTTTCACGGTCCCGCAGCAAGCCCCATGGCCTCTTGCGCGTGAGTTTTCCGCTGACAGGAATGCTGCTGATGCCGGCGATATCGGCGTTCATGAAGGCTTACCCCGAAATCACCCTGGACCTCGATTTCACCGACCGCCTGGTTGACGTGATCGAAGAAGGTTTCGATGCCGTTGTCCGCACCGGTGACATGCGTGACACGCGGCTGATGAGCCGCAAACTTGGCTCCTTCAGGCATCGGATAGTCGCCTCGCCCGGATATCTGGAAAAAGAAGGCGTGCCGCTGGCGCCGGAAGACCTGCGACACCACCGCTGCATGCATCACCGCTATGCCAATTCGGGCAAACTGGAGCCATGGCCGCTGGCCAGAGACGGCAAGGACCTGCGTATCACGCTGCCAACAACGACGGTGGCCAGCACACTTGAACCACTCATCCACCTTGCCGAGAACGGTTTTGGCATAACCTGCTTGCCCCATTTCGCAGTGGCTCAACAGATACAAGAGGGCAAGCTGGTATCGATACTCGACGGCTTCACGGCAGAGGCGGGTATCTTCCGTGTTCTTTGGCCGACGAGCCGATATCTGTCACCGAAGATTCGTGTCTTCGTGGACTTCATGGCTGATAATTTGTTCACGGTGGAGGGGGAATTTGATTCATAGAGAATGGAGTTTTTTGCGCCAGTCGCAATCTCGACAATTGGCACAATCCGGCCCTCGACCCAAATCGCCGAGCAGCAAGGGAAACAGCTCCCTTGGGGCCATGGCTCTCCTCGATGACTGCCTTTCGCATTCTGTTGTCTGGCGTCGCGCGCCCCTCTCCGCCCGGATTCCTGCTTGAACAGTTTGCCCCACAGCCGACTTTTGCATTGCGTTGCGCACGCCAAGCTCAGCACACAAAGGCGGCTTTGTCCTGGGCTGTCACTACGATGTGCGGCGGGAAGCACAACCGCCTTGATTCATCGGAACGGGTCTGGCAGGAATCGATGAGCAGAACGGGGCCTGAGGTAGACATGCGAAGCACACCGATCGAGCGCTGCAAAAGTGAAACCGCAGGCAGGAAGTCTTTCTCCCATCCTTCGTGCTCTTCCCCATCTTTCGTGCTCTTCCCCATCCTTCGTACTCTTCAATGAGGAATAACACCATGCCACGTCTGTCGTTTGCCGGTTTTGCGATGCTGGCGCTCATGGTTGCCATCTCGATGCCATCGTCCGGATGGGCGCAAGCCACGGCGACGGCGATTGAAAATCCTTCGCCGACCTTATTGCCGGCAATCGCCGCCAGCCGCGAAGGTTTCGATAAGAAAATGCTCGAACCCGTCAACGGCCTGGATTTCCGGACCTATGGCCATATCGTTTACGCCATGTTTCTCGATCCCGATGGAGATCACGGGGCGATCTTCAGCAAATTCGGGACGGACAAAGGCAGTTTCGAAGCCGCGGGCACAGCCTTTGGCGAGCGGATGAAGCAGGACCCCACCTTCACAATGATAGAGATGTACGGCGCCTACTTCGCCGAGACGGCACAGGGCACCTATGCGGCATTCGGCCGGGATGTCGCAGCGTCCGTGCTCAATCAGGCGGCGCTCCGGGAAACCGAGCCGATGCCGGAGGAAAAATTCCGGGAAATCCAGGTCTATTACGGCCGCAAAGCTTCCGTCGCGGGCACGGCTCTGGCGCAGCAGGATGAGGTACTCAAGCCCTATCACCTCACATTCAACGACTTCAACATATTGGGGGCGTGGTTCTCCCGCCGGTTGGCGCTGGAGACGGCGGATATTTCCTCACCACGGAACGACGGAGGCTCGCGTGCCGAGGCGGCGCCGGTGGAGCGGCCGGAATGGGGCGGTCTCTGGCGCTTCACCTGGAAAACGCTGCAACGCACCGATACCGAGATGAAGGTCGTGGAAACCTCGCGCGACATCTGCGTCACGGGCGAGATGACCGCCGAAACGCTGCCGCTCATGCCCAAGCCTTCGGGTGTCAAATGCGTCTTGATCGACAAAGTTCGCTTTTACGAGAGCGGTGTGCAGATGAACGCGCAATGCGACCACGGCGGCATCGGGACATCCTGGGGCATGTATCTTCAGCCAGAGAACGACGGCGAAAGCTTCAGCGGTCAGATCTCCTACAACGAAGTCTACGAGGGCGACAACGACATGCCGCAACCGACGACGGATGTCGTCGTCAAGCGGATTGGAGAATGCCAATGAGACGAGTCAAAATCATGATGCGATCCTGCCTCGCGACCGCAATCCTCCTGATCTCGGCACCCGCTTTCGCCGAGGATGGCGGCCTTCCCCCCGGCCTGTGGCAGGTCAGGATATTCACCCCGGTGCCGACACCGGAACTGAAGAACGATGAGCAGGTGTTTCAGGTCTGTTACGACGCGGCGGCCGTAAAGAGCCACATGAACCCGGTTTTACCGAAAGCGCAGGCCGCCCAATGCGATCTGGATTTCACCGACATGGGCGACCTTGCCTATGACGCCACATGCAAGGACGGCGATCATCGCCTGCGGATCTCGCAAGTGGCGGAGGGCCTGTGGCGCGGCACCTACCGCTTCCTCGGCAAGGAGGACGGTACGATGCTGGAGCCCGCGGTCGAACTCAAGCAGATCGCCAAAACCTGCGGCTAGCTTTGCCGCGAAACGGCGGCATATCCTCGTCCCATGACTGATATCGGGCTCGTGGCAACGGGCAAGGCATCTTCAACATTGCATCGCGGGCTTTGGGAATTTCAATGAATGACTATATGATCCTGACTGCCGGTTTAGTGGGCGGTGTCGCTGGAGGCGGGCCTGGCGCGCACCTGTCGAAAACGCCGTTCCGGAAGGGCGCGCTCCTTGCGGCAGTTGCCTCAATCATACAGTTCGCTATCGGAGAGTTGACAAACCTCCGGCAGCCTCTTGTCTACTCCCTGATTATCTGGTCGCCATAGGCCTCATCGCCGTCGCTGGGGTATGCGGTTGACAGCCCGTCAATTGTCGCTGATCGTCATCGGCAGTTTCCTTCTGGCCTTGGTGGCAGCAGCAGCCGTTAGCTGTTTCATTTCGTCAGTCGGCAACTTGTGAGGTGGAGCGCAGGCGTCCGTTAAACAGGATCGTCGAGACGCGCGCCGCCCCCGCAGATCGACTGCCTCCAATCCGGGTGTGCGAAGGATTTTGGAACGGTTTCATAAGCTGGCACAACGATCAGGTTTCGCCGTGCCGCTGTTCCTTGATATTGCACCCGGCGACAGAATGGATCATCGCACACTTCGCCAGGAACGTCTGGATTCGCCTGATATTTCCGGGGCCATGGCAGACACAGCCTCGGATGCGATCTGGCTCCTCCCATCTTAACCCGTGCCGTGAATCAGACCTCCTCTGGTCCCTTCATGGTCTCAAACGCGAAACGTTGTCTTACAATGTGGATTTCTGCCTCAGCGGTCACTTCACCGTATCCATAATCCAGGACATGGAGGATGGCTTGGTGATGGTGTGTATCTGGCACGGATAAATCCCTGCCGGGACCGGATTCCGGCCCCCTGCACGCGGCTTCGGGCGGCTGGCCGATCCATCGCGCTGCTGGCCCGCCCTGATCGGACGGGCCAGCGGTTTCACCGTTACAGAGTGCCGGATTGCCAGAACCGATACAGCTCAGGGACATTGCTGCCGGTCATGAGCGGCATTGCGGCCTTGAGCCTTTCCGCCGGCCATTCCCACCATTTCATCTCCAGCAGGCATGCGATGTCATCGTCATCAAACCGCTTGCGGATGGTTCTGGCGGGGTTGCCGCCGACGATGGCGTAAGGTTCGACATCCTTCGTCACCAGCGCCCGGGTCCCGATGACGGCGCCATCGCCGATCTTGATGCCGGGCATGATGATCGCTTCCGAACCTATCCAGACATCATTGCCGATGACGGTGTCGCCCGCCGGCAGATAGCCATTCTCCGCTTTCTCGAATTCCGGCACTTCCGGCATGAAGAAGAACGGGAAGGTGCTGATCCACTCGTTCCGATGGCCCTGATTGCCCGCCATGATGAAGGCGGCGCCCGAGCCAATGGAGCAGAAGCTGCCGATCACCAGCTTGTCCGCGCCTTCATCCGGCAGCAGGTAACGGGCGCAATCTTCAAAGCTGTGGCCGTGATAATAGCCGGAATAATAGCTGTATTTACCGACGACGAGATTCGGGTTCTTTACCTGCCTGTCGAGCGTGATGCCCCGAAAGGGGCTTTCGAAATAATTTTCCATTGAGGTAATCTCACTGCATGTGTTCGCATTCGCCTGCCTTCAGGCAAGCCGACGCCAAGCGTGAAGCCGGCCGGCTTCTCGCTCGATGCTCCTCGCGCTGCGGCGGGAGCTAGATGCAGGTGATACTCGAGGCTTTTATCATCAGGTCTGACTACCGCAAAAAGCTTCGAAGGCCAAGCCGCTGCCGCTTCAAATCATAAACGCGGGTACGCCAAAGGATGCCTTAAAAGACAAATATGTTTGGCGGCCGGTAAAAAAACAGCGACGGATTTTCGCATATGCCTGCGTTAAAATGGAAAGAAACCGGACACGACCGTTGAACCGTTTGTCACGTTACCTCAAGATCGCCCCTGCCAGACAGGATGTTACGAAGGCAAAGCCTGATAAATGGTAGACGACCCGGACGCAGATTTGCTTATGGAGGTCGCGGCGGGTGGCAGCCGCGCGATGCAGGCCCTGATAACGGCCAAACTGCCGCGGATCATGGCACTTGCAACCCGTATGCTGGGCGACCAGGCGGAAGCGGAAGATATCGCGCAGGAGACGTTCCTGCGAATATGGAAGCAGGCCGGGAGCTGGCAGAGAGACCGCGCGAAGTTCGATACATGGATCCACCGCGTCGCACTCAATCTTTGCTATGACAGGCTGCGAAAACGCAGGGAAATACCGGTTTCGGAACCGCCCGAACAGATCGATACGCGTCCGTTGCCGGATGGCTCGGACGCCCTTGCGGGCAGCGACGGCAATATCGTCGCGCATGCCCTGCAAGCCATATCGGCCCGGCAGCGGGAGGCGATTATTCTGGTCTACTACCAGGAGATGTCGAACCGTGAGGCCGCCGAAGTCATGCATATCAGCGTGGATGCGCTTGAGAGCCTTCTCGCACGCGGACGCCGGGCGCTCCACACGATATTGAAGAGGCACGAAGAATGAGCGGAACAAGTGGAACGCCCATGGACAGGCAGTTTTTTTTCGACCTTGTGTCGGCCTATGGCGCCGATCCCAAACGCTGGCCGCTGGAACATCGGGAGCAAGCAACGGGGTTTGCACAGACGGAAGAAGGCCGGCGCATGATCCTGGAGGCGACGGGGCTCGATGCCGCATTATCCTCCTACCGCTTGCCGGACCCTTCCGCCCGCCTTCATGCACGTATCCTGGCGCAGGCAAGCTCCCGGACCACACGACGTAAACGCCTCGTCAGATACGGACTGGGCGCCGGTATGATCGGCATCAGTCTCGCAGGCGCGCTGACCGGCGCACTCGCTGTCGTCAATCTTTCTCCGCCACCGGCGCTGACGCTGGGCGATACGTTAACAGCTTTCGGAAATTTGCAGAGTGAAAGCGAAATAGCCGAGGATGGGAAATGAGCGAACAGAACTTCCGCTGGCTGGCGATCCTTCTTCTGAGCGTAAACACGTTTCTTGTCTGTGCTTTCGCCGGAGCGGGTTACGCATACCTGAAAAACGACACCGCTGCCGCAATATCACGCATGCCGCTCGCAGGCGAGCAATTGCCGAAAGCCGAGAAGGAAGCGTTTCAACGCAGCCTCAGCGACGCACGCAAGACCATGCGGGAAACCTCGCTTGAGGCACGCCAGGCCCGCATCGAGGCCGCATCGCTGATGGGTGCCGAGAACTTCGATGCCGCCGCGCTTTCGACCGCGCTGGAACGTGCCCGCAAGGCCGAATATGCCGTGCGCACGGCAACGGAACTGCAGGCGGTGGAGTTCTCACGCACGCTTTCCCTTGATGCACGCCGCAAGCTGGCTGAGGGACTGCTTGCCCGCGAGGCGCCGAAACCTGCCACGAAATAATCACATTTGAAAACCGACAGAATTCCGGCCAGCCCGCCGTTCAAGGGTCGATAACGAAACGGAGTTCGTATCGGCCATGTCAAATTCCAGAGAAGTATCAAACTCCCGGAATGCGGATGCAGCGCTGGCGCTCTGGCGTTTTGGCCTTGGAGCACGGGAAGGCGATATAGCCGCGATCAGCGACGCCCCGCGCGATCTCCTGCGTCTGGAAATCACCGAACGCGCCACGCCCGTGCCGGTGAATGCCCGATTGCACTCCAGCGCCGACCTGCTTGCGGCACTTGCCGATTATAACCGGCAGGTGAAGGCGGAAAGGGAAAGACCGGCTGTGGTTACAGCCTCCGCCAATGGCGGCGAAGCCGGGCAGGCTGAAAAATCCATGGGGCAGTCATCGCAGGCAATGGCGACGGCCGCAAATACGATGGACAAGGCGGGTATGCCGCCCAACCCGGGCATGCAGGCCGGGGCGAAACCGGAGACCCCCGCTTCGAAAAGACCGTATCTTCCCCAGCAAATCCTGCTTGCGGAGACGGATGCCCGCTTCAACGGCACGATACATCAGCCGCTGATCGGTTTTGGCGAACGGTTGGCAATGTTCTGGGCCAATCATTTCGCGGTGGCGATCAGCAAGGGAGGCGATGTCCACATGCTGGCCGGCGCCTTCGAGCGGGAGGCAATTCGCCCGCATCTCTTCGGAAATTTCGAAGAGATGCTCATCGCGGTCGAGACCCACCCGGCAATGCTGTTCTTTCTCGACAACCAGCAATCGGTCGGACCGAACTCGAGGGCCAACAGGAACGGCAAGCGCGGCCTCAACGAAAATCTGGCGCGCGAAATCATGGAGCTTCATACGCTCGGCGTGGATGGCGGCTACACGCAGGCGGACGTGACTTCGCTGGCCCGGATCATTACCGGCTGGGGTGTCTATCGCGATGAAAAACATCCCGGTCCGATGGGCCGCTTCTATTTCAACGACAACAATCACGAGCCGGGCGACCAGACGCTGCTGGGCATCACCTATGGCGACAACGGCGAACAGCAGGGACGCGCTGCATTGCGTGATCTGGCCCGGCATCCGGCAACAGCGCGTCACCTTGCCTACAAGCTGGTGCGATATTTCGTGAGCGACCAGCCGCCTCCGGAACTGGTGGCGAGGGTGGCCGCCGCCTATACCAAAAGCCATGGCGATCTTTCCGCCACCTATCTGGCGATGATCGATGACGAGCAGTCCTGGAGCCCGGCCCTTACCAAGCTCAGGCCGCCGCTGGACTTTGTGGTGGCCATGATCCGCTCCAGCGGGATCACGCCGAAACCCGAGCAAATCCTGTCGGTGCTCAAGGCTCTGGGGCAGCCGCTGTGGAATCCATCCGGGCCGAACGGCTTTCCCGATGTGACCGCCGGCTGGGGATCGTCGGAAGGGCTGGCGACCCGCATCGATGCCGCCAGTCTTTTTGCCCATCAGATATCCGATGCGGTCGACCCCCGCAGTTTCATGGCAGACCGGATGGGGCCACTTTTGTCCGAAGAAACCAGGCAGGCCGTCCAGCGTGCGCAGACCAAGGCGCAGGGACTGACGATCGCATTCCTTTCACCCGAATTCCAGAGGCGTTGACCATGCTGTGTGAACATCTTTCCCCAACCCGCCGTGCCGTTCTCGGCGCGAGCGGCGCCCTGTTCGCCTGGGCTTTCATGCCACGCTTTGCCTACGCGGCCGGCGGGCGCGACCCGCGTTTCGTCACCATTATCCTGCGTGGCGCACTTGACGGACTGACGGCGGCGCCACCCATCGGCGACCCCGATTATGAAGCGCTGCGCCAGCAGATTGCCCTTCGGACGGAAGGCGACAATCCGGCGCTCGAACTGGACGGCTTTTTTGCCCTGCACCCGTCTCTTCGCAACTTCCAGAGGCTTTACAGAAAAGGCGAGGCAGCGATCGTGCATGCCAGCGCGACGGGATATCGCGACCGTTCGCATTTCGACGGGCAGGACGTACTCGAATCCGGATTTCCAACGCCCGGTCATGTGGAGACCGGCTGGCTGAACCGGCTGCTTGAGCAAATGCCGGCCGGTGAAACCATCAACCCTGTTTCCGGCGGCGGCCTGCGCGGCCTTGCCGTCGGCGCCAGCGCGCCGCTGGTCATTCGCGGCAAGGCGCCGATCCTCGGCTGGTCACCCGCCATTCTCAAACCCGCGGATGGCGATCTCGCGCCGCGCCTCGCCGATCTCTACGGACAGACGGACCCCATGCTGGCGGGCCTGCTCGCGGAAGGAATCCAGACCGGCAAAATCGCTTCCGGCGTTAACATCAAGGCCACCGGAGGACCGGGTGACCCTGCCGGCATGGAACAGATGGCGCGTGGCGCGGCGCGGTTGATCGCCCACCCGGAAGGGCCGCGTGTCGCAGCCCTCGCCTTCGAAGGGTGGGATACGCACGCGCAGGAAGTCGATCGGCTGTCGAAGCTTCTTCTCGGGCTCGACAATGCGCTCGCCGCCTTTGAACAGGAGCTGGGGCCGGTATGGAAGGACACGGCGATCCTCGTCGCCACCGAATTCGGCCGGACTGCGCGCATCAACGGCACGGAGGGCACCGACCACGGAACGGCGACGACCGCCTTTCTCGCGGGCGGCAGCATACGCGGCGGCAGGGTGATCGCCGACTGGCCGGGCCTGAAGGTGCCGCAACTGCGTGACGGGCGCGACCTTGCGCCCACAACCGATCTGAGGGCGATCATCAAGGGACTGGCGATCGATCATCTCGGCGCGAGCAGCGCAATGCTTGACAGGGCGGTATTCCCGGGCTCGGAGGCCATCAAGCCCTTGAGAGGGCTGATCGTCTGAAGCCTGCGCCGTCTCTTCAACGACCCGCTCCGCCATCCGAGGTAATATTGATGATGGCGGACGCGCCCACCTGAACAAATGAATATTCGACCGGGCTTCGCGTCCACCGGGCCATCGTGCTTTCTATCGCGTCATTCTTGTCGAGATTATCCGGTGCACCAAGCCGCTTCGACAAGGCATCCAGAAAACCGGCGGGCCTCGCCGTGGAATATGCGCATGCCTTGTGTCCGTTCGGACCAGTGGCAATCCAGAAAGACAACGACTCGGCTTCGCCACGCCAGCCCACGACCTCAACCGAACCGCCATTATAGGCGACGAAATGACGGCGCCAATCCTCGGTTTCCGCGTCAGTCATACGCGGCCAGCCAAGTTCGTCACCCTTGACCAGCACCGCCTGCACCGTGGGCGCTTCGCAGATATCGAGAAGGCGGTCAGCCGTCATGTCCACCGGCATGGCCACAGCGACTGCGAAATCCACGAATGCGGCGCAAATGCCGCCAACGGTCATCACCCCCAGGTAACGAAGGGGATTTACACGCTCTGCTTTCATTTCTTCCGCCCCGGTTCGCCATCCTTGATGATTTTTTCGTGGTCCGAACAGCCCCATAAATAAATGCGGCGACAAGGATCAAACGACGCAAAACGGCCCCGGACGCGCATTGCCGCTGAAACGCCCGGCACCATTGCGTCAATAGATTAGCCTGCAAGGCTGTTCGATGAAACCTGCGGCTGTTACATCATGAGAATTGAAATGGCCTTTCGCCTCATGCGCCGCACCCGTTGCGGTCCGGACACGCATATATCTCGACCGGCGCTCAGGACCTCGCCGGACAGATGCCGATATAAATGCAGGGAGACCGTCATGCGCAAACTGATCCACGCCATTGCATCGCTGTTGTTCGTCGCGCCGCCCGCCACGGCGGCCGATCGCACGGTCGAGATCGGCACCGATGTCGCCGGTTTCCTCATTTTCCATCCGGACGATCTTGCCCACCGGGCGGCGGATCCTATCGCCTGGTACGCCTATAGTTTCGCATACAGGAAAGAGTCCGCCGCCGGACGTCTCGTCGGTTTTGGAACGGGGTCGGATGGTGGTTTCCTGATCAGGCTGACCATGGGCCAGCCGACCGCCACCGAGGTCAAGTTTGCCGGCGCGCACTGGAGCTATCCGCTGATTGTCAGGCACGGCCAGGTTTATCTCGACAATACCGACGGGCTGCCCGGCGAGGAAAAGATGGACGATCCCGCCGATTTTCCCGACCGGTGGTTTTCCCTGCCGAACGGCTCCTATCGCGTCGATGTGCGGGCAATCGCCAGATCGCGCCCCGGCGCTCCAAAGAACCTTCCCGACTATGTGGTCAGCTTCAATCCTGTCGCCGATATTGCCGGGATCGCGATTGCTGAAAACCTGCCGGATCTGCGGCAGGCGCCTGACTGGCAGGCAAAGCCCGGCGGATCGCAGGATGCCGGTTTCGGACTGTGGCAGAGTGCCGAACCGGGCACCCGCTCGCTACCCGGACTGGCAGCGACCGGCGACGACGTGGTTCCCGGCCAAACCTACCGGCTGGAAACCACCGAGGCCGATTACGAGAGCTATCGCGAAGCGATGGGGGCGTTTCGGGTCCTGACGTTCGCGCATCAACCGGTTGGCGTGTTGGCCCGGATCAATGGCGCATCGTTCATGCCGAAGCGAGGCGGGCGGATCGAATTTTCGCCCGAAACGCCGGTGATGGTGAAAGCCACATCCGCCGATGGACAGGTGGCCTTCGATTTGATCGCCAGGCCCGACATGCAAGCCAGCGCCGCCGAGGTTGAAACATTCAGGGCATTGGTCATGAAGGCGATCCGGACAGCGCAGGAAAAACCGTCGGCATTCGAAGAAGAACGCTTCGCCGCCCTCGATGAGCCGGAGGCGGTGACCAGCTGGGCCCTGATGCATCTCGCCCTACCGGCGAGCATGAAGATCGACATATACCGCCATGGCGCTCGCGAGCGAATTCGACTGATCACGGAGGCGATCGAGAATCCGCGATGACGCGGTATCCGACACTGAAGGAGCCCGCGAGGCAAAGGAACGCCTCCTCACCAGACGGGCGAGGAGACCGCAAAGTCTCCGGTGATCCCGCATCACCGAAACACGCGCTGTTTGATCTGGCGCACAGACGCGGGACGCGCGCTCCCGCACATTGTTCCCACGCCGTCTCACGATCCGCGCTGCGGTAAACTGTCCATCGCGGGTGAATTGGCAGGGTGGCGATGCAAGGCAAGTTTCAGAGGCTGTTCGGGCGGGGATTCCGGCAATGATCGCAAAGGCGACGACATGGCAGAAGGGGATGCGCATTCTGTGCGCGCTTGCCCTGTTCGCCATCGGTTTCGCCCATCGCGTGCCGGTGGCAGAAGCCGGTTTTACTGGAACTGAAATCTCCGCTTATATGCTGCCGGATGGCAGCCTGCCGGATATTTGCCACACTTTCGATCACGACGATGGCCAGTCCCACCCCGACCGGCACGCAATTGTTCCCGTCTGCGAGGTTTGCCGGATCGTGGCCGGTATCCTGCTGCCGCAGCCCACCGATATGACCGGCAGGCCGCTCCTCATCGAGACCGGTGAAGGTTTCGTGGCGGATACGGCCGCATTCAGGCCATCAGTTCTTCTGATGAGCGCCGCGCCGCGCGCACCACCCATTTCCGTCTGACCGCATGAAAGGCGTGTCCCTGCGACAGCCCTGAGGCCTGCGGGCCGGCAGACGGGTTTCTCTCCTTCCCTCCCCGATGCCGCCCCAGGCCGGCCATGGCCGCCGTTTTTCCGGAACGGCGCCGGATTTCCAGCTCTTCCGCCGCGTTGATCGGCGGGGTGCCGGGATCGGACGGGCTAGCAGGCGACACGCAGTTCATCCACCCAGTCTCCGCCGGCATCGGAGACCACGCACGACCCCAACCTTGCCCCGCCCCGCCATGCGCCGAACCTGCTTCCGCTTCAAGGCGGCAGGCTGGTGGCCTGCGGTAGCCATAAGGCGGTGCTGAGCCGCGACGATATCTGCGTGGCACCTATCGTCCATTCCGACGGTTTCCCCGTCACCGTGCCGGTTGCGGCGCGATGAGGAGCGGCGGTCTGCTACGCTCAGGCGCGCAGGTGGACCTCCACATTGCCAAGCGAGGCGCGCAGCGTCTCGATCCGCCGCGCATCCATCAGGCTGAAGGCGGTCGACAGGGCGTCGGCGGTGGCGGCATCGTCGGCCACGACGGAAATACGGGCATAACGGCTTGCCGTCAGGCCAGTGCGCGGATCGAGGATATGGCCGAAACGGCCGGCACTGTCGAAATGGAAGCCCGCGCCCGCCGAAGTGGCCACAGCCCGGTCGATGATATCAAGAACCATATCGGGGCGGGTGGCATCTTCCGATTGCGCAAGGCCGATGCGCCATGGCGCACCCTGCGCATTGGCGCCGATAGCGCGGTTTTCCCCCATGTCCACCAGGCTGCTGGTCACACCCGCATCGCGCAGCAGGGCGACAATCCGGTCGGTCACATATCCCTGGGCGACACCATTCAACGTCAAAGCCATGCCGCGCTGCGGCAGCGAGATACGGTTCCGGTCGAAATGCACCCTGTCGAAACCCACCAGCGCCAGCGCCTTGCGCATATCCCTGGCCGAAGGGCCGGCGGGATCGGCACCATCGCGTGAAAAATGCCGGGCATGCAGCAGCCAGAGCGGCTGTATCGTCGGATCGAACGCGCCCTCCGCGAGCCCGTGGAATCTGCGGCACAGGTCCAGCAGCTCCACCATCTCGGAAGGTGGCTCGGCCAGCACGCCGGTGCGGTTGAGCTCGGCCAGCGCCGACCCTTCGCGGAACAGGCTGAAAATATCTTCGAGACGCGAAACCTCGGCCACAACCCGGCGCAGCAGCCGTTCGGCTTCGGCGCGGTTCTCATGGTTCAGCACCAGCGTTGCCGGCGCGCCAAGCGCCTGCCCCCGCCAGATGACCGGCGACGCCCCGGCAAACCCCTTGCCGGGCAGAAGCGGCAGACCGGCGAAGGCGGCCATGAGCGTGATGAAGCGGCGGCGGCCCGGCCTGCCATTCCCGTATCCGTCATGGTGTCTGTCATCCATGGTCATGCGCTCCCCCGGCCGGCGCATCGTCCGCCGCCTCACCGCCCGCACCGAGAATGTAGCTCTCCGGCAGATCGTCAAATTTCACCACTTCGCCACCATTGCTACCGGCAAAGTCCCTGGCGGCGGCCTCTTCGGAAAAGGGCACGGCTTCCTCCGCGCCCATGCCACCGCGACGCGCGCTGCCGATCACGAAGAAGGCCTTGCGGGCATCGACCCAGTTCTCCGCACCGGGCTTGTCCCAGCTTGGAGCCCGCCCCATGTCCGAGACATAGATTGCCGCGATCTCCTTCGGTTCGTCCGGCAGCATGGTGAAAGCCACCGTGTCACGTGCCGAGGAGAACCATATGGCTTCCGGTATCTGCCGCAGGATGATCTGCCCTTTCGGCCCGGCATGTTCCAGCACGTTCATGCCGCAATATCGCCCCATGGCCTCGGCGGTGAGCGAAAAGGGCGGCGGCGTTTCCGCCTGCTGCTCATTTTCGCAGGCGGCAAGCAGCAGCGAAGCCACAAGAACAAGGGCAAAACGGACCGTTTTCATACGTCCCTCCTTGAGAAAAACAGCGAAGCGAGGCCGAGCGGAACAGCTGTCCAGGCGCAAAGGGCGGCAAGCAGGACGCCACCGGTGAGGATGGAGTTTCTGGCAAGCCCGCCCATGCCGGAAAGGGCCGCAGCCCCACCACTGCCGAGATTGAGGAGCCGATAGGCATCCGTCGGGTTGGCGAGCAGCAGGAAATCCAGCAATCCGCCGGGCAGAGAACGGCCCTGCGCGGCCACCAGACCGCCAAGAAGAGCCATGTCATAGATCAGCACGAAGAACAGCCAGATGCCGATCGCCACACCGCCGGCCGTGCTGCGCTCCGAAGATAGCGCACTGACGAGATAACCGATGGCGACGAAGACGGCACCGAGCAGCACGGACGATGCCGTCATGGAAATAAACGACAGCCAGCCCTCAAGACCGGTGGCGCCGCCCATCAGCGCCAGAGCAAGCGCCGCCGTGCCATATCCGCAGGTGGTGGCGAAGCAGAGGATGGCGATGTGGCCGAGAAACTTGCCCAGAACGATCTGGCTGCGCCCCACCGGATAGGCGAGCAGCAGCAGCATGGTGCCACGCTCCACCTCACCCACAATGGCGTCGTGGGAAATCAGCAGCGCGATCAGCGGCACAAGGAAGATGGTCAGGCTGGAGAGACTGACGATGACCACATCCATGCGGCTGGCGCCGACATTGCCGGTCGGCGCGCTACCGAGAAACGTCAGCGTCAGGGCGAGCATTGCCAGCAGCAATGTTGTGGCCAGCACCCAGCGATTGCGCATGCCTTCGCGAATTTCCTTGCCGGCAATGATCAGGATATTGCTCACGACGCGGCCTCCTGGCTGTTCAGGAAATGGGCATAGAGATCATCGAGCGTCGGCTCGATGAGGCTCAGGGCTTCGATGCCGACGGCAGCCGCAGTGAGGCGGTGCAGCAGCGGCAGCCTTGCGGCGTGTGCCACCTCCGTCTCGTAAGCGCCGTCTCCGGTCGGTGTCCATTGCACCGCGGGATCGGCGGGTGCTGTGGCTCCGCCCCCGCCAGTCGGGCGGATACGGATACGCGACGGCAGGCTGGCGATCCGTCTCAGATCATCCAGCGTGCCATCGGCAATGCGCACACCACGATTGACGATGATGACGCGTCCGGCCCGATCCTCCAGTTCCCCCAGCGCATGGGAGGACAGGAGAATCGTCGCGCCGCCTGCCCGCAATTCATCGACAAGGTTGTAGAAATTGCGCCGCAGGGCCGGGTCGAGGCCGCTGGTCGGTTCATCGAGTAGCAGAACCCTTGGTGCGCCGAGCAATGCCTGGGCAAGGCCAAGCCTCTGCCGCATACCCTTGGAATAGGTGCGAATGGGCCGGTCGGCGGCCGTGGCGTCAAGGCCGACACGCTCAAACAGGCTGCCGGCGGATTGCATGGGCACCCGTTTGAGGCGGGCGTAGAAGGCAAGCGTTTCCCGCCCCGTCAGCGCCAGATGGAAAGACACGCTTTCCGGCAGGTAACCAAGCGCCTGACGCACGGCGAAATCGCCATTCGCCGGATTCTCGCCCAGCACCTCCACATGCCCCGATGTCGGGCGAATAAGTCCGAGCAGCAATTTGATCAGCGTGGTTTTTCCCGCGCCATTGTGGCCGACCAGAGCTACGGTCTCCCCTTCATGAAGGTTAAAGCTCAGCTCGCGCAGGGCATTGACCTTGCCGCCATAGGTCTTGGTCACATCGTGAACGCTTACGGTCGGGCTCATGAGCGTGGCTCGCTGAGAGGCTGCGGCGGCGACATCAAGGGATGACTGTCGGTGACCCCGCCGGGCAAAAGGGCTGGAAACCGCGCCTGCGCCCAGCGCACCACCTGCACCGCCGGGCTGCTGGTCAGCACACGCGCCTGCGGCGCGGTCCACAGCACGCGGTCAATCAGATCATTCGGGCGATAGGGATTGTCGGCTATGCCGTCGCCATCCAGATCGAAGGCGGGATTATCGCTCCAGTAATTGCCGCGCCCCTTTTCCGACCAGTCGACGTAACGTGTGCCGACATATTTGACCTGGTTGCGATTGGCGATGAAGGCATTACCGCTCATCATGTTGCCTTCCGAACCGGCGGTGAAATGAATGCCGATATCGCAACCCTCGAAACGATTGTCGCGCAGGCGGTTGCGGTTGGCATTGTAGATGAAGACGCATTTTTCCGGCCCGGGTCGCATTCCCGAGCTATCCGCGGCAGCCTCGTCACCGGCGGCAGGCACACCATGTTCCTGCGAGCGGATGCCGCGTTCGCTCCAGCGCGATGCGGGCTGCATATGGCCGCGCACCGTGTTGCCGGTGACGGTGGAACTGTTGGCGTAATTCAAAAGCAGGCCGTGGTCCCGGTCGCCATCGGAGACGTTTCCGGTGATCTTCAGGCGGCTGGAAAACATGATGGCGTATCCCACCGAATTGCCGGTGGAGACATTGTCGCTGATCTCGCTGTCGTCGGTATACATGTAATGGATGGCAAATCGCAGATTGTTGAACCTGTTGCCGCTGAACACGTTGCGTTTGCTGGCATTGGTGGCGATGCCGTCGCGGCCAAAACTGATGTCGTTGCCGGTGACGCGTGCGCCGGGCGCGTTCCACAGGGTCACGCCGTTGCCGGTTTCGCTTAAACGGCCTTCGCCCGTACCGATAATGACATTGTTGCGCGCGATGGAATCGTCTGCGCCATGCAGATAGACGCCATACAGATTTTCTTCGAAGCGGCTGTTTTCGACAATCGCCCGTTTGGCGGTGCGGGCGACGAAGACGCCCGAATTCATGTCTTCCAGCGAACCGCCCGAGCCGGATACGATAATGCCGCTGAAGATCACGTCTTCGGCGGTGATGGTGACGACACTGCCCTGACCGGTGCCGCGAATGGCCGCACCCGGCTCGCCGCGCAGCGTAATGGACGTGCCAATGGTTACCGGCCCGGAAAAATCGCCGCTTTCCAGCACCAGTTCGTCGCCCGTCTGTGCACGGTCGATGGCCTGTTGAAGTATTGGGGTCGCGGCAGCGGAAAGGCGGATGGTTTCAGCATCCACCAGGCCGGGAATGGCGGCGACAATCGCCACCATCCCCCATCTCGCCGCATCTTTTGGATGCCTCATGCCTTTTTCGGCTCCACCAGCATGCGGCCCTTCATTTCCATGTGCATGGCATGGCAGAACCACGAGCAATAATACCACCACACACCGGGCTTATCGGCCTTGAAGGTGACGGATGCCGTGGCCTGCGGCGCCACTTCCATGTTGATGCCGTAATTGATGATCGAGAAGCCGTGGGTAAGGTCTTCCACCTCATCGATATTGGTGACGTAGACGGTCACCTCATCACCCTGCTTGACGGTGAAGCTTTCCAGACCGAAAGCGGGCGCCGCCGATGTCATGTAGACGCGAACCTTGTCGCCATCACGAATGACTTCGGAATCGATCAGCAGATCGATGTTGTCGGCCTTCGCCTGCGCCACCGCATCGGCGAAGAAGCTGTCGTCGCGGCTCCAGATGCTGACCGGGTTGATCTTGGAATTATGGACGATGGTTGCATCATGCGGCTCGGCAAAGGTGGGGTTGTCGTGCACCAGCACCATCTCGTCGCCGGAAATATCGATCAGCTGATCGTTTTCCGGTTTCAGCGGGCCGACATTCAAATACCGGTCCTTCGAGAACTTGTTGAGCGAGATCAGCCATTTGCCATCGGCGTCCTTGGTCTGGCCCATGGATGTGTGGTTATGGCCGGGCTGATACTGGACATCGAGCTTCTGGCGGATGGGATTGACCTTCTCGCCCTTGTAGGCGCGCTTGGCATCCTCAAGGTTCCACTTGCAGATCTGGCTGTCGATGAACAGGGTCGTATAGCAATTGCCGCGACCGTCATAGGCGGTGTGAAGCGGGCCAAGACCGAGTTCGGGTTCGGCAACGACGGTATCGCGCGGCTTGATCTTGTCGTCGAAGAGATCGTCGAACAGGCGCACGTCGAAGACCGTGACGGTCGGCGACAGCTTGCCGTTGGCGACGATATGGATGCCGTCGGGCGCGGTGTTCATGCCGTGCGGGCCGTTCGACACCGGAATATAGCGGGTGAACTTCGAGCCGTGGCGACCGTCAAGCACCGGCACGCCGCCCATTTCCTTGAATTCGCCCTTGGCGACCGCTTCCTCGATGCGCTTCAGATTGAAGACGACGATCCAGTCCTGATCCTTCGCCATCATCTCCTGGAGGTTCACGCCTTCCTCGGAATTGTAGCAGGTGGCGAAGGCATATTTGCCCTGATAGTCGGCATCGACATTGTCGAGATTGCCGTCGACCATCACCTGCCAGGCAACCTTCATCGTGTCGCCGTCAATGGCCGAAAAGATGGCGTGATACTGCTTGTGATCGTCGAGAACCGAACCGTCATTGGGGATCGGCACCCGGTCCTCGCCATTGGCGAAGACATAACCGGTGCGCGGATATTTCTGCACCCGCAGGCCATGAACCGTGTGCTGGTTGGGCAGCTGGATGATCTTGTCGCATTTCATCACGTCGAGGCGAATGCGGCAGACACGGGTATTGGCCTTGTCGTTGGCAAAGAGATAACGGCCGTCATAGGTGCCTTCCGTAAAGGACGGGTGCGGGTGGTGCAGGTCACCGTTGAGATAGATCCCACCCTTGTCCTTCAGATATTCCTTCGTTTCGGGCAACAGCCCTTCCGTCAGGATCTTGCGGCTTTCATTGGTCTGGCCCCAGCCGGTGGCGCTGTCACGGTTGAACACCGGAATGCGCATCAGCTCGCGCATCGACGGCAGGCCAAGGATGCGGACTTCGCCGCTGTGGCCGCCCGAGAAAAAGACGTAATATTCGTCCAGTTCGCCGGGCTTGACCTCGAATGCCTGCCCGCCTGCGGCAAGCGCCGGCGCCGCCGTGATGCTGGAAACCGCCAGCGCGCCGCCGACCGTCGCCGCGCCCGCCACCGCGGCAACCGCCGTAGAGCCGAGAAGCTGGCGCCTGCTGAGGCCAGTTTCGATATTTCGATCCGACATGTCTTCTCTCCTTTGATGGTGGCTCAGGCCTGTTCGCCCGCCACCCCTTCATCTGTGCCGATCGGTTTGCCCTTGTGGGTAACCACGGTTTTCGGACGCTCTTTTCCCTTTTCCGGAGGGGTGGAGAGCGCCACGAATTTTTCCCGCTTCAGCCGCACCTGAATCATGTGCGGACAGCGGTGGTCGTCCTGGTAAAGTTCCTGGCAATGCATGCAGTAGATGCACTCGTTGACGTTGATCTGCCCTTCCGGGTGGATCGACTGCACGGGACATTCCTTGGCGCAGCGCTGGCAGGGCGAACCGCATTCCGGCCAGCGCTTCAGCCATTCGAACATTCTGATACGGCCGGGAATGGCGAGTGCTGCGCCGAGCGGGCAGAGATACCGGCAATAGAAGCGCTCGACGAAAAGGCCGGCGGCGAGCAGCGTCAGCGCAAAGATCACGAAGGGCCATTCGCGGGCGAATTTCAGGATGATCGCCGTCTTGAAGGGTTCGATCTCGGCAAAGGTCTCCGCCAGCGCCAGCGAATAGAGCGACAGCCCGAAGAGGCCGAGGAAGATGATGTATTTGACGGGCCAGAGGCGCTCATGCAGCCCCCAGGGCAGCTTGACCTGCGGCACCTTCAGCCATTTCGCGACGCCGTTGGTGAGTTCCTGCAGCGCGCCGAAGGGGCAGAGCCAACCGCAGAAGGGCCCGCGCCCCCAGAACAGCAACCCGGCGGCAACCGACGCCCAGAGGATGAAGATCAGCGGCGCCGACAGGAAGAAATCCCAGTGGAAACCGGAGATCAGCGCATTGATGAAGGTCAGGACATTGACCACCGAAAGCTGCGCATTGGCATACCAGCCGAGCCAGACCAGCGCAAAGAGCAGATAGCCGCGCCGGACCCAGCCGAACAGTTTCGGGCGTTTGACCAGCCAGTCCTGAAAGAAGAAGATGGCGGTGAGAACCAGCAGCCCGGCAAAGGTGATGGCGACGGAGACGCGGTTCATCTCCCAGATGCTGACCCAGAGCGGCGCGCTTTCTTCCCCGAAAACAACGGCGTCCGGCGTCGTTGCGGCCGCCGGCACGGGCGCAGCCGGCACTGGCGCGGCAGGCGTCTCGACGCTCACATAGGCGTCCGGCAGCGTATAACCGAGATCATAGGGCATCGTCGCCTTGTCGCGAACGCCGGTGGTGCGCTGCACCAGAAGCTGCAGGTCCCACGGTTCGGTCATGTCGAAGGCGAAGCTGTCGGGGACGACGTAAAGCGCGATTTCCCGCAGATGCGGCGCACCGGCCGCGGCGATCTGCGTCAGCCGTGTATGGTCCCGGTCGCGAAAACGGATGCCCTGCCCGTCCTGGAGAAGCTCGATACGGTCGAAAATGCCGCCACGCACATAACCCGATCCCTTGAAGGAATAGGCGCCGTCGCCCGCCACCAGAATGGCCGACTGGCCGGGCTTCAGGCGTTTCGCCAGCCGCGCATAGCCCTCTTCGCCCAGAAGGCTGCGGCCAATGGCCGGCACGCTGACGGGTGCGACGTAGAGATCGATGAACGTATCCTGCGGTTCTGGCGTTTCCGGTGTCCGGGCCGCATCCGGCTGGCCGGCTTTGACGAAAGCGTCCGATACCTCGCCCACCGTCAGGCGCAGGCTGCGGATGGAACCGTCGCCAAGCAGCGTCTGCCAGTCGGATATGTCCTGTTTCGAAAGATCGAGTTTTCTCACCGCCTGCGGTGCTGCGGCCACGCCTGCCGCCGCCGTACCGTCTCCGAGCCTGCCGCTGCGAATGAGCTTGACCGCCGAGCGGACCACGCTGTCGCCCATCACCAGCACCGTCACTGTCGCGCCGCTGACGATATCAACCTGTGGCGGGCGCTCAGCACCGGCGGCAACCTTCGCCAGATCGCGGCCGATCACCGAATTCAGCGCCGCCACCACCCGGGCTTCGGGTATGCCGATCAGCACGATCGGCTCCTTGTGATCGACAAGTTTCAGACCGCGTACAACGCCGGCCTTGTCGATACCGACGACGATGTGGATCGGCTTGCCGGAATAGCCGGTCGAATTGGTGAAATCGGAATTGAGATAGGCGTAACCGGCAATATCCTTGCCCTTGTAGACGGGCACGATGGCCGGCTCACCCACCGGCTCGCCGAAACGGTCGGCCGCCGCAAACAGCTCCGCCGGCTGAACCTTCGCGAGATAATCGGCAAGACTGCCGGCTGCGAATGCCTGACCCGCCAGGGCGAAAAGCGCGATCAGAAAAGCAAGAAAGACCGCCGGACCATGTCTCCCGATATCAGTATTTTTCGGCATTGGGCATTCCATCGGGGTGCGACATGACATTCGTTTCCGCCCCCGGCCCTGTCGCATCGGTCCGGTTCAGGGGATCAAGGGCAAAATAATCGCGCCTCCCAAAGCCTCATTGATCCAGAACAAATACGCCGTCGTTTGATGTGGCAGGTTATGGCCGGAAACCGAAGAGAGCCCCATGCCGAAACTGAATGCCGAACCGCCCGTTCTGACAACGATGCAAGCCGTGCTGGAAACCGCAGCCCGCATGGAGCAGGAAGCAATCGACGGCTATCGCGCGCTCAGGCAGCGGATGCTGGATGAAAAACAGCCGGCGCTCGCAACCGTTTTCGACCGGCTGATCGCCGAGGAGGAATCGCATCTGCGTCAGGTCGACGTCTGGGCGGCAGAAACAGCGCCTGCCGACAGGACGGGCACCTTCGCCGCACCGGATCTGTCACCCATGTTCGATGCCGAAGGCGCCGACATGGTGCCGCCGGAAACGCTGGACGCCTACCGCGCCTTTTCGGCCGCCGTCCGCAACGAGGAAAGAGCCTTTGTTTTCTGGAGCTACGTTGCCGCCCAGGCACCCAATGCCGACGTGCGGCAGGCGGCGGAAAAAATGGCGCGCGAGGAACTCGGCCACGTCGCGACGATGCGCCGGGAAAGGCGTCTGGCGTTTCATGTAGCAAGGGCCGAAGCACCGCCGGGGGACGCACCGGATATTATCGGGCTTGAGGACCATTTCCTGAAACTGCTTGCGAGCTTGCCCGAATGGCGGGACGATAGGACGTTACAGGGATTTGCCGAAGAGACGCGGGAGCGCATCGCGGCACTTCCCGGAATGGCGTTCCGCCGCAAGCCGCGATTGTCCGGCCAGTTCGATCTGGCGCTCGGAAGACCGGTCACGCTCTGCGGCATTCTGCTGGACTATTATCTCGACCTGATGAATTGCGAGAAAAACGAGCCGGCGGTCGATTTTGCCGGAGCCGCGGCCTCGCAGCTGGTCCGCTGCCTCGCCTTTCTCAGAAATCTCGGCTCCGCCGCCTGATCGCTTTCCGCTATCGCGATCACAGGCGGCGATGGCCCATCCGCTTCAAATCACGCGCCACCGTCAGACAGGCGGCCGATATCGAAACATCCGCATATGGAAAGACAGGCCCTGCACATTTACAGCGCCCTGGCGAAACGTTCCAGTTTACCCAGCGTTTGCTGCCCCAGTTCCACGGCACCGAAGCCCTTCGCCTGCTGGAACTCGGCTTCCGTGCTGAACACCATGCCCAGCACAACTTTCGTCCCGCCGTCCTGATCTTCGAAGGACGCCCAGGCATCGGCATGTTTCGGCCCGTTTTCGCCCCACAACAACGTATAACCGATCCTCTCTTCGGGCCGCACCTCGATATAACGATGATGGTTCGGAAAGACGGTGCCGTCAGGGCCGATCATGTCGAATACCCATTCCCCGCCGGTGCGCAGATCGATCCTCTTCGTGCGGCAGGAAAATCCGTCAGGACCCCACCATTGCGGCAGCGTCTCCTCGTTCATCCAGGCTTTCCAGACAATGTTTCGCGGCACTTTCATCGTCCGCTCCAGCACCATGGTCCGCGCCGCCACATTGGCCAGATTGTTCAGACCCGCGCTGAACCCCGCTTGGTAGCCATCCCGCATATCCTCCGCCAGTGACGAAAGCTGCACCGTTACGGTCAACCGGCTGCGCTCTTCCCCGGCCAGAAAATCGGCCGTCACCAACGCTGCCGACTGCGTCACGCCACCAGAGGAAACCACCTCGTAATTCACGCTGCGGCGGGCCGGCTGCAGCTCCAGCCAGCCACATTCACACCGGATATCCGGCTGCCCGGCGACCTTGCAGAGCGAGACTTCGCGACCGCCCGGCCTGCTGTCCGCCTCCAGAAATTCGACCGTCACCGAGGGCGCGGGAGAAGCCCACACCGCCCGGGCGGCGGGTGACAGCCAGACCTGCCAGAGGACCGGCAATGGAACGGCAACCTCCCTTTCGAAGCTCAGCGTCGCAAAACGGTCCTGTGCCTGATGCGGTTCAGCGCTTCCGCCGTCCTGACCGGGTTTCATTGTCATTCTGAATCCTCCTTCATGGCCTGCATTACAAATGCCTCCAGCCGGTCAAGCCGGCTCTCCCACATGGCCCGCTGTTCATCGAGCCAGGTCCTCACCGGCTCCAGCGCTTCGGGCACGATCGCGCAGGTGCGCACCCGTCCGTCCTTGGACGTGGTGATCAACCCCGCCTCCTCCAGCACGGAAAGATGGCGCATCACCGTGGGCAAACGCAGCCCCGTGGGAGCGGACAATTCCGTAACCGGCGCTGGCCCGCCTCCAAGCCGGGCGAGGATCGCCCGCCGTGTCGGATCGGCAAGAGCCTGGAAGATTAGTGAAAGTTCCTGATAATGCTTAGTCATGTTGCTAACTATCATCTTCCATTGCGACGACGCAAGGAAAAACTTAGCAGATCAACTAAGTTTTCTTGGATGAAGGGGCCACCATCGAAGGGTCACGGGTTCCGTTCAGGCGCCAGCGCCTTTGCCGGCTCCAGCTACCGGCGCTCGTCAACCGGCGGCGGATATCACTATTGAGCCGGAAATCGGCCATTAAAAGTTGTAAAAAACGATTGACTCTCGTGGCCATGTGAGTGAGCTTCGCCGGCAAATGACGGGGAAAAAGAACAAATCATCATGTCGCCAGAACGTTTTAATCAATGCCTGCGGGTGATCCGCTGGACGCCGATCAACATCGCGTCCGCCCTGCAATGCGAACTTTCATGGATCGAGGCGCTGGAAGCGGGCAACGAGGAGGTTCCAGCCGGCCTCGCCACCTGGCTGGAAACGCTTGCGCAAGCCCATGAAGCGCTTCCGCCGCCGTCGACATACAGAGGAAAACGGTCGACATTCTGATACGGCCGATCGCTGTCAGCCTTCACCAACAACCGGATTACTCGAAATGAAATATGTCATTGCAGCTCTTGGCGTCATCACCTTCTCAAGCCCTGTCCTCGCGGCATCCTGCGAGAAGAACTTCACCGTATCAGGCGTGCCGATGGTAACGGCCGTCTCTTACAAATCGTGGCAGGAACTACCGAAGGCGAAAGCGCCCGCCGTGCTTCAAAAGCTCGCTCAGGCCGTGGCGGCGGAAGGTTTTTCAGGCATCCAGATCAACAAGGCACTGTCTTCGATCGACGCCCATCAGGAGACCAGCGGCAGCGGCAGAATTCAGACGCTGCGGGTTGTCGCCCGGCAGAAGGGCGCCAGCGTCCGAATCGATGCCGTTTTCAACATTCAGGCAGGGCAGATCGCCGACAAGAACGTCATCCGTGAGGGCATCTGCAACATCATAAACGGTGCGTGAAACCCGGCAGATAAAACCACCCGTTCGCGGTCTCGATGACGGCGCGCACCAACATCAAAAATGGAACGACTGAACCGGTGCGGCGCGTCTGTGACAAAACGTTCGCGCCGGCTGGCCGGCCACGAATGGCGAGCCATGCATGCTCCCACGCCGTTGATGACGATGCTTCCGGTATGGCGGACAAACCCGGAATCTGCGATGGGTGCAGGCAGGGATAGTGTCCGTGGCCGGAAGCGCCACGAAGCGACGGGGAAAAAATGCCGATTTATGAACTGGCCGCCGTGGGCGCCGCGACGTGCTGGGCGCTGACCGGGCTTTTGTCCGCAGGCCCGGCGGGACGTCTTGGAGCGCTCGCCTTCAACAGGACACGGCAGCTTTTCGTCGCCTCCCTGCTGGGGGTCTATGTCCTTGCCTCTGGCGCCTGGCGGGAACTTCAGCCAGAGGCGCTGTCGTCGCTTCTCCTGTCCGGCTTCATCGGTATTTTCGTTGGCGACACGCTTCTTTTCACCTGCCTCAATCGGCTGGGACCGCGCCGCTCGGGAATCCTGTTCGCCCTTAATGCCCCAATCGCCGCGCTGCTCGGATGGGCGGTGCTTGACGAGCAGCTTCCCGTCACCGCCATTGCCGGTATAGGCCTGACCCTCGGCGGCGTGCTGCTTGCAATTCTCTTCGGCAAGCGAAAGGCGCAGCTGCATGAATGGGAGAGCGTCAAGGGGCCGCTTTGGCTCGGCGTGCTCTTCGGCCTTCTCGCCGCACTCAGCCAGGCTGTCGGTTCCCTGATCGCGCGGCCTGTCATGGCGACCGGGATCGATCCTGTTGCCGCTTCGATGCTGCGCGTCGGGGTGGCCGCTCTCTGCCTGACGGCGCTTACCACGCTGCCCATCGCGGCTGTCAGGCCGAAAGGCCCGCTGACCAAAAGCCTGTTCCTCCAGACGGCACTCACCGGCATCATCGCCCTGGCTTTTGGCATGACGCTCCTTCTCTTCGCCCTTTCCGGCGGCAAGGTCGGCATCGTCTCGACACTGTCGGCGACGACACCAGTGATTATCCTGCCACTGCTCTGGCTGAGAACAAGGGAGCTGCCGGCGCCCGGTGCATGGGCCGGCGCCGCACTTGTCGTGGCCGGCATGGCGCTCATGTTCTGGAGGTAGCTCCCTCCTTCAAAACTGCCGGCTAACCCAGTTTTTGCGCCAGCCCCGCAGCAAGCCAGGCAAGGTCGCAGAGATATCTCCTGCGCAGCGAGGTTTTCCAGACGGGGAAACACCCGGCGATGACCACTTGCTAAGCAACTTTTGCGTGCTTAAAAGGCGCCCAATATAAGTTCGTGAGAGAGGACAAACTTCGTGGAACAGGAAAATACCCAGACCGACAAGGGTCGGCGCAAGGCGCTTTGGGCAACGGTTGCGATTATTGCTGTCGCTGCCGCAGGCGTTATCGGCGGCAAGGCCTTCTACGAAGCAAAGGTCAACGAGCTGGTTGCCCGCAGCGGCGCAACTGCCGGTTCCGTGGAAGCCGACTTTCTCGGAAAAATTCATATTCGCGATCTGACATTGCCGCTTGAAGACGGCAAGAACATCAAGATCGCCGCTATCGATGGACGTCCGAAACTTCCTTTTCTGGACGGCGCACTGGACATGAACGGCATCGATATCGATGTGCCAACCGGAAAAATCTCGATGGCGCATGCCCGCGTCGAGAATGCCGCTTTCAAGAAGCCGGCCCCGGCGGCATCCGGCGACGGGAATGCCAACTCCCTGCCAAGGCGCATAGAGCGCTTCGCGGCAACGCGCATTTCCACGCCTGAGGTAACATTCACGCAGTCCGTCGCCGATACCGAGCAGAAGACCGTTTACACAAACGCGTCTCTTACCGACATCGCCGATGGCCGGATCAGCCGCTATTTGATCGACAATGGCAGCTACGACATCAAGATGGCGCTGCCGGACAGCGACGGCGCCATGAAAGAAAAGCATTTGGTCGTATCGACCGGCACCATCGCCGGGCAGGATATCGATGTCGCTTATCTTGCCAGGCTCTACACGGAAAAGGCAGGCCCCGACGACAAGGAGGCAAAGCCTCTCTATGGCCCGCTCTCCGTTGCCAAGATTTCGTTCACGGATGGCGACGGTCATTTCAGCTACGACGAGATCCGCAGCGACGGTTTCAGTGCCCGCCTGCCAGCCGAGCCGCTTCTGGAGACGCTGAAGGCACTGAGCGCAACCAAGAATGTTGACGAACTTTCACCGCAGGAGCGTCAGGCCTATTTCACCAAAGGCCTGTCCATTCTCGACATGATTGGCAAGAGCAACATGCAGCTGCTCGGGTTCAAGGCGGATGCCCCGGACGAAAGCGAGGGATCGGAGGGCAAAAGGGTCAAGGCCGCCATCGATCGTATCGACATGCAGATGGATAGCCGCAGGCTCGACTTCGGCCTGAACGGCATGTCGATCGGCAATGGCACCGATACGATCGAAGTCGCGGAGGCGAGCCTCAAGGGTTTTGACTGGAGCTCGACAGTCGAAGGCCTCTCCCAGATCGCAGGGCTCGACGACACGCAGATTGAGACCTTTCCGTTTAACCGTCTTATCCCGGAACTGGGAACGATCCGTGTCGGCGGCATCAACGTCGACGTCGCCGCGCCGGAAAAGCCGGAGGAAGAGACGGAAGGCACGCCCGAACGCATCAAGTTCACGCTCCGGAATTTCGAGATGGGACTGACAAAGCCCTTCAACGGCATCCCGACCGATATCGAGATCAGGCAGGACGGCCTGTCTCTTCCCATCCCCGCCGATTCATCGGAGGAAGTATTTGTTGAAGCACGCAAGCTGGGTCTGGAGTCACTCGAACTTTCCTATGCCCTCGCCGCAGGCTGGGACGAACCGAACAACAACCTGATGATCCGGGAAATCTCCTTCAGCGGCAAGGATATCGGCAGCGTCAACTTTTCCGGCCTTGCAAGCGGGTTTACGGAAGAGTTCTTCGCCTTCGACGTCAATCGCGCTCAGGCGGCACTTTTCGGGCTGGCGGGTCGCGAGTTGAAACTCACGGTCAAGGACGAGGGTTTGATGGCCAAGGCCATCAAGCTTTATGCCCTGCAAAACGATATGACCGAAGATCAGGTGCGCGGCACCCTGACGTTGGTGGCCAATGTGCTGTTGCAGCAGGTCGCGGCTGAACAGCCAAAGCTTCAGGGCGCCGTGGACGCCCTCGCCCGCTTCATCAGCGCGCCGGGAACCCTGACAGTGATGGTCAAATCGACGGGCGCCAATGGCCTTGGCCTTTTTGATCTGGCTGCAGCCTCCGACAATCCCATGCTTCTTCTCGACAAGGTCGATATTCAGGCGACGGCCGATTAAGCCGTCCTGTCCGCCGCCAATCGTCTCAAGCTCGGTTTTCCGGGCTTGAGACCACCTGATGACATGCCTTTCTGACGCCTTTCCACGGCAGCAGGCAAATTGAATGAACTCAATTTTATTGATTTTTATCATATATTTATATAAATCAATGAAAGTAATGAATTAGAAAATTTCGCGCGTGACTGCCAATAGCGCTAATGCGGACGAGGCCCCATCAATAGCTGGAACTATGGCAAGCCATATCGGTGCAATCAGTCATCGGGGAAAACGAACTTTACTCTCCGCCGCAGGGCACTGAAGACGGGATTGTGGAAAAACCAGGCCGAAGAACCGGATTTTTCAGCGGATTTGCGCTAGACAAGCCATTACGGTTCAATCGGAGAGAGAGGCCATATGCTGATATTCGAGATCATCATTGTTTCAGCGGCGCTGCTCGCCGTCAGCCTTCTGGCAGCCCAGCAGATTGTCGCCCAGATCAGGGAATATCGGTTTTACAGGGAAAATGGCGGTGATTTTTCCGTCGACAGCGGCGTGGATTACCTCCGGCTGGATAAATCCCTTTATTACAACAGCCTCCGCCTTACGAACTGGCAGCGTTTTTATCTCTTCCGCCCGGCCTGCATCATCATGCTCATCGCATTTCTGGGCATGATGATCGTGGCCCTGTTCTAAGGGCAAGCACCTCGTCCCTGGAACGCGTCACGATCTCTGATCGGCAGAGTGATCTGTGCCTGCGAAAGACGCTGTCCTGGGCGGCACAGGCAGGCCAGTCAGACAATCCTGAAATTCAGATCGGCCCAATGGTCATACAGCGCCTTGACCCGCTTCTTCGGCTCGACAGCGCCGCTGCCCACCCGGGAGGAATATGCCCGGCCTCCGCGAAGCGCATTACCCGATCGTATAGTTCGATGCCATTCCACGAAGATGCGTGACTGTTGCTTGCGACAACGCACCGCTGCCCAGATAATCGGCAAAGCTGTAGGAGAATATGTCGCTTCGTTCTATCGCCTGAACCAGATTGGAATCACCGAAGACAACGAGATATTCATGATCCTCGGGCGCCCAAATCCAGAGGTCATGGCCCGAAAAATGGACCAGAAGACCATAGGGCGAGTTTTCGAACAATGCATCAAGCATCGGCCCGACCGGTTGTGATGCAAAATGGCGCGGCGGCTGGCCAAATTCGTAAGCCGCAAAATCGATCTCGCCGGCGCCGATCCGCGCGGCAACGAGGGCGATTTCCTCCTCGCTCGGAAACTCGGGAAAAATCCTCGCGGCGAAATTCCTGTCCCTGATAAGCTGATGATCCAGCGTGCAGTCTTTTTTTATGAAATCCGTCATTTAAACCCCCGGCCCATCATTATAGCGTATCTCGGTCTGACGACCGTTTGGTTTGCGGATCTGCAATGTCGGACGACCATCGGAGCTTCCCGGACGGACCGTAACCTTGCTGCCGTCTTGGAGTTCCCCCGTGCGGCCCGGCCCGTATTGCGTTTCGATACCCTTCTCATTGTCCGGTTTCAAGGAATCGAAGTCGCGTTCGGCTTCCGCCATGCCGCCATCCTTTTCGCCGTGCTTGGTCTTGCCCTTGGTCTGCTGGCTGACGCCCGCCTCGTCCTCCAGTTCCTCCTGGCGCTTCTTCTGTTCTTCCGCCTTGGCGGAGCCGCAGTTCCCCGTGCAGCCTCCCGCTTCGCCATCGGCGGGTTCCGAATGGCTCTCATTGTACATCTTGTAAAGTTCGTAGCCTTCATAGGCCAGCATGGCGAGGCCGATTGCTGCGCCCACCGGCCCAAGAAAACCAAGAGCGGCGCGGGCCCCGAGTCTGGTTGCGACACCTGCGGCCGCCCGGCCAAGCAGAGCCTCTCCGCCAGCGGCGGCCACGGCACTCATGCGAAACCCCGTTCTTTCGCCGCGTTCGCCATCAGCCGCATCATGTCATCCAGCCGGGCGTCAGGATTGCCGCCTTTGAGGTTTTGGCGAATATCCGGCGCTTCGATGAAGCGTCCGTTGCTTGCACTCATAAGATAGGTCCACTGAAAGAAGCCACGCTCGGTTTTCAGCCCGTATGCGCGCGCCTGTTTTTCATATCGCTCCATGAACAGGAGCGCTTCGCGCTCATCCATGCCTTGCAGCAGATGCGGCGCCGACCGTTGAAAGGCCTCTACCCGCCGGCGGCGTGCGGCAAGCATCCGGGATGCGCTGATAGCCTCGATATTTCCGAGCGTCAGACGCAACATGCCGCCTTGCGCCACGATATCAACCGGGCGGCGGCCGCGCTTGATGTTCCCGCCCCACGCCTCGCCCGGCGCGAAATAGACTTCCTCCGCCGGTCCCATTAGGCGCACGACCTGCTCCGGCGAAAGCGCCGGAAAGACCTGCATGATGACATTCGGATCGGCGTGGCGGAAGACAACAACCTCGCCGCGATCCCGCCGTCCGGCGACATCGGTGGCAGCCAACGCCTCTTCCTGCGCATCGCCGGCTGCCAGCGACATCTCCCCGGCTTGCGCAGGAACAGAAACGCCCGATCCCGCAAGCGCCTCCCGCTCGAGCGGCACGATTATGCGGTTGATGCCGCGCAGGTGCCTGTAGAGTGTTTCCTCGGACAGGGCGCGATCGCCGACCCAGAACACAACAGCGGGCTTGTCTGCGACAAGCCTGAGCAGGGCCTCTATTCTGCTCTTTACCTGCCTTGGCAGGTCGATCTCGTCAGCCGGCAGCACGCCGCCGCCGCTTTCATCACCGCTGGCGACGGCATCCGCCATGGCGTCCGACAGTTTCGCCGCCAGCGCCCGCAGTTCCTCATCGCTCGGCTCCGCCGTCTCGATCAAACCGTCCGGCGCGGATGGGACCGCCGGCGAAAGACTGAGGGAAACCAGCCACGGCCCGCCGAGCATGATTGCGGCATCCGGCCCCGCCTGCCGATAGAGCGGCCTGTGGCACAGGCCCGCCGCCGAAAGATCCGCAGTCAGGTTACCGAAGAGGGCTCCGTCCAGCACGGCATAAATGCGCCTGTCGCCGCTGTCTGCAATCTGCGAAAGGCGGGTCAGATAGGCCTGACTGACCGCAGACAGCTCCGCCCTGCCATCAAGCTGATCCTGCATGCCTATCCCCGAACCGTCGGAACGGACCCGCCGGCCATGCTGGCCTGGCACGGGGTGCCGTCGCTGCCGCCATTCGGCTCTTTGTCGCCGATATAGACGTCGGACGAACCGGTTTGCGCATTGCCGCCGCAGTCGATCGCATCTCCGACACGGCCGGCCGGCTTGCCATTGATGAAGACGGTGGATGCTCCCGCCGCCAGAGCCCGCGAATGCGACGGCTTCGGGCAGGAGGGGCAGCCATGCGGCACGTAGGCATCCCCGACACGCATCAGCGGCCGACCGTTCACATAGACATTGTCACTGCCGCCCGTCGCCGGTGTGGGCGGAAAATGGCAGGAATGGGCGGAACCGATATCGGCGCGGCGATGAGCTTTGGGCATAGGCCATGTCCCCCGTTTACCGCGCCTGAAGCATGGCACGGGCCAGCGGCCCCGGCCGGGCATCCTGCGGCAGAACGAAGGATGCAGATAGCCGTTCAGGTTTCGAGGCAAGGGCAAGCGCGGCGGCGAAATCATCCTGCTCGGTGCGCAGAAGCGCGCCCAGATCGGCGGGAACGATGGCGGGATTGAGCATCAGGGCGGCAAAATCGCTGCCGATCTCGGGGTCGATCCGCCAATCCGCGTTCTTTCCGCGATCCGCAACCTCGGAGAAGGTGACATCCCCCTGGCACCACGAAAGAGCGGAACAGCCGAGCGGCGTCCAGCCCTGTCCGTCGCACAGCATCCTCCATCTCTCCGCGGGAAATTGCGACAGGTTTCGCAGCAGCCCGTGCTGGGTTCCAATCGCCTGCAAGGCGATATCGCGGCTGGAGCCACCCGCGTTGAGCAGGCTCACATAGGTGTTCTTCCACTGGCGTTCGGTGGAATGCAGTTCCAGCCATATGCCGACCGGTGTCGATCCATCGTCAAATTTCACTGGCTTCGATAACATCGGTCTCAACGCCCTTCATAAAAGATATGCTGCTTGTCCATCGGCACCCAGGGCATGAACGGGTTGCTGTCTGGAGAACGCGCGCCAGAATAGAATTTCTCGGTCATTTCCACGGACCGCTGCAGCGCATAATCGGAATCCGGGAAGCCGTATTTCGTCGGGTTGACCTGCATATCCTTGGTGATCGAGTTAATGATGCGATCCTGCTCGGCGATGCGATCAAGCTGCTTCTGGTAGGTATATTCCTGCGACTTCCATTCGCGGAAGAACGGATGGACATTATAGGCCTGGAAGGGATATTCCTCGCGTTTGGAGCGGGAGAGTTCGGTCCACAGGGAATACCATTTCTTCACCCGCCAGAAACCGATCATGGAGCCGAGCGAAGCACCGATCAGCGTCGCCTCGGTTTTGACGTTGAGAGCCGTCGCGCCCTTGAAAAGGTTGCGGGCATCGGCGAGATAATAGGTCCCGGCCCCGATCGCGGCATCGACGGAAGCGCCCGAGACCCAGCCCATCGTATAATCGAGATCGTTGATGCTGAACGGCTTGAGGGCGCTCATTCCGTTCTGCTGCGCCGCGAGGAAACGGTAGATCTTCTCGGCGGAATCATACTGGTCGCCGGCAGTCGGGATGTCGGATATGTCCTTTGCGGTTTTCATATCCTCGATCCTCTTGAGCTGCTCGGACGCGCCGCCGCCCTGACCGATCCTGGTCGACTGGCCGCCGCTGCGCTCGACGCGCTTGGCGGCATTGGACATGCCGTAACCCGCCGTCAGTCCGGCGCCGTAAAACGAGGCAACGCAGGCGCAGAGATTCTCCCGGCCGAACATCAGAAAGGTGTGAGCGCCGAGAATGAGCGAAGCACCGCTGTCATAACCGATCAGCCATGACTGCGATTTGGTATAGGCAAAACCAACCCAGGAATCGGGATTATTCAGGTCGTTGCCATAGGGGAATTCGCTATCGCTCATTGCCCGTCCTGACTGTTCTTGAATGGCACGTAGGGTACGAAGGGTTTTGAGGGATCAAAATCCGGCTGGCCCGGATAAAGAAGGCAATAGAGCTTCTGCTGATAGACCACCGCCAGCGGATAACAGGCGTCCTTCTTGCTCATGCCGCCCGCCCCGCATTGCTGAAGCCCTTCGAGAACCTCCGTCGCCCGGCATTTTTCGTCCTTGCAATCATAGTCCCTGACGCCCTCATAACCTTTCGAATAGAAAATCCGCGTTTTCGGATAGCTGTCGAGCGGACCGAGAGCGCCCGCAAGCGCGGCATATGCCCGGTCAACATCCCGCTTCTCGCCCATATTGAAGGTGGATGGCGTGTCCGACGTGAAGGCGAATTTCGCCGGGTCTGTTTCGCACTCAAGTGCATGAGAAAGAGATCCGGAGCCCATCAGGATCACACAGGCCGAAGCCAGTATTCTGATCATGTCGCTTCTCAATTCAAATCTATCCTTCCGCCGTTGACGACGACACGCTGGTCACCATTGATCTCGATCTCCGCGAAATCGAGGAACAGCTTGGTGCCGCTCAGCGTGACGGTTCCATCCTCGTGCATCAGCACATTGGCTTTTCCGCAGGTCAGGTGCAGTTCGCCACCGCTGTGCACGGTCGCGCTGTTCTGCGCTGACAGCGACATCGTATCGTTGCTCATCAGATTGACGCGCGTTCCGGCATTGACGCTGTAGGACATGCCGACATTGGTCGCCATTCCGGCCCCGACATTGACCGCGTTGAACACCCCCACGCTTTCGGTTTTGTTCTTCTCGACAATCACCGACATATTGCCCTCGCCGGGATTGAGAAGTCCGGGGAAACCGAGATTTTTCGCCACATCGCCAATGCCGCTGACGAGGGAGTTCAGCAGGGAATTGACAACCCGGCCGATGCCGCTCGGGCCGACCGTGATCATCATGTTGCCGCCGACAACCTCGTGATGGTTGTTGCGGACCTCGATGGACTTGTTGTGGCCGACAGACTGAACCCAGTTATTGTCGATCCGTTCGCTGTGGTTGTTGCGTATCTTCTCGTTGCGATCCTTCTGGGCGTGGACATAGATTTCCTCCCGCCCGTTCTCGTCTTCGAAGGTCAGTTCGTTGAAGCCGGTTCCCTTGTGGGTATTGGTGCGGAATGTGCTCTTCGTCTTGTTGGCGGGCAGGTCATAAGGCACGGTCTGGCGTGCATTCGGCACCACCCCCGTCACCAGCGGCCGGTCCGGGTCACCGTCGACAAAGGCAACCATAACCTCCATGCCGATGCGTGGAATGATCTGGCCGCCCCAGGTGGAGCCTGCCCAGTTCTGCGCCACACGCACCCAGCACGTATCGGTTCCATCCTTCTTCGCCTTGCGGTCCCACGGGAACCACAGCTTGATGCGGCCATACTGATCCGGATGGATTTCCTCACCGGCAGGACCCGCCACGATCGCAACCTGCGTCCCCTCGATGCGCGGCCGCTTCGTCGCGCGATGCGGCGTCAGCGGCACCCGCGCAGGGATCGCCTCGAAACTGTTGCGATATTCCGGCTCGTTGCCATTCGTCTCATAAGAACGGTCGACAATACTGTGGCTCGCACGGATGATCACATGCTCTTCATAGGCGTGATCGGGATGCGCCACTTCGTAAGGCGTGAACCGCCGGCCCGCCTCCAGAATGCGCGAGGTGGACGAGCCGAACACACGGTCATGATCCGCCTCGATCGACTGGGTTCTGAGTTTCTGCGCCCGCTCGGCCTCTTCAACCGTGCTGATCCGGGCCGGATATTCATAAAGCTCGCGCTTCGTCGCATCCGGCATCTGTACCAGCGACGGCGTCATCGTGCCCGGCACCATGCCCGGCGTCTCGAAGTTCCAGTCCGCACCCGCTCGCTGGCCCGACACATAGGAAAAACGCCGCGCCCAGTCATTGATGTGGTTGCGGTCCGAAGACCCCTGCGCCAGACGCACCCGGCCCTCGCCCTGCGCCGAAGCCGACGGGGCGAGCCAGCCGCTGGCGCTGTCGGCCACATGCAGCTTGTGGGAACCATCCTCATGGCTGAACCAGTAGAACAGCCCGTCCTCTTCGAAACGGCGCGTCAGATAATCAAGGTCCGTCTCGTTCCATTGCACGCTGTAGTGTTGCGCAGGCGGCGGCGAGATGATGCCCGACGTGTCGGGCGCCGGAATGCCATGTTCGGAAAACAGCGTCTCGACGATCTCCACCGCCGTCTTGTCCATCCAGATGCGGCAATCAGAGCGCCGCGACAGAAGCCACATCTGCGGCCGGATCGTCAGCGCGTAAGAGCGCAGCCCACGGGTGATCGGCGGGCCCTCATGCAGTTCCGTCACCAGACCGTTGAACGGCCGGCGGACGCCGCTGCCCTCTTCCCCGTCTCCCTGGCTTATCTCGACCGACACATCGACAAGCCGCCCGATCAGCTCCTCGGGCTTGACCGCTTCCTTCTTCGCACGCAGCGTCAGGTGAATCTCGAAAAGCCGCGAAACACCCTCGTCAACCGCAAGTCGTTCCGGCAGAAGCTGGTCTTCCCCTAGCGGAGACTTGACCTTGAGCACACGGCTCGCCTGGAGAAAGTCCGAAGATGCAGGCTGGTCGGTCATTGAAACCCCGGTAATCGGATCGATAAAAAATCAATCAGCTGTCAAACTCTGAACAGAATGCAATCAAGCATTGTGGCGAAACCATGGACTGACCATGATTTACACAACTTGAAAACTATAAAATTGCACCGGTAAAAGTTTGCAGTGCGGCTTCGGCACGGCCAGCGCAGGAAAGGCGGGACAACCGGAAGCCGCCAACCGCCATTCAGGCCTTTCGTACGAAGAGGCTGGTGAACCGGGCGACACAGGCCGATAGGACAACCCAAAATGAAGTGCCTGAGGCATGTTCTTAGCCGGCAAAGTTGACACCCCGCGACAGTTGAAGGCGCCCGGCATTTCCCATCGCGAAATTCGATGCGGAAAGCTGAAAATCGATGACGTTTACGTGGAGATGACGCCGTGGCGGATGCCCAAAGCCGCCTCAAGGCGGCAGCGATTCGTGACAGGTATCGTATGAATATCGATATTTGCGACCGGCAGCGTCAAATAGAACCGGCCCTTCGGAAAGCGGCGTTCGGTCCATCGTTGCCTCATACAGCAATACAACGATGGACCATGAAACGCCTCGCCGGATCAGGCCGTTTCGGCCACCGGTTCTTTGAAGCGGATGGGCAGGAGCTTATGAACCACGGGCGAAAAGCCACACGCTTTCTCGGGGAATATCCACCCACACCGGACCTTCGGGCAAGGCTTTCGGCCCAAAGGCCTTGGCTGCGAAATCACCGGCTTTCAGGCGATATTCCCAGCGGTCGCCAAGATAAAGGCAGGCATCCAGATGCATTTCCCTGCGGTTCTGGCCGGGATTGTCATGCACGGCGATCTGCTCGACGCGGATGACCGCCTTGTCCTCCTTTTCGCCGCTCTTGCCGAAAACGATGCCATCGAGCTGCCAGTTTGGCCCGTGGATGCTGGCATCCTCGCCCAGACCGCGTATCTCGCCGCTGGCGACATTGTTCGCGCCGAGAAAGTCCGCCGCATAAAAGCTCTTCGGCTTTGTATAGATGTCCTGCGGCGTGCCTTCCTGAACGATGGCGCCGTTGCGCAGAAGCAGGATATTGTCGGATGCGGCGAGCGCCTCCGACTGATCGTGGGTGACGAGAACACCGCATATTTCCAGATCGAGGATGAGCTTGCGGATCCAGTAACGCGCCTCTTCGCGCAGCTTCGCGTCAAGATTGGAAAGCGGCTCGTCCATCAACAGGACACGCGGCTCATAGACCAGCGCGCGGCAGATGGCCACGCGTTGCTGCTGGCCGCCCGAAAGCTGATCGGGATAACGCTCGGCAAGATGGCCGAGACCGATCTTTTCCAGCGTCGCCTGAACACGTTTGCCGGCGTCCACCCGGTTCACGCCGCGCAGCTTCAAGCCATAGGCGACATTTTCCATCACGGTGCGATGCGGCCACAGCGCGTAGGACTGAAAGACAAGGCCGATATTGCGGTTTTCCGGCGCGACCGTCAGGCCCTTGCTGCCGTCGAGCACCGGCTTGCCGCCGATGCTGATGAGGCCCTGTTCGGGCTGCTCCAGCCCGGCAATGCAGCGCAGCAGGGTCGTCTTGCCGCTGCCCGAAGCGCCGAGCAGGGAAACGATCGAGCCGCGTTCGGCGGTGAAGGATGCGCCTTGAAGAATATGCAGGCCGCCGAGATATTTGTGAACGTCGCGAACAGTAAGTTCAGTCATGGATTTTTGCTCCCAGACGAAGGGCGAGACCGAGGCCTGCGCCGGTAAGAACGATGCTGACGAATGCCAGCGCGGCAATCGTGTCCATTGCGCCGGACTGGATCATGGAAACCATGAGCGAGCCGATGACTTCGGTGCCGGCGCTCATGAGATAGATGCCGGTGGCATAATCGCGCAGGAAGACAATCATGATCAGCGCCCATGCGCCGACGAGACCGGGGCGCACGATGGGAATGACGACGTCACGCCAGGTCTGGCCGATTGTCGCACCCGTCGTGCGCGCGGCCTCCTCCAGTTCGGGGCTGACCTGAATGAGCGTGCCCTGCAGCAGCCGCAGGCCATAGGAAAGGCCGACGATCAGATAAGCGATGAACAGGCTTATCAGCGTCGTGCGCAGCGGCACCAGGAACGGAATGAACAGGAACAGCCAGAAAAAGGCGAGACCGATGATCAGGCTCGGCATGGAGCGCGGCAGAAGAACCATGTAATCGAGAACGGTATTGGACACGTCCCGATTGCGGTGCCCGGCAAGACCGACGACCAGATAAAAGGCAACGGCCAGCGCGCCGCCGACAACCGCCAGAATGATGGTGTTGAGCACACCGCGATAAAGGCTCGGAACCTCGAAAAGCGCATTGAAATGCTTGGTGGTGAGATGAGCGAAAGGATTGACGCCCTGCCCCCACGCATCGACAAAGGCGCGCAGGATAATTCCGCCGATCGGCAGGATGACCGACAGGAACAGCCAGAAACCAATCACGGAGAGCGCGATGAACTGGCCGGTCCGTCCCAGCCGCATGACCGTGGTGCGCGAGCCTTTTCCGCCAAGGGCGGCATAACGGCGGCTGTGGCGCAGCAGCCGGCGCTGATACCACACCAGCGGCAGCGTCAGGAGCACCAGCAAGACGACGACAACGGCCATCAGCTGATAGGTGGGGACACCGAAAAGTGTGGTGAGCTTGTAGATATAGGTGGTGAGGACGTTGATGCCGCTCGGATCGCCAAGCACCAGCGGCACGCCGAACATCTCAAAGCCGATCAACAGGTTAAGCGCGGTGGCGAAGATGAGCGCGGGCAGCACCATGGGCACGGTGACATCCCAGCACACACGCCAGATGGGCGCACCGGTGATGCGGGCCGCCTCTTCAAGATCGGACGGCAGGTTGCGCATCGCCGCCGACACGTAAAGATAGACATGCGGGACATGCGCCAGCCCCGTGACAAGCACGATGCCGCTCAGGGAATAGATGTTCCACGGCACGAAACCGATGATGTCGCGCGCAAGGATGGAAACGAAGCCGGAAGGCCCGATCGCGACCGTATAACCGAAAGCAAGCACCAGCGCCGAAATGAACATCGGAACCAGCACGATGATTTCCAGCGCCTTGCGGAAATGCACATCGGTACGGGTGAGCAGGAAGGAGAGTGCCGCGCCCAGCGGGACGGCGATCGCCACCATGCCCACGGCCATGATGACCGTGTTCCACAGGGCATCGTAGAACATCGGGTCGACGAGAATATATTCATATGCGCTCAGGCCGAGGCTGGCGCTCGGGCTGAAGAACGGACCATCGAGAAAGCTCTGGTAGATGATCAGGCAGATGGGCGTGAGGACGCACAGCGTCAGGAGCCCGATGACGAGCCGGCGGAAGAGCAGCGCTTCGCCGGGCGGGCGGGGCGTCCTCAACCGCGGTTCGCGGGATAGTTCTCGGGGTGGGTTTTGGGTAATGGCATCCACCGGCATGGTTGCAGCCTCCGGGAAACAGACGTTTGGGGAATGGATTTTCGTAAATGGGGCAAGGCCTCGGGAAATGGGCCAGACACCGCCTCGTGCCTTCGGGGGAAAAGCACGGTGTCTGGCCCCGCCTCGAGAGGCGTGGCTCACCAGGGCGAGATCAGCCCTTCAGCGCCGCGCGCCACTCGTTCAGGAACTTCAGCCGTTTCATCGGCTCCATGAAATCGAGGCGCGTTTCATCGAGCGCGATCGGCTTCAGATTGCCGCCGACGAGTTCGTTGAGCGTGTCGATATTGTAGCCTTCGGTGGTATCCTTGCGCAGGGCCGGCATGCCCTTTGAGGCAAGCGCGTTCTGCCCCTCCTGCGACAGCAGGAAATCGATGAACAGCTTGCCGGCATTCGGATGCGGAGCATCCTTCAACACGCCGGCAACACGCGAGAAGGCGAGCGTGTAATCCTTGCCGAAAGCAACACCGAGGTTCGGCGCACTCTTCACCCAATCCAGCGCGTAAGAGCCGATCAGATTATAGGCGAGGACATTTTCACCCGAAACCACGGTTTCGCGCATGGAGCCCGTCGAGGAATAGGATTTGCCCTTCGCCTTGCCGAGCCCGTTGGTCATGTCCCAGAAATTGCTGGTATTTTCCATATCGCTGGTCTGGATCAGAAATCCGACGCCGGACTTTTCCGGATCGAAGGTGCCGATACGGCCGTTATATTCACCGCTGGAAATGAACTTGATCAAATCTTCGCGTGTCTGCGGAACCTTGTCTTCCGGCAGCGCGGTCTTGTTGTAGATCATGCCGACGGGTTCGATCGAGGTGGCATAAACGATGTCCTTGAAGACCGCCCAGCTGGGCAGCGACGCCAGTTCCGGCGACTTGTATGTTTCCAGATAACCATCCGTCGCAAGCTTCACGCCCTGATCCATGGCCGAGGTCCAGAAGACGTCGCCGCCCACCTGCTTTGCCGCGGCTTCCGAGATGATGCGGTTATAGACGCCATTGGTGCCGATATCGTTGTAATCGATACGGATGCCGGGATATTTCTTCGCGAATGCATCAAGAGCCGCCTGCGCCTGCGCCTGGTCGGTGGCCGAATAGATGGTGACCGAACCCTCCTTGCGCGCGGCCTCGACAAGTTCATCACTGGCTGCAAACACCGGCATGGCCAGCAGCAGGGCCGCCGCATTCGCGGTCAGCGCATAAGAGAAAAATTGCTTCATTCCTGGTCCTCCCACAATGATTCAAGACATCCGGGGGAAGAGAAGAAACGAAGACAGGGCAGCTTTATCTGCCGGAAAACGCTCTTATGTTCCGATTATTTTGAGCAAAGCGATAGTATTTCCACTTCCTTAAAAGTAGATTACACAGCCCATCAAATCGATATCCTCCCACGGATACAGTGGAAACCACCCGACCAAACGAATAGATCGCCACGCTACATAAATTTATCGGTGAATCTGTCAGCAACCTGTCACGTTCGAATATGTTTTTGTTGTCAGGTGCGATTTTTCATGCAATTCATGGCTCATGCGCATCCTATTGGTCGAAGACACACGGGATGTCGGGGAGGCAATCAATCAACGTCTGGAGCGAGTGGGACACTCGGTTGATTGGGAGGCAGACGGACTTGCTGCGGCTGAAATTCTCGACTTCACCGATTACGATCTGATCATTCTTGACGTCATGCTGCCCGGGCTTGACGGTTTCGAGATATTGCGCCGTGTGCGGGCCGCCAAAAAAACCGTTCCCGTGCTGGTGCTGACGGCGCGCTCCGAAATCGAGGACCGGGTCAGCGCGCTCGATCTCGGCGCGGACGACTATCTGGTGAAACCCTTCGATTTTCGCGAGCTTGATGCGCGTGTAAGGGTCCTGCTGCGGCGCAACCGTGGCGAGACGACCAATATCATCACCTGCGGCAACCTGCAGCTTGATCAGCAGAGCCGCAATGTTCGCATCGGCAAACGCGAAGTCCAGCTGAAGCGGCGTGAAATCGCCATTCTCGAGGTCTTCGCCACCCGTCCCGGCCGCCTGTTCAGCAAGGACGAGCTGATGGACGCGCTGTTCGGCTTCGACGAGGGCGTCAACCACAATGCGGTCGAGCTTTATGTCAGCCGGATACGCAAGAAGATCGAAGGCTCCGGCGTATCGATCATCACACAGCGCGGCATGGGCTATCAACTGGTGATCGATGACAACGCGTGAACCGTCGCTGTTTTCGCGCCTCGTCATCCGTGTGGGCATGGTTCTGCTCATCGGCGCAAGCATACTCATTTCCGCCGCCGGTTATTATGCCCAGACGGCGGCCAACAAGACCTACGACCAGCTTCTGCGCGGCGCGGCCATGCAGATTGCCGACGGCATCACCCAGAATGACGGCAAGCTGATCGTCAATCTGCCCCTTTCCGCTTTCGAGCTGCTCGGTTTTGCGGAACGGGACCGCATTTTTTATCGCATCGTCGGGCCGGACGGCGCCATCGTCAGCGGATATCCCGATCTCAATGTCGATTACGATTCCATCGCCGCGCGTTACGATCCGCAGCTCGAAACGGAACAATATCGCGGCGTCGAAGTGCGGACCATCACGGTGTCGCGCGCGCTGGCCGACCAGGCGCAGGGCGGATGGATCTATGTCATTCTGGCGCAGACCACCGAGGCGCGCCGGGCGCTGGCCGCCGAGATAACCCAGGGCGCCATATTGATCGTCGGTATCATGATCCTGCTTGGACTTGGCGGCACCTTCCTTGCCGTGCGTTATGCGCTAAAGCCAGTCACCCGGCTCGCTCTCGCCCTGCGGCAGCGCAATCCCGAAGACCTGACGCCCATGGAAATGCCCGCGCCGCAGGAATTGCAGCCGTTTCTGGGTGCCATCAACCACTTCATGACCCGGCTGGACGAACGCGTGGTGCGCCTGCAGCAGTTCATCGCCGATGCCGCCCACCAGATACGCACCCCGCTGACCGGACTTTCCGCCCAAGTGGACATGCTCGATGAGACGAACATGATCCCCGAAAATCGCGAGCGCACCCAGCGCATCAAGATACGCACGGGCGAACTGGCGCAACTGACCAACCAGCTGCTCAGCCACGCTATGGTCATCCATCGCTCCGGCATCATCCAGCTCGAAAACGTCAATCTGGTCACGGTGGCGCGCACGGCCTTCCACCATGCCGTTCCGCTGACTGTCGATCCCGACATGGTGATTTCCTTCGAGGCCGACGAAGCGCTGCTACCGGTCAGGGGCGATCCCGTCAGCCTCAGGGAAGCGATCGCAAACATCATCAGCAATGCGCTGCGCCATGGCGCGGTTTCGCGTCTCGATGTCCGGGTAATGCGGCATGACGGGCGCATCTGCGTCGAAGTGGAAGATGACGGGCCGGGCATTCCCCCGGAAAAATGGGACCAGATGTCGCGCCGCTTCAACGCCGCTTCCGCCAATGCCGCCTCCGCCTCGGGGCTCGGCTTTGCCATAGCGGCCGAGGTCGCGGTCGCGCATGGCGGTCGGATTCGCTTTCGCGAAAAGGGCGACACCGGTTTTACCGTCATTCTGGATCTGCCCAGCGCCCGGGAGGAAAGCGCTTGAAAAATCTGCTCCTGGCAATCCTGCTTTCGATGCTGGCCACGGGGCCGGCGCACCCGCAGCCGACGGAGGGCACCTCCACGTATTTCCCCGCGCCGGCCGGGGAAACGGAACGCCTTGTCATCAACGGCGCCGCCGACACCTCCGCCCTGAAACCGCTTCTGCTCGACTTCCAGCAGATCGAACCGAACATCGCCATCGATTACACCGATTTCGTCACCAATGACCTCTATCGCGAAGCGGACGCCGCATGCCGGGAGGAAAAGGAGTTCGGCGACCTTCTGATGTCATCCTCGGTTGATCAGATGGTGAAGCTCGCCAATGACGGATGCGCCACGCCGCATGTGTCGGCCGAAACGCGGGCGGTGGAGAACCATGCCAATAGCTGGCGCGACGAGGTCTATGGCTTCACCTTCGAGCCGAGCGTCATCGTCTACCACAGCGATTATGTTCCACCGCAGGATGTGCCGCATACGCGTGCCGAACTTGCCGATCTGCTGCGCCGCAAACAGGAATTCTACCGCGGCCACGTCGCGACCTACGATCTTCGCCAGTCAGGCGTCGGTTATCTTCTGGCCTTCCTCGATGCGGAACAGAATTCCACCGCCTATGGCCGCCTGCTGGAAAGCATGAGCCGCGTCGACACCCAGCTGCGCTGCTGCAACAATTCCGTGCTGGCCGATATTTCCAACCAGAAGATATATATCGGATACAATGTCATAGGCTCCTACGCCTATGCCGCGACGCTGCGTGATCCGAAGCTGAAGATCGTGTTGCCACGTGATTATACCCTTGTTCTGAGCAGGGCCGCGCTCATTCCGCAAAAGGCAAGGCAACCGGCGCTTGCCGGGCGCTTCATCGACTATCTTCTCTCCGAGCGCGGGCGCCGCGTCGCGCGGGAGAAATCCTTCTTTTTCTCACGCGACGGCACCATGCCAACGGGTGTCGATGGTCCTCCATCGCTCATCGAAAGCGGCGTGGGCCGCATCGTCCGGATCGGCCCCGCCCTTCTCGCCACCCAGGATGCCGCCCAGCGTAAACGCTTCATCGATGACTGGACCGACGTGATGACGTCCGAAAGCAATTCCGGAGCGAACTGATATCTTGAAAAAATCGGACAGCACCCGGCGCATTCGGGCCGACGGTGCGACAATTGCCGCCTCCATGCTGCGATGGACCGGCGCATGGTTTCGGATGCCCGCCCTTCGGCAGGCACCCTTCAGATCATTATGACGCGCTTCAGATAACGCGTCATGTCCGGGAGGCTTTCACCTCCCGGTGCCGAAACCTCAATAATGGACCGAGAGGGAATCGATCGGCGTACCCTTCGACGGGGTGAACTTGGTCAGATCGATCCCTTCGACGGCTGCCTTATATTCCTCCGCACTCGGCGTGCGGCCAAGGATTGCCGACAGGACGACGACCGGGGTCGAGGCCAGAAGCGATTCACCCTTCTTTTCAGCCGTGTCTTCCACGACGCGGCCCTGGAACAGGCGGGTCGAGGTTGCCAGAACGGTGTCACCCTTTTCCGCCTTTTCCTGGTTGCCCATGCACAGATTGCAGCCCGGGCGTTCCAGATAGAGGATGTTCTCGTATTCGGTGCGATTGGTGGTCTTCGGCTTCAGGTCATCGAATTCGAAGCCGGAATACTTCTGCAGGATTTCCCAATCCCCTTCCGCCTTCAGCTCGTCGATGATGTTGTAGGTCGGCGCGGCAACGACGAGCGGCGCCTTGAACTCGACCTTGCCTTCGGCCTTTTCGATGTTCTTCAACATCTGGGCGACGATCTTCATGTCACCCTTATGCACCATGCACGAACCGACGAAGCCTAGATCGACCTTCTTGGTGCCGCCGTAATAGGAGACCGGACGGATCGTATCATGAGTATAACGCCGCGAGACATCGGCATTGTTGACGTCGGGGTCCGCGATCATCGGTTCGTCGATCTCATCGAGATCCACGACGACTTCGGCGAAATATTTCGCATTGTCGTCGGGGGTCAAGGCGGGCTTCTCGCCCGAACGGATTTCGGCAATACGCTGATCCGCCTTGGCAATCAGGCCCTTCAGCGTCTGGGCGGCATTGTCCATGCCCTTGTCGATCATGATCTGGATGCGCGACTTGGCGATCTCCAGCGACTCGATCAGCGTCTCGTCTTCGGAGATGCAGATCGACGCCTTGGCCTTCATCTCGGCCGTCCAGTCGGTGAAGGTGAAGGCCTGGTCGGCGAGCAACGTGCCGATATGGACTTCGATGATGCGGCCCTGGAAGACATTGTCGCCATGCTGCTTCAGCATCTGCGCCTGCGTCGCATGCACGACGTCGCGGAAGTCCATATGCGGCTGCATCGTGCCCTTGAAGGTGACCTTGACCGATTGCGGGATCGGCATGGTCGCCTCGCCCGTCGCCAGCGCCAGCGCCACGGTGCCCGAGTCGGCGCCGAAGGCGACGCCCTTGGACATGCGCGTATGGCTGTCGCCGCCGATGATGATCGCCCAGTCATCCACGGTGATGTCGTTCAGCACCTTGTGGATCACGTCCGTCATCGAATGATAGACGCCCTTCGGGTCACGCGCGGTGATGACGCCGAAATTGTTCATGAAGGACATGAGCTTCGGAATGTTCGCCTGCGCCTTCTTGTCCCAGACGGAGGCCGTGTGGCAGCCCGACTGATAGGCGCCATCCACCAGCGGCGAAATGACGGTTGCCGCCATCGCCTCAAGTTCCTGCGCGGTCATCAGGCCGGTCGTATCCTGCGAGCCGACGATGTTGACCTTGACGCGAACGTCCGAACCGGCATGCAGAACCTTGCCGGGGGTCACGCCGACGGCGTTGCGGTTGAAGATCTTCTCAACGGCGGTGAGGCCCTGACCTTCGATCGCGATTTCCTTGTTCGGAGCAAAGACCGGCGTCGCCTCGATGCCGAGCGTCTGAGCCGCAAAAGTCTGGAGCTTCTTGCCGAAGACGATGGCATAGGAGCTGCCCGCCTTCATGAATTCCATCTTCTGGGGCGTGAAGGCGGCGGCAACGTCAACCAGCTCATTGCCGCTTTCGTCGCGAAGTTTGCGGCTCTTGGCGTCGATCTTCAGCACAGTGCCGGTCTCGACCGAATATTTCTGCTCGAGGATCGGGTTGCCGTCATTGTTGAGGATCGGCTTGCCGTCTTCACCGAGCTTCTTCACCCAGTTCTTCAGGTTGATGCCAATACCACCCGTCACATCGACGGTAGTGGCGAAGATCGGCGAGATGCCGTTGGTGCCGGCAACGACGGGTGCGAAATTGACGAAGGGCACATAGGGGCTGGCCTGCTTGCCGGTCCACAGCGCCACGTTGTTGACGCCGGACATGCGTGACGAGCCAACGCCCATCGTGCCCTTTTCGGCGATCATCATCACCCGCTTGTCGGGATGCTGCTTCTGAAGCGCGACGATTTCCGCCTGCGCTTCCGGCGTGATCATACACTGGCCGTGCAGCTGGCGGTCGGAGCGCGAATGCGCCTGGTTGCCGGGCGACAGAAGGTCGGTCGAAATATCGCCTTCGGCGGCGATGAAGGTCACGACCTTGATTTCGTCTTCCACATCTGGAAGCTTGGTGAAGAATTCAGCCCTGGCATAGCTTTCAAGCACGCCTTTGGCGACGGCATTGCCTGCCTTGAAGGCATCGCGCAGCCGGAACATGTCGGCGTCATAAAGGAAGACCTGGGTCTTCAGAACCTCACCCGCCTGCTCGGCAAGTGCCGCGTCATCACCGAGCGTGATGTCAAGCAGCACTTCGACGGAAGGGCCACCCTTCATGTGCGACAGCAGTTCCAGTGCGAAGGCAGGCGTGATCTCTGGCACGACGACTTCGCCGAGAATGATCTGCTTGAGGAAAGCCGCCTTGACGCCCGCAGCACTCGTGGTGCCCGGCAGGGTATTGTAGATGAAGAACTTGAGGGCGTCCGTCCGGTATTCGCTACCGGCATCCTTGATCAGCGCAATGATTTCGGCGGTCAATGCGCCGTCATCGATCGGCTTGGGTGCGAGCCCTTGTTGTTCTCTGCTTTTGATCTCAGCCAGGTAATCCAAGTAAAGGTTCATCGCTATCCCAACGTCCTGATATGTATGGAGCCAAAACCCAGCACCACCGAACAGTCACGTCAATAGGTCTGGGTCTTTTACCGGTTTCGAGTACGCCAACCGGGGCCGGCTGACAAGATGTCGCATTTCAGTATAATCGTTTCAATCGTTCCGTTGTCGGACTGTCGCGACAAAAATGGGCGGCCCGTCTGCGAACCACCCATTCCTATATCAGACCATGGTCTTGCCGGCGATGAAAAGGAGCCGTGACTCCGCCGTCAAAAACGCGGCAATCATCAAAACTCCTCCCAGCTGTCCGCAGAGGTGTTCAGCGCGGCATTGCCGGAAAACGCAGCCCTGATCCTGCCGCCGAGCGCGCGCGCCGGAGACGCCGCGGGCCTGTCGGACGAAGAGACGGTGCGAACCGGAGCGGAAGCTTCACTGTAACCGCCTTCGGACAGTTTGAACTGGGCGATGAGGCCGTTGAGCGAAGACGCCTCGCGTGCAAGACCGTGGCTTGCAGCCGTGCTTTCTTCCACCATGGCGGCGTTCTTCTGGGTGTCCTGATCCATCTGGTTCACAGCCGTGTTGATCTGCTGGAGGCCGGAGGACTGTTCCTGTGCCGATTCCGCGATCGCCGCGACGTGCCGGTTGATGTCCTGCACTTCGGTGACGATCAGTTCCAGCGCCTTGCCGGTTTCACCAACCAGCTGCACGCCCTGCTCCACCTGACTATTGGATGTCGTGATCAGGTTCTTGATTTCCTTGGCGGCACCGGCGGAACGCTGCGCCAGTTCACGAACCTCCTGCGCGACAACGGCAAAGCCCTTGCCCGCATCACCGGCACGCGCCGCTTCCACGCCGGCATTCAGCGCCAGAAGGTTGGTCTGGAAGGCAATCTCGTCGATCACGCCGATGATGTTGGAAATCTGATTGGCGGATGTCGCGATCTGTTCCATCGCCGCGACGGCCTTCTGCACAACCTCGCCCGACTTTTCCGCGCCGACCTTTGCGCGGCCGACAAGATGACCCGCTTCCTGCGCGCGTTTGGTGGAATCCTTCACCGTGATGGTGATTTCTTCCAGCGCCGCCGCAGTCTCTTCAACGGCTGCCGCCTGCTGTTCGGTACGTCTCGCCAGATCATCTGCCGCAGACCGGATTTCGTTGGCGCCGGCGTCGATGCCGCGGGCATTCTGCGCCACCTGGGTAAGGGTCGACTGCAACTGTTCGGCCGCCCGGTTGAAATCACCGCGAATACCGTCAAGCCCGACAACAAACGGCTGCACGATCCGATAGGTAACGTCGCCCTGAGCGATCTTCGAAAGCGCGGTAGCAAGATTGTCGACGGCAAACTGTACGTCGGCAGCCTCTTTCGCCTTCTGTTTCTCGCGCTCTATCCGATCCTTTTCAGAGGTCGACCGGTTGGCCTCGGTTTCATTTTCAAGCCGCACACGCTCGATTGCGTTTTCACGGAAGGCCTGAACCGCAGCGGCCATCTGGCCAACTTCATCCTTGCGGTCCATTCCGTCGATTTCGCCTGCCGTATCACCGGCCGCCAGCGATCCCATGCGCTCACGAAGCCGCGCAATCGGGGTGGTGATGCCACGCGACGAGACAAACAGGCCAAGTGCGATCAGGGCCAGGGAAACAAGCGCTATGCCGATCAGGCCCGTCCAGATCGTCGTATCGGTGCTGGCGGTGAGGCGCTGCCTGCCGTCATTCATGACCTGGATGAGCTGCTCATTGCCGGCGCTGATCTTCGGCGACACTTCGCCGATCTTTCGAAGGACGTTCAGCGCCATCTGCTGCGCTTCGGCGGTTTTTCCCGCCTGCATGAGCGTGATGACCTGATTGCCGATCTCCTCGACTTCAACGACACCCTTCAGGATATCGCGGGCAGCCTCGATGCGGGCCGGCACCAGTTCCATGATCTTGTTCTGGCGCTCCTCAAGCTGTTTGCGGTCTGCCCTGAATGTCTTGACCGCCGATTCGAAATCACTGCCGGCGGGATCATTGAGGCTGGCGCGAAGCATCTGCATGCCGAGCGCGTTGAGATTGCCGCTGGTCCGGGCGTTCAGCACCGCCGCAAGAGCCTCGTTGGCGATGAAATCGCTATAGACATTGTCGGTATTCTTATATTGCACGCTGACGTAGCTGATTCCGGAAAGCGACATCAAACTCATCAGCGAAATGACAAAAACGACCTTCGTTTTTATCTTGGCATTCTTCAGGAAAGACATGAAAGGCCTCGGGGCAAGCGCTCCGCCAACCGCCCGCACGGGGTGGCCGGGGAGAGATATAAACAAACATCGCGGGTAGCTGTGCCCCTCCTCATAGGGCGACAAGCGGATATCCTCTCAAAGCCGCCGAAGGCAGGGTGAGACGGGGTCCGATTGTTCTACCGGCTCCGCCGACAAAACCTTGGAACCTGCGTATTTTAGATTTCACAGAACCACTGAATGAAGTGTTACCCGGCCCATGCAAGTGATGACAATTTGCGGCGTAGCTAAATTATTCAGACGCTAATTTTCGTCAGCCGGGCGACGCCAGCCGGGTGTCACGAAAGCGTTAAGGAAAGACATTAGAAACGCCGCCGACCCGTTAAAAAATGCACGGCTGTGCAAAGCGGGCCAGCGCCGTTCCGATCTTTCCAAAAAAGGGTCAGCGCTCAACAATTCCACTCGCCGAGAGCACTGGAGACAGAGATGAAACGCCGCACCTTCATGATATCAGCAGCAGGCGCCGCCGCTGGCCTTGCCCTTGCGCCGCGCATGAGCTTCGCCGCCCCGGGCACGATCGACTGGTATACTGGCGCCGACAGCAACATCCTCGATTTTTGGACCAACACGGTCAAGCCCGCTTTCGAGGCGGCCAATCCGGGTATCAAACTCAACCTCGTGGACGCCGGTGATAATGCCGGCATTATCGCCATCGGCGAACGCGCCATTGCAGCAAAGCAGACAGGCACGGATCCGCAGGCTGACTATTTCGAGCATTCCGATCCGCTGCTGCCCGCAGGCGCGATCGATGCCGGCATCTATGTGAACATGGCGAAAGCCGGTCTCTCCAACTATTCGCGCGTCAACCCGCTTGCCATCCGCAGCGAATACAGCCTGCCCTATCGCGGCAGCCAGGTTCTGCTCGCCTATGACACAGCCAAGCTGAAGCCCGCGGATGCGCCGAAGACCTGGGAGCAGCTTGTCACCTGGATCAAGGCCAATCCCGGCCAGTTCGTCTATAACCGTCCCGACAAGGGCGGTTCCGGCGGCAATTTCGTTCGCCGCGCCATCCATCAGGCCAATGGTCTCGACCCCAAGGCTTTCACGGTCGACAACTACACCCAGGAATTCGGCGACAAAGCACTGGGCAAGGCCTGGGATCTGCTGACCGATATCGCCCCGTCGCTTTATGACAAGGGCGCCTATGCCTCCGGCAACACCCAGTCTCTGCAGCTGCTGTCGCAAGGCGTCGTGACGATGACGCCCGTCTGGTCCGATCAGGTTCTGAAGGCGATCGATCAGGGTGTGCTTCCTGCGGAAACGGGCCTCGTTCAGCTTCAGGATCTCGCGCTTTGCGGCGATTTCTCCCGGGCCGTGGTGCTGGCGAACGGCACCAATCGCGATGCCGCCCTCAAGCTGGCGAATTTCGTTCTCTCCGAAGAAATCCAGGGCGCCATCCTCACCGAACTCGGCGGTTTCCCCGGCGTTTCCTGGGACTATGTCCCAGCCGATCTGCGCAAGCGCTTCGCCGACATCATTCCGCAGACCATTCCGACCTTCCCGGCCGGTAAATGGGAAACCGCCATCAATGACGGCTGGTACCGTCACGTTGCTCCGAACGTCGACCGCAAGTCGTGACCGAGGCAGCAGAAGGAGCGGTACGCCCGCTCATCGACAATATGGCAGGCAGGAGGCCAATCGGCCTCCTGCTCGTCGCCATTCCCGTTTTCCTGATGATCTGGCTCGTCATCTGGCCGGCCATCAACGCCATAGGGCGCACCGTCTGGCGTACCGGGACCAATGGAGAAACGACGTTCGATCTTTCGAGCTACGTCTTCTTCTTTTCGGATCGCTACAGCCTCGACAATCTCGCCGTCACGCTCTGGACCACTCTGGTCTGCGCCATGCTGCTTCTGGTGATCTGCCTGCCGGTCGCGCTTTATCTGCGCTTTTCCCAGGGCCGCCTTTCGGCCTATGTGCAGGCGCTGGCGATCTTTCCGATGTTCGTGCCTTCCATCATCCTCGCCTTCGCCTTCATCCGCGTGCTTGGGCCCAATGGCATGGTGGATATTCTGCTCAACGCCGTCGACCTGCCGAAAATCCGCACGCCCTATCTGACCCCCTGGGGGCCGGTCATCGGCCTTGTCTGGGACAATATCCCGCTGACGGTGCTGATTTTGCTGGCGGGCCTCGGCAGCGTCGCCAACCAGTCCGTGGAAGCGGCGCGGGATGTGGGCGCCAACGCGTTGCAGGTCTTCTGGCACATCATCCTGCCGCGCATCTCCAATTCCATTCTCGTGGCGCTTTCCTTTTCGGTGCTCGGCATCTTCTCCTCCTTCACCCTTCCTTATCTGCTTGGCCCCGCATCGCCGGAAATGATTGGCCCCTTCATGCAGCGCACCCTTCGCGATATGCAGGATCCCATCGGCGCCATGACCCAGGCCGTTATCGCCTTCGGCTTCTGCATTGCCTTCGGCCTCTTTTATGTGCGCTCAGTTGCACGCAATCAGGGGAAGTGACATGGCCGCTTTTGCACCGGCGCGCAGGCGCCTCGACTGGCCCGGCATATTCTTCGCCGCCCTTCTGACCGTTGCGATCGTCGGGCCGCTCATCGTCGTCAGCACCTGGGCCTTCACCGAAGTCTGGCGTTACCCCAACGTCGTGCCGCAACAGTTCGGCTTCCGTTTCTGGGGCCAGACACTCGGACGCCCCGATGTATGGAACGCCCTGATGCTGAGCTTTCGGCTGACGACGGTGGTGACCCTGCTTTCGGCGCTGATCTGCCTTCCCGCCGCCTATGCTTTTGCCCGCATGAGCTTTCCCGGCCGCAACCTCTTGTTCTTCTCCTTCCTTGCCGGTCATGCCTTCCCGAAATTCGGGCTGCTGGTGGCAATTGCGGCGATCTTTCTGCAGCTCAACCTCATCGGCACATTCTGGGGCGTCGTCCTGATCCAGCTCGTCGGCACACTGATGTTCATGATCTGGATACCCGTCGCCGCGTTTCAGGCCGTCGACCGCCGCATGGAAGAGGCGGCCCGCGATGTGGGCGCCAGTCCCCTGCGGGTCTTCTGGTCGATCACGCTGCCGCAGGCCGGGCCGACCATTGCCGCCGCCGTGCTCCTGAGCTTCGTCGGCACCTTCTATGAAACCGAAGGGGCATGGCTCATCGGCGCCCCCGGCATCCGCACGATGCCGGTGCTGATGATCAGCTACATCAACAACCAGATGGTCATCCAGTATGGCGCGGTCCTGTCCGTCGTGCTCTGGGTGCCGTCATTCATTGCCCTCATGTTCGCCCGCCGCGTCATTGGCGGCGGCGCCTTCGCCCGCGGCTTCGGCGGTTAGGAATATTCATGTCCGTACTTCATATCCGCGGGGTCACCAAAACCTTCGCCGGTGGCACCAAGGCAGTCGACAACTTCTCGCTCGACGTCGCCGATGGTGAACTCGTCTGCCTTCTCGGCCCCTCCGGTTCCGGCAAATCGACGCTGCTGCGCATGGTCGGCGGCTTCGAACAGCCGACCGGCGGACGGATCACCATCGACGGCGAAGACGTCACCCATCTGCCACCCGAGCGCCGGCCCACCGGCATGGTGTTCCAGAGCCACGCGCTCTGGACCCATATGAACGTCTTCAAGAACCTCGCCTTCGGCCTCAAGCTGCGGCGCATGCCGGCCTCCCAGATCACGGAGAAGGTCGAAGCGGTACTCGAACTTGTCGGGCTTTCCGGTTATGGCGAACGCGCCACCAGCCAGCTCTCCGGCGGCCAGCAGCAACGCGTGGCGCTCGCCCGCTCACTCGTCCTCGAGCCGAAAATCCTGCTTCTGGATGAACCCTTCGCCAGCCTCGACCAGCATCTGCGCGAGCGCCTTCGGGAAGAGGTGCGCGATATCCAGCAACGTCTCGGCATCACTACGCTGTTTGTCACGCATGGACAGGACGAAGCCCTTTCCATGGCCGACCGCATCGTCGTGATGGCCAATGGCAAGACCGAACAGATCGACCGGCCGAACGTCATCTACCGCGAACCGCAGACCCCCTTCGTCGCCGGCTTCATCGGCACCATGAACCTGATCGAAGGCGTGGTTTCGGGCGGAAACTTCACCCATGCCGGCCTGACCGTGCCGCTGCCCGTCGCCGACGGTCCCGCCATTCTCGCCATCCGCCCCGAGGCTGTTGACCTGACGGCATCCGAGACGCCGCAGGCAAGCGTTCACCGGGTAACCGATTACGGCACCCATGGCCTCGTCGATCTCGATCTTCCCGATGGTATCAGGATCAAATCGATGGTCGCCCATCCCGATCTCTTCCGGGCCGGACAGGGGGTCGATATCCTGCCCCGCGCCGTCACGGCCTTTCGCGACAACCGGCAAATCTACCGGAGCTGACCATGACCATGCCCATCCTCCTCGAACGTGACGGCCACCGCACCTGGCTCAAATGGCATCGCGGCCGCCGCCGCGCCGCCGATCCCGCCTTCACCGGCGAGCGCATCATCGAGGCCATGTGCCTTGGCGCGAGCATCGAAGTCGATCTCGTCATTCACGCCGACCACGGCTGCGCCGTGCTGCATGATCTGACGCTGGAGCGGGAAACCACCGGCGCCGGAAGGGTGCGAGACGCCTCCGCCGCCAGCCTGCGCCAGCTATATCTGCGCGACAATCAGGGTCAGCCCGTATCCTCAAGGGTGATGCTGCTCGAAGACCTCTGCACCCTGCTCGCCCGCGAGATCATCCATCCCGATGCCCTGCTGCAGCTCGATTTCAAGGAGGACCGGCACGCCCTCACCCCGCAGGTCATCGCCGGTTTCAGCGCAAGCATCGCGCCATTGGCGGGCTCCATGATCCTGTCCGGCGGGGATTTCGACGCCATCGCCGCGCTTGCCGCATCGGTCCCCGATCTCAAGACGGGATATGACCCGTGTGAGGAAGACACACTCGCAAGGCTGCAGACGGGCGAAGACTTTTCCGGCTTCATCGAACAGGCGCTCGCCACGGCACCGGCTGCCGGAATGATCTATCTCGATTACCGTATCGTCCTTGCTGCCGAAGATGCCGGCATCGATATCATCGCCCCAGTCCACGCCGCAGGCCGCCGTGTCGATGCATGGACCATCAACGGCATCACGCCGCAATCGATCACCGATGTCGGGCGGCTGCTGCGGCTCAAGGTCGACCAGATCACCACCGATGACCCGGAAGGGCTAACCGAGGCATTCAGCCGATGACCGTCAATTACACCGCCATTCTGGAAGACATGATCGCCACCACCCGCGAGGCCGGCGCATTGACGCTCGAGCATTTCAGGCGCTTCCGCGACATCGAGATCGGCGTCAAGGGACCGGGCGACTTCGTGTCCGATGCGGACAGGCAGTCCGAAACACTGATCCGCGAACGCCTGCTCGGCCGGTATCCCTGGGGGCTGACCGGCGAGGAATTCGCTCCGGTTGACGGTTCGGATGCCGAACATCGCTGGCTGGTCGATCCCATCGATGGCACCACCAATTTCATCTATGGCCAGCACTACACCATCACCATTGCGCTGCGCCGCGGCAACGAGACGATCTGCGGGCTCGTCTATAATCCCGTCGCCGACGAGATGTTCACGACGATCAAGGGCGAAGGCGCATATCTCAATGGCGAGCGCCTGCGCGTCAATGCCAGCAGCGATATCGCGCTCATGTGCGTCGGCACAGGCCTGCCAACACCCAATCTCTCGCTTTATCCCGGCGCCTACCAGCGTCTGGACGATATTCGGGCCCCAATCGGCGCGGTGCGGGTCGTCGGCAGCGCCGCCAATTCCTGCGCTTACGTGGCCTGCGGCCGGCTTACCGGTTATTACGAGGAGACGGGGTTTGTCGATACCGCAGCCGGCATCCTGCTCGTTGAGGAAGCCGGCGGCATCGTGACGGACTGGTGGGGGCGCGGGCCTGAAATCTATGAGCGGACCGGCACGCTGATCGTCGCCAATGCCGCAACCCACGCCTATCTTCTCGAGCGGCTTCGCGGCGTTCCGCCCAAGGATCCCTGAGCGGCACAGCGCGCGTGGTCAGTACATCCGCCGGCACGTATCCGCCAATATGCGGGTCCTGCGAAGGATTGCGCGATCAGTAACCGCCCGTCATCAGCACGGTTTCACCGGTCATGAAACTGCAGGCCTGCGACGACAGGAAGATGGCGGCCCCCACCATTTCTTCCGGTTGCCCGGCACGGCCCATCCAGTTCAGCGTCCGGACGTATTCCGCCCAGCCTTCGGGGTCCTCATCACGACGGTGGGCATTGCGGTCGGTGTCGATGAGGCCGGGCGCGAGTGTGTTGAGCAAGACATTGTCGCGCGCATAATCCCGCGCCTGACTCTGGATCAGATTGTGCTGCGCAGCCTTGGTGGCGGCATAGGCGGTGACAATGCCCTTCGGCCGCAGCTGATTGACCGAGCCGATGGAAACCACCCTGCCCCATTTGCGGGCCGCCATGCGCGGCAGGGCCGCCTGCAGCATATCCACCGTCGAGCCCAGATTGACCGCCAGCTGAAACGCCAGATCGTCCGGTGTCAGTTCCGAAAGCGCGGCGTTGATCTGGGCGCTGGCATTGATGACAAGAATATCGACCGGTGCAATCGCCTCCGCCCGTTCGATGAGATCACGACCGGCACCGGGTTCGGAAAGATCGCCCGCCAGTTCCTGCGCCGTGCCGCCGCTTGCGACGATCCGGTGCTGCACGGGCGCGGCAGCGCCCGGCTTTATGCCATGCAGGATGACATGGGCGCCCGCGCCCGCCAGCCCCTCGGCAATGGCGGCGCCTATGCCACGGCTGGAACCGGTGACGAGCGCCGTGCGGCCCTTCAATCCAAAGACGCTTTCGAGACGCATCCCTTATCCTTCAAACAGCGAGATGCGCGCGCCGGCAATTCCCGGGCGGCAGGAAAACAGGCCGCCGGAAAGCGGCGCGTCGGCGAGTGTGGAGGCAGGCAGGCGCGTGCGGGCGCTGGTGATGAACAGCGTCGACAGGTCCGGCCCGCCAAAGGCGATGCTGGAAGGGCGCGGCACCGGCATGTCGATCACCTGGTCGAGCTTGCCGTTCGGAAGATAACGGCGCACGCACCAGCCATCCCAGATGGCGCACCAGACACCGCCTTCGGCATCCACGGCCAGACCATCCGGCCGGCCATCGGCCACCGGAATGCGGGCGAATTCACGGCGCTGCGACAGCGCACCCGTCGCCGGATCACAATCATAGGCATGGATGAGGCCGGGCACGGTATCGACGAAATAGAAGGTCCGGCCATCCGGGCTCCAGCCGAGACCGTTGGAGACGATGATGCCGCCTTCCTTGCGCTCGGATGCGCCATTGGCATTGATGCGATAAAGCGCACCCGTGGGCTTGGAGGCATCGATGCGCATCGAGCCGACCCAGATCGCGCCATCCGGCCCGCATTTGGCATCGTTCAGGCGGTTATCGGCGATGCCAGCCTCCGGGCTGACGAAGGGGGTCAGCCGGCCGGAGGCGAAATCCAGCCATTCGACGCCATCCTGCGACGCCACCAGCAACCGCCCGCCGGTGACCGGAATGACGGCGCTGACCAGCTTGCCGGTCTCGCAGGTTTCGTTGCGGCCGGTGGCGGGATCGAAGCGGTGCACCGCCGGATGCAGGATATCCACCCAGTAGAGCGCGTTTTCCCCCTCGTGCCAGACCGGGCTTTCCCCCAGCTGCGCACCCCACGGCAGAATACAGCTGAGTTCGGCGCTGGGGCGGCCCGTTGCCGAACGCGGGCGTGGCCGCGAGCTGATCGCCACGGCCCCGGCTGCACCGGTAATGCGGCGGGCGGCGGCAATCAATTCACGCCCGGCGGGATGGATATTGGAGGAATCCAGCCGCGATGACGGCCCGAGCGCAACGAGCACGCCCATCGGCGTATTGTCCCGGCCCATGACAGGGGCGGCGACCGAATTCACGCCCGGCAGATGCTCCTCGTAGGAAATCGAATAACCCCGCGCCCGCGTCAGCGTCAGATCGGCCTGCAGCGCATCGAGGCTGGTAATGGTTTTGGCTGTCTGCAGATCGAGCGTCAGGCGATCCAGCAGCGCGCGGCCAACGGCGGGGTCCTGAAAGGCGAGCAGCGCCTTGCCCGGCGCGGTGCAATGCAGGGGAACGCGGCGTCCCACCTCGACGCGCACCGAAAGACCGTTCGGCGAACGTTCGGCGAGATATTGCGTCATGGTGCCGTCAAGCCGGCACAGTGCAACCGTCTCCCCCAGTTCGGCGGCCAGCCGCTCCAGTTCAGGCGTCGCCGCCGAGACGAGATCGAAGCTTTCCCAGACCTTATGGGACATTTCCAGAAAACGCTGGCCCAGCACATAGGTGCCGCGAGCCTCATCCTGACGGACGAGGCCATAAGCGATGAGGGTGCGCAGGATGCGCGCGAATGTCGGCTTCGGCAGACCGGAGGCGCGTAGCAGCTCGGCAAAACGCAACGGTTCCGGCGCATCGGCGACCATGTCGAGCAGGGTCAGGCCCTTGGCCAATGCCGCCGTGCCGCCCGGCGTCTCCGGTTTCATTGCCTCTGCTCCTTCGCGAGTCGCTGCCGCCTTGCGGCCGCCGCGTCGTCCAGCATCCGGTCCATCGTCCATTCCGCTTCAAACCCCAAAGTGTTTCTGATCCGCTCGTTGGACGTATGGTAATAAACGCCGTCGCCGGGAAAATCGACTGTCACGATGGGCAGGCCGGTCAGCGCCGCAATTTTCGGCAGAAGTGCGGCGAAATCGGCCGGTTCATCGGCACCGAGATTGAAGGTGCCGCCCGCCGCCCCGGGGTGATCGAGAGCAAGCAGAATGCCCGCCACCATGTCACGCGTATCGGTTATATGCATACGGAACGGCCGGCCGTTTTCATTGCGCGCCAGAATGTGCGACGGCTCACCGATATCGCGGGACTGGAGCAGTTCGGCGATGGCAGTGTTTCCGAAATTCTGCTGCTGGCGAATGCGCGGCCGCAGGAAAAACCGGGGACCGGAAAAGAAACTCTCCTCATCCAGCAGTTCCGCCGCATCCTGGGTATGCGAAAACCGCAGGATCACCGTTTCCATGGCGCCGCTTCGCTGGTGGAAGCGCACCAGCTCTTCACCCAGAAGCTTGGTCAGCCCATAGGGCGAATTGGGGCAAAGCGGATGATCCTCGGTGACCGGCAGGAATTCCGGCCGGTTTTCCGGATAGACCTCACCCGAGGAGGCGAAAACGAACCGCCGCACGCCAGCCGCCGAAGCCGCGTCCAGAAGCCGGCGCGTGCCCTCGACATTGACGGCGAACATGCGGTCACGATCCGCCGGAGCCCATGACATGAAGGCGCCAAGATGCAGGACGGCACTCACGTCCTTGATGGCCTCGGACAATGCCTGCGCATCCTCCAGCGACCCGACGACTTCCTCGCCGCCGGTTGCCGATGGCCTCAAATCAAAACCGCGAACGGCGCGGCCCTGTGCGCGCAAGGCGGCGACAACGGCACGGCCGACACGGCCTGCCGATCCGGTGACGAGGATCATAGCCGTGCTCCGGTCTTTGCATCGAAGAGATAAAGCTGCGCCGGATCGAAACCGAGCTGGAGCGCCTCATTGCCGGGAAGGCTGCCGGTATGCGAGACGCGGGCGATCAGCCCCTTGGACTTGCCCTCCTCGCCATCCGCGACCCTTGCACCTTCCGCATCGAAATAGACGTATTTTTCCGATCCCAGGCTTTCCACCAGCGTCGGACGGACATCGAAGGTAACAGGCGCATCGCCCAGAACGAGATGTTCCGGCCGCAGACCGACAATCACGCTGCCCTGGCGGCCGACGGCACCCGGCAGGGAGACCTGTTGCCCAAACAGGGTAACAGTGCCGTCACGCAGTTCCGCATTGAGGAAATTCATGCCCGGCGAGCCGATGAAACCGGCAACGAAAAGATTGGCCGGATTGTTGAAAAGCTCGTCGGGTGCGGCGATCTGCTGGATGATGCCGCCCTGCATGATGACGACGCGGTCCGCCATCGTCATCGCCTCGACCTGATCATGCGTCACATAAACGGTGGTGACACCGATGCGCTTGTGCAATGCGCCGATTTCGGCACGCATGTGGACGCGCAGCTTGGCATCTAGGTTGGACAGCGGCTCATCCATCAGGAAGGCCTGGGGCTGGCGCACGATGGCACGGCCGAGTGCCACGCGCTGCCGCTGGCCGCCCGAGAGATCCTTGGGCTTGCGATCGAGATAGGGGGTCACTTCCAGAATGCGCGCAGCATCATCAACCCGACGGTCGATCTCGGCCTTGTCCGTGCCGCGCATCTTCAGACCGAAGCCGATATTCTGGCGAACGGTGAGGTGCGGATAAAGCGCATAGTTCTGGAACACCATGGCAATGTCGCGGTCACCCGGCGCCAGATCCGTCACTTCGTTGTCGCCGATGAAGATCTGGCCTTCGCTTGCCGGTTCGAGGCCGGCGAGGATTTTCAGCATTGTCGACTTGCCGCAGCCGGAAGGCCCGACCAGCACCACGAACTCGCCATTTTCGATCTCAAGCGAAAACGGCCTGAGCACGTTGAGCGCGCCATAGGACTTGCTGACGTTGCGAATGGAAATATTGGCCATGCTTATTTCTCCGCGCCAGCGGTGAGGCCGCCGACCAAATAACGTTCCAGGAACAGGTAGATTGCGATGATCGGCAGCGCGATGAACACGGATGCGGCGGAAATGTCGTTCCAGTAGGTGACATATTCGCCCTGCATGGTGGTGATGCCGAGATTGGCCGTCCAGTTGTCCGGCGAGTTGACGAGGAAGGTGCGCGCATAGGCATAGTCTGCCCAGCTGAGCACGAAGGCATAAAGTGCGGTGGCAGCAAGCCCCGGCGTGGCGATGGGAAGCACGACACGCACCATCGCGCCGATCGGCGAGCAGCCGTCGACCATGGCAGCCTGTTCCAACTCCTTGGGGATGGTGTCGAAATAGCCTTTCAGCATCCATGTGGCGAAAGGAATGATCATTGTCGAATGCGCCAGAACCAGCGTCCACAGGCTGCCGATCAGGCCGAAGCTGGAAAAGATCGAAAACAGCGGAATGACCAGCAGCGTCGCGGGCAGCATCTTCGCCGTCAGGACGAAGAGACCCATGGTCGCGCCACCCCGCATGGAATAACGCGACAGCGCATAACCGGCGCTGACCGAAACCAGCATCGACAGCGCCACCGAGCCGATGGCCGCCAGCATCGAATTCCAAAGCCACAGCAGGATCGGTTTTGCCGCCCAGACGCGGGCGAAGATGTCCCACTGCGGATCGTCCGGCCAGAAGGTCGGCGGCAGGCGGTAGAGCTCATCGGTGGTGGAAAGTGCCGTGACCAGCAGCCAGTAGACCGGGAACAGGATCATCACCAGCGTGAAGATCACAGTCGCGTAAAGGGCAAGGCTCTGTAAAAATGTCCGTTTCATCAAAGCCTCCTCAATAGATCGATTTCGAACGCCGGCCGAGCATCAGGAGGCTCGCGACGATGCAGATCACCAGCGTCAGCACGCCGACGGCGGCGGCACGACCGAAATTGTGATACTGGAAGGCCTGGTCATAGGTCATGATCGACAGCGTCTGGGTTGAACGCAGCGGCCCGCCGCCGGTCAGAACCTTGATGATGGAAAAGTCGCGGAATACCCAAAGCAGCGTCAGCACCAGCGTCACGCCCAGCACCGGCATCAAAAGCGGCATGGTGATCCAGCGGAAACGCTGCCACACACTCGCGCCATCGACCTTGGCCGCCGCATAATAATCGGCGGGGATGGACTGCAGGCCAGCCAGACACATGATCGAGACGAAAGGAAAACCCTTCCATACCATGGTGATCGCCACGGCCCAGAAGGCGGCCGTGGAACTGCTGACCCACGGGATCATCTGGTCGGTGAAACCGAGCTTGATCGCCAGCCAGCCGAACAGGCCGAATGAAGTGTCGAACATCCACGCAAAGATGACGACCGCGATGATTTCCGGCACCGCCCAGGGCAGCGCCATTCCCAGCCGCGCGACGGTGCGGCCCTTGAAACGGTTATTGGCGAGAAGCGCCGTGCTGAGACCGACCGCGACGCTGCCGGCGGTAACGACGATGACCAGTTTCAGCGTTACCCAGCAGGCCAGCCAGAATTCCGGCGACGAGAACAGCCAGGTGTAATTGCTCAGCGAAAACGGCCGGCTGGCGCCGCCAAGCCTTGGTATCTTGACCTGCTGGAACGACAGGTCAACGGCCAGCACGAGCGGCCAGACGATGATGGCGGCAACCATCAGGACCGCGGGCGCGATCAGAATATAGCCGAGGAGATGTTGCCGGCTGGGACGCGCAAGATCGAAGAACTTGCGACGCCCAGCCCGAACGGGTTCGGTCATGGATGGTCCTCCTGCCGGATGCGAATGATGGCCATGGCCCTTTACGGGCCATGGCAGGACAACAAGATCAGGACAATGGGGGATCAACCCTTGATGGCTTCGGCCTTTGCCTGCATGGTTTTCGCCACCTCCGCTGGATCGAGATCCTGAATGATCATCCGCTGGCTTTCTTCCATCACCATCTTGCTGAACTCGTTGTAGAAAAGCTCAAGCCCGGTCGGAATGCGGTCGATACCGGCTTCAGACGCGGCCTTCATCGTTTCGATCAGCACCGGGAAATGCGGGATGGTCTTTTCAACACCCGAGACATCCGCCTTCGGGCTTGGCGGGGTGTTGCCGCCAAGGGTGGCGTAACTGCGCTGGAATTCCGGCGTCATCGTCAGCTTGATGAAATCCCAGACCAATGCCTTCTGGTCGTCGGGAATATCGGCCGGCATGGCCAGCACGTTGGACGAGCCGCCAAGTGGCGGATGAAGCGGCGGCGCGACATAAACGATGTCACTCTTGGCCGAACCCTTTTCAGTCGTGCCATAAAGCCACGGTCCATCGAGCCGCATGGCCATCTTGCCATCGGCAAACAGCTTGCGCACGTCGCTGGCGCTCATGTCGACCGGGCTGATGCCGCTCTTCATCACGGTTTTCCAGCGTGAAAGGCCCTCGACCATCTGGGGCGTATCGATGGTGATGTTGCCGTCCTTGTCGGTCCAGTAGGCGCCGGCATCGATGATGTAGTTCAGCATTTCCGTCAGATATTGCCCCGGACCACCCTTGGTTTCGTGGCCGGTGCCGAACTGGTCGATGATGCCGTCGCCATTCAGATCCTTGGTCGTGGCTTTTGCAGCGGCCAGAAACTCGTCATAGGTTTTCGGAACCGCGACGCCGGCTTCTTCCAGCAGCTTCTTGTTATAGGCCATGACGAAACCGAAATAGTTGGTCATGATGCAGACGGTTTCGCCGTTCCATTCGCATTTCTGCTGGCCGGCCCAGCCGGTCATGTCGATGCCATCCTTCTTCAGCCACGGGTCGAGCGGTTCCAGCCAGCCGCTATCGGCAAACATCTGGAATTCGAAGGACGCCAGATGCACGATCTGCGGCGGCTGGTTGGCGGCGAAAAGCGTGGTCATCGTATCCGCGTAGGAACTGCGCTCCGCCTTGGTGAATTCGATCTTCACCCCCGGATGCTGTTTCTCGAAGGCGGCGATGGCGGAATGCCACCATTCGCCCGTTCCGGCATCGTCGGTCTGCCAGGAAATGAACTTCAGCACGGTATCGGCCATGGCGGGCGCAACAGCGCCCATGGTCATCAAAACGGCGGTCGCGGTGCTGAGCGCCAGCTTTTTCATTCTTTTGGTCATGGTTTCCTCCTCCAAAAAACCAAATCAGATACGTTCAATCAGACCGAGCGCCGCCTCCGACGGTCTTACCCCAAGTCCCGGTCCCGACGGCAGGTGATACCTGCCTTCGCGGCAATCCATGTCGCCGTCCAGCAGGCGGCGGTTCGGCTCGAAGATCGAGTGCTGGAATTCGTGTCCCTTCAGCATCGACAATGTCGACGACGCCTGCAGGCTGGCGGCAAGGAAGATGCCGGCGCCAACGGTGGCGTGCGGGATCACGTCAATGCCGTGTTCGGCGGCAAGGGCGCCGATGCGGATGAAATTGGTGATGCCCTTATGGCCCATTTCCGGCTGCACGATCGCGATGCGGCAGCGTTCGATGCGGGCGCGCATATCCCAATGGGTGCGCCATTCCTCACCGACGGCAATCGGCACGTCGGTATTCTTCGAAACCTTCTCCAGACCGGCAATGTCCTCCGTCCAGACCGGCGCTTCGGCGAACCACGGGTCGAAGGGCTGCATTTCGGCAATCAGTTCCAGCGCCCGTTCCGGCGTCTGGTTCCAGTGCATGTCTGCGGCGATCTTCGCCTGGGACCCAAGCACCCGCCGGAGATTGGCAATTTCCGCCGCCGGGCCGTCATCGGCCACCGGCGTTGCGAATTTGAAGGCGTTGAAACCGCGATCCTGCCAGTATTTCGCCAGTTCCCCGCGCGCCTTCAGCGTTTTTTCAGGCAGGCCGGAAACATAGGCCGGAAACGTATCTACCCCGCCGCCGAGAAGGTCGCGAACCGATTTGCCGGCTTCCTGCCCGGCAATATCCCAGAGCGCAATATCGAGTGCGGCGAGCGCATCGACGTAAAAGCCGCCGGTATAACCACGCACCCGCATCATGTCGTAGAGGTCGTCATAAACAGCCGAAGGATCGGACGCATCGCGGCCGATCACGAAACCGGCGAGAAGATCATTGATGAGGGCGGCGACCGCGCCGGGGGCGACGATGCCATAGGTCTCGCCCCAGCCGACAGTGCCGGCCCCGGTGGTCATGCGCACCAGCACGCTGCGGTCGAAGGTGGGGTAGACCGTGCGATTGCCCTTGCGCACGATGTAGCCGTTGGGATTGACCACCTCGCCGTCCCTGAGCGCGCCAAGATAGGGCACCTTGCGCGGCTGGGTCAGCGTGAAGACTTCGACGGTTGCGATGGGGCTGTTCATGCGGCCTCCGCGGCAACAAGGCCGAGTTCGACCAGATTGGCGTCAATATCGGCAATGGCCGCCGCATCGAGCTCGGGTGTCGGCGCACGCACGCCGACACCTTCGATCACGCCGCGACGGGCGAGCACATATTTGGTCAGCCGCATGCGATAGACCGCCTGCAACACCAGAAGCGGCAGGGTGCGGACATAGATCCGGCGAGCCTCTTCCTGCCGCCCGGCGACAAGCGCCCGGTCGATGGCCACATGTTCCTCGGCGATCTCCAGCGCCGGCATGGCAGCCGTAGCACCCCGGGCATATTCGTCGAGAATGTAACGCGCACCGCCGCCACCGATGACGCCCTTCAGTGTCGAAGGCGCATGGGCGATGATGTGGCTGATGGCCGGGCCGGCGGGAAGCGTTTCTTCCTTGACATAGGTCACCTGCGGCAAGGCGCGCACGATCTCCACGATTGCCTGCGGCGAAAGGTCGGAGCCGCGCGGCGCAGGCGCGTTCTGCAGGATGATTTCAACCTCGGGCAGTGCCTCAACGATCCTGCCGAGGAATTCGATCAGCGCCGGCGCATCCGTGCCGACCGATTTGGGCGGCTGCACCATCAGGTGGCGAATGCCAAGCGCCGATGCCGCCCGCCCGTGCTCGACCACCTCACGCCAGTCGGCCGCACTGGCGCCGGCCACAACAGGCACCCGACCGGCCACCGCATCCACGACGATCTTCAGCAGCGCTGCACGCTCGGCGGCATTCAAAGCCTCCACCTCGCTGGCGAAGCCGGGAAACACGACACCATCCACGCCCTTGTCGAGCGCAAAGACCACCAGCCGCTTCATACCCGCTTCGTCAATGCCGCCATCAGCCAGAAACGGCGTGGGCAGAACAGGCAAAATCCCCTTGAGGCCAGCCACCATCTTTCTCCTCCCAATTAAGTATCATATTTTGATACCTTGAATTCACTAATTGACACTACATAGACTCGCACCCTATGACAAGCCCCAAGATGAAATGAACGAGGAGGTTCAAGACATGGCAGCAGCGGCGACATCGATCATCGTTGATTGGGGAACGACATCACTGAGGGCGGCGCTCGTTGGTGAAGGCGGCGAAGAACTCGATCATCTGGAAACCGCCGACGGTATTTCAAGCCTTGGCAAGGGTGAGCATGAGGCGGCGCTGATGGCTGCACTCGCACCCTGGTTCTCGCGCCACGGAGCCCTGCCCGTCGCCGCACTCGGCATGATCACCAGCCGCAACGGCTGGGTTGAAATCGCTTACGTGCCGTGCCCCGCAGGCCCGGCGGAACTTGCCGCCGGCACGGTGCGCAGGACGCTGCCGAACGGGTCCGACCTCGTCTTCCTGCCGGGTCTCAACGACCCCGCCCGCCAGCCCTTTCCGGATGTGATGCGCGGCGAAGAAACCCAGATCGTCGGCCACGGCCTTGGCGAAGACGCCACCCTCATCATCCCCGGAACCCACAGCAAATGGGCGCGGGTGAAGGCGGGGCGGATCGACGGTTTCCAGACATTCGTGACCGGTGAAATCTTCAACCTGCTCATCAATCATTCCTTCATCGCGCGCGGTTCAACGCAGCCGCCGGTCGATGATCCCGAGGCCTATCGCTGGGGTCTGAAAGAGGCAAAACGATCCGCCGCCATGTTGTCGCTGCTGTTTTCGGCGCGAACCGGCGGGCTTGCCGGCCGGCTTTCGCCGGATCAGCTGCGCTCCTATGTGCGGGGACTGGTCATCGGGCAGGAATTTCGGCAGGCCCGCGATGCCGGATGGTATGCGGAGGGAGACGAGGCAGCTATCGTCGGCAATGACGGGCTGAACGATCTCTATCTGATTGCCGCAGATGTGTTCGGGCTCAGGACATCGATTGGCGCGGACGACATCCTGACGAAAGGGGCGCTCGCCGTCCTCAAGCAGACGCTTTCCTGAGCGCCGACGGTGGCCGGGGCGCAATCCCGACAGATCAGGGTTCAGGCAGAGCCTGTTCCTTTCATGAAACGAGGCGGCCCACAGGCCGCCTCGTTTGGTATCAGCACAAGCCAGACCTCAGGCAGGTCGTTCTTCACCCGCATTCGGCCGCCAGGTGATCAGCCTCTTCTCGGCAATATCGAGAATAAGGTCGATGATGAGAACGAACACGGCGAGAATGATGATGCCTGCGAAGACACCCACCGCGTCGAAATTCCCTTCGGAGCGGGCGATCAGATAGCCAAGGCCTGCCGAAGCCCCCAGATATTCACCGATGATGGCGCCAACCACCGCAAAGCCCACGGATGTGCGCAGCGACGACAATATCCAGCTGGCCGCCGCCGGAAAATAGACGTGACGTAGCAGATCCGAACGCTTGGCGCCAAGAATGCGGGAATTGGAAAGCACGACGGGGTTCACCTCGCGCACGCCCTGCATGGCGTTAAAGAAGGTGACGAAGAAGACGAGCGTCACCGCAAGCGCAACCTTGGACCACAGGCCAAGACCCAGCCACAGGACAAAAATCGGCGCCAGAACGACACGCGGAATGGCATTCACCGCCTTGATGAAGGGATCCAGCACGCGGGCGACAAAGGGGCTGAGCCCCAGCCACACGCCGGCACCGACGCCAAGGCCCGTGCCGATGAGATAACCGAGCACCGTTTCGCTGAGCGTGATGCCGACATGTTTGTAAAAGCCGGCATCGGCCACCCAGGTGACCACCTGCATGACGATGTCATAAGGCGCCGGAAAGAAGAAGCGGTCGATCGCTCCCGAGGTGACGCCGAGCTGCCAGCCGCCCAGAAGCACCACCAGAAGCACGACCTGAATGATACGAACATTAACGGCTTGCATAGCTTTTCTCCACTTCACCGCGCAGCGATGCCCATATGTCGCGATACAGGGTCATGAATTTCGGATCGAGTTTGATTTCCGCAACGTTGCGCGGCCGTTCCAGATCGACGGGGAAGCTTTCGATGACACGGCTTTTCGGACCGGCAGCGAGAACGACGACGCGGTCTCCAAGCGCAATCGCCTCTTCGAGATCATGGGTAATCATGACCACCGCCCGACGGTCCTCCTGCCATAACCGAAGCAGCTCGTTCTGCATCAGATGGCGGGTGTGGATATCCAGCGCCGAGAAGGGTTCGTCCATCAGGATGACCTTGGGCTCGGTGATGAGCGCCTGCGCCATCTGCACACGTTTGCGCTGCCCGCCCGAAAGCTGGTGCGGAAAACGACCTTCGAAACCCTTCAGCCCGACCTTTTCGAGCCAGGTCAGAACCTTCTGGCGCCGTTCATTTTCGGGAACGCCGCGGAACAGCAGGCCAAGCTCGACATTCTGATATGCCGTCTTCCAGGGAAGCAGCGCATCCTGCTGGAAAAGATATCCGATGGTGTTCTGCACACCCTGAACCGGAACATCATCAATGGCCACTTTCCCCTGCGCCGGCTTCAGCAATCCCGCAATGGCATTGAGAATGGTGGATTTTCCGCATCCCGTCGGGCCGACGATGGAGAGAAACTCTCCATCGCCCACCTCGAGGTTCACGTCCTGAACGGCAACGAACGAACCGAAAGCCATGGTTACGTTATCGATTGTCACCATGGGCTGAGGTTTGAATTCGGTCACGGGCTCTAGCTTCCTGACTGGCGATGACATCGCGGCCCCCTCAGTTTGCAGCCTTCGAGGCGGCGGCCTCGACGAACTTGTTGGTATAGGTGGTGTTGAGATCGATCGTTGCCTTGGCGACCGCGTCGTTGAAGCTTTTGAGAACCGCCAGAGGCGTTTCCAGATCGGCCGGCTCGAACCTGCCGTCTTCGGAGAAGATCGCCTTGGCCGCTTCGACAGCCTTGATGTAGGTCTTCTTGTCGCCGGAGACGAAATCATCCGGCAGCCTGTCGACGATTTCCTCGGCCGAATGCTGCTTCATCCAGTGCAATGCCCGCACGGTGGCATTGGTGACTTTCTGGATCACCTCCGGATGGGCATCGATATATTCCTGCGTCGCATACAGCACTGAAGTTGGGTAGATGCCGCCATAAACATCCCTGGCGCCCTGGTCGCTTCGCGCATCGATGAGGATCTTGCCGAGCCCGCGCTCGACCACAATCGTTGCGGCCGGATCGTAATTGACGAGCAGGTCGATTTTTTCCTGCTGCAGCGCGGCCACCGCCGCAGCGCCGGAGCCCACACCGATGATAGAGATGTCATTGTCGCTGAGATTGTGCTGCTTCATGTAATAACGGATGAAGAAATCCGAGGACGAGCCGGGAGAGGTGATACCGACCTTCTTGCCCTTGATGGTTTCCGGCTTTGCCGGATCGAAGTCGGTGTCGTTCTTTCCCGCAAGCACCAGACCCGAATTGCGGGCAAGCTGGACAAAGCCGATGACGTGCTTGTTCTGGGACTGCATCTGGATGGTATGGTCGTAAAAGCCGACGGCGACATCCGTCGAGCCGGCGACCAGCGCCTGCAGGACCTTCGAGCCACCCTGGGCAAAATTCTCTGTCGTCACGTCAAGGCCTTCATCCTTGTAGAAGCCGAGGCTGGCGGCGACAGGAAAAGGCAGGTTGTTGAGATTGTACGAGCCAACGCTCATTCTGACGGATTCGGCATTTGCAGATGCCGCCAGCGCACAGAGCGCTGCGGTTGCTAACAGGTATTTACGCATATGGGTCTCCTCCCGGTTTGCTATGTTTTGAATGACTGACTGTTGTCTAAGCCGCGTCGTTGATTGCAGCGATTGGCTTGGCGAAGGCAAAACCCTCGAAAAGCCTGCGCGCCGTCCTCACGAGGCCCGCTGTTATCGCCCCGTTTCGTATCTCCAGCTGCACGTCGAGGCGACCGGCTGGATGTTCGAGGCGTATCTGGGTCGGCACGGATGGGCGTCCGGCGAGTTCATATGCAATGGAGCCCTCCGTCACGGCTGCCCTGGCAATCCCGACAGCACCCGTCGTCGCCAGTGCGGGATGACATTCGCTGGGCATGAAATAACGCACCGAAAGGGTGCCGCCATTGCGCGCGGGAGCGACCAGCACGGGCTTCGGTATTACCATGTCCTTCACCTCCCCCATGCCCATCCGCCGACCGGCCTGAATACGTATGCTGCCCATCCGCTCCATAAGGTCCCTGTTGCCGCTCAGGGTTTGCGGGTCCTCATATCCGCTGACACCGAGATCGGCTGCACGCATGAGAACCATCGGGATCGCACAGTCGATGGCCGTCACATCCACACCGTCGATCGTGTCGAGGGGGACACCGGTGGGCAACAGTCTGCCGGTCTTCGCCCCGGCGGCATCCACGAAGGTCAGGGCAATCGGCGCGGCCAGACCCGGAACCCCGTCAATGGAGGCATCGCCAAGATAAATCACCTCGCTGCCGCGCGTCGGCACCTTTGCCTCGATCAGCTTTCCGGTATTCACATTGTGGATGCGCACCACTGTATCGTTCCGATGAGCGGCAACAAGCCCTGCTTCGATCGCAAAAGGCCCGACGGCGGCCAGCATGTTGCCGCAGTTGGGCGAATAGTCCACATATTGCCTGTCGGTCCGGACCTGCGCGAACAGGTAATCGATATCCGCCCCTTCGACGGTTGCAGGGCCGATGATGGCGACTTTCGACGTCACCGGATTACCCCCGCCGATGCCGTCGATCTGCAACGGATGGCCCGAGCCCATGATGGACAGGAGGGCGGCATCCCTCTCTACCGGATCACGCGGAAGGTCGGATGCGAGAAAGAACGGTCCACGTGAGGTTCCGCCGCGCATCAGCACACAGGGTATCTTGAGCAGATCATTCATCAGTCGCCTCAATCTTGCATTTAGCGGATCAATCCGCCTTGTTGTTGCAATATGGGCAAAAGACGCTAATCTGTTAAATGCAATGTTCGGAGGTATTATTGCGTTATGAGCATTAATTGCGAAATTCTGGACCTGCGCGCCTTTCAAGCCGTGGTTGAAATGGAGAGCTTTCACAGAGCCGCGGAAGCGCTCCATATTTCACAGCCGGCATTGACCCGGCGTATCCAGAAACTGGAACAGGCCATTGGCGCGCCGCTGCTGGAAAGAACCACCCGCCATGTCGCGCCGACGGCCATGGGTCAGGAAGTCATACCGCTTGTCCGGCGTATGCTGGAGGAGTTCGACGGATCGCTTTTCGCGATGAAGGACGGCGCCCAGCGACGCGGCCTCATTACGATGGCATGTGTTCCGACAGCGGCGTTCTATTTTCTTCCCGCCGTCATCAAGACCTTCAGCCGGCAATATCCGCATATAAGGCTGCGTATCCGGGACCTGACCGCCAATGAGGGGCTGCAGGCAGTCGCCAGAGGCGAGGTTGAGTTCGGCATCAATCTGATGGGCAATTCCGATCCCGATCTGTCGTTCGAACCGCTCATCGACGACCCCTTTGTGCTGGCGATGCGGAAAGATCACCCGCTGGCGGCTTTCGAAACAATCGAGTGGAACCAGCTTGAATCCTATCCGCTTGTTGTCGTGGATCGTTCCAGCGGCAACAGGACGCTGCTCGACGGGGCGCTTGCGAGACACAACCTCAAGCTGAACTGGTTTTACGAGGTGACCCACCTCAACACCTCGCTCGGTCTCGTGGAGGCGGGTCTGGGGATTTCGGTGCTGCCGCGACTGGCGACACCGCAGGACGATCATCCGTTTCTCGTCACCCGGCCGATCGTCAATCCCGTCGTCTCCCGTACGATCGGCATCGTGCAAAGGCGAAGCAGCACGCTGTCGCCGGCCGCGGAAAAATTTGTCGGAATGCTGCTTGAGACCTGGAAAACGCAATAATCCCCGCCGCGCGACGGGTCGGGCGACTGACCGCCTCAACGGGCACACGGCACCGGCCTGACAACAGGATCGCCGTCGTCCTCATAGGTGGCTGTTTCACATTGTAACGGAAGATATGACACACCATCGAAGCGGTAGACCGTCATCTGATATTCAGCCGCGGCAACGCGTCCGCTGACGCGAAGGTCGGACCATCCCAGATGCTTCGTCGCCAGTTGCTCCAAATTCCCCGCGTCGTTCAGCAGCACGCGCCATTGATGCCCGGCCTTCATCAGAACGGCGAAATCACATACCGCCGATCCGCAATTGTCCCAGACGGTATATTCCGGCCACCCGTCGCCATCGAGATCCTTTTCATCGACATTCATGCTCCATGGCGTGTCCTGATAACCATCTTCGAAAGGAAGGGGATCAGGCGGGAAACCGGCGACAAGCCGCAACAGGCGGCCCAGCCAGAGGCGCCGTCCCTCCCCCGTGAATGCCGTTGATCCGGCACCCGCTTCCTTGAGTGCTTCCGCCACCTCCCTGCGATCATACAGCTCGGCGACGGCGAGCGGCGAAGCATCGGCGATCGTTTCATCGGGATCGGCTCCGTGCCGTATCAGCCACGACAGCATCCGAAGGTCCCCAGCCCCATCCCGTGTCAGTTGCGCCGGGGTGAGGCAGGCAAGGAATGCGGAAAGACCGACATTCAACCCGTCGCGCCGCATCAGGCCGATGGCGAGTTCGGCATCGCGTTCGCATATGGCGATATTTATGATGGAAGCGGGATCGGAAAAGACCGCGCCACGATCCATCGCCGCGACAACCAGATCACGGCCGCCGCGCCGGATCATATCCGTCCATGGAAGCTTCTGGACGGAGTCCACCGCGCAATGGCGAATGAGCCAGCCTGTCGCCGCTCTCAAAAGGATAAGGCTTCTGTCTTCAGGATCGGCATTCTGCCAGGCGCCGGCGGCTTCCTGAATATTCTGGTCGACGCATGTTTCCTCATGCCGGTCATGCCGGGCAAGAACCTCCGCCCAGGCCGGCAAGGATGCGAGATTCTGCTGAAGCGGCGTGCTGAAACGGCCGAGCGATACATTCACGAGATAGGCAAAGAGGCTCGCCGGCCGATAGGGATATCCGTCAAAGGTTTCCAGCGGCAATGGAGCATCCGGATCAACGCTTTTCAGTATGTTCTGGGCGACATCCGCCCCGGCCCTGTCGGCGGGAAGAACCGCCAGTATGCGGGCTGCCTCCTGCGCCCGAGGCACCATGCCAGACGCGAGAAGTGATTTCATACGCAGTGCGACGGTCGAAGGGTCGGCGGCCCGGATTCCGATACGAAACAGGTCGAGGCATTCAGGCGACGCCCTTCTTTTCGAGGATAAGGTGTCGAGCGCGGCAACGGCATTTTCCCACTGCCCCTTATTCCCGTCCCCGGCCATATCGACGATCATCGGGCAACGCAGATCCTCCGGCACAGTGCCGATCAGCCCGACAGCCAATCGACGCTCCCCGGGGATTCTGGCAATCCATGTGGCCGGCATGCCAATCCGGTCTCCCAGAACGGTTTCAAAAGCTCTGTCGAGCGGAGCGCCAGACGCCGCCAGAACGCGAATGATTTCACGCGCCTCTTCCTTGTCTGAGGAATCGCTCTCCGCCAGCCGCCTGATGGCCTGCCTCAGAAGCGCCGACAAAGTGACGCCGTCCGTCACGCCGGCATCCTCATGCAATGCCGCCCTCAAGGCGGCGATGTCGGAAGCGACAACCGCTTTCTGTGCCGCCGACGGCCCTTGCGCCCGCACCGCGCCGAAGAGGAGAGACGTGAACAGAAGCGACAGGACGGCCACATGCACGCACCGCAATGGCGAGATGTTCATGGATGTATTCCGCTCCGCCTGTTTCCGCTCCACCGATGATTGCTCCCCGAAACAGGGTCCTCTGTAAAATCCGACCGCCCGACATTCATAAGGTTAACCAATATTTTCGCTACGACCAGTCACATTCATCACGCTTCCCCGTCCACGCAGCACCGACACATAGGCTGCTCACAACGCTCAAAAAACCGACGATTCGGCTGAACGAAATTTTGCCCGCGATCTACCAGCGCTGCTCGCCATCGCAATGTTTTTTTTCCATGGCAGGGTCCCAAAAAGCAAATCCTGCTCGTCTAGACTAAGAGGGAAAGTTTGCACGTTCCGTTTCCCGGTGCGGGGAGAACCACGCAGGCCTATGCGACAGGAAAGCCGGCTCACCGGCCGGCATCGCGAAAGATCATGCTGCAAGAGTATCTGCAATTCTCGTCAGCAACGACTTGCTGAAGAGCGGCCGGAGCCACGAGCGTGATTTGATATGAGAATCCGACGGAGGCGGCGGACAATGAGACCTGGCCAAGAATAGCTGGACTGCGCAATGTCCCGCAACCCTGATTTTTCCGTGGGAACGTCAGATGGCTCTCACTCCTGAAAGGAGTGGTCACGCCGCAACCACCCGCCTGAATTTTCACCTTCAGGCGGGTGCAAAGATACGTGGCGTCACTGCCCTATCGCGCGGCCTGCGCGGATTCGATGGAATCCGCCAGAATATCCAGCCCAAGGTCGATTTCGGCGTCCGACACGGTCAGCGCCGGGGCGATGCGGAAAACGCCGCCCATGCCGGGCAGCTTGACGATATTCATGCTCATGCCGCGCAGCATCGCCTCCTGCATGATGCGCGCACCGAGTTCGAAACCCGGGGCCTTCGTATGCCTGTCGGCCACGACTTCCAGTCCCAGCAGCAGCCCGCGACCGCGCACGTCGCCGACGCATTCGAACCGCTGCTGCAAGGATAAAAGCCCGTCCTTCAGGCGCTTTCCGCGGGCAATCGCCTGTTCCACGAGACCGTCACGCGCAACCACGTCAAGGACCGTCACACCCACAGCCGCCGGCAGCGGATCGGACACATGCGTCGTATAGAACAGGAATCCCCTCTCGAAGGCCTTTTGCTCCACTTCGGCGCTTGTCATCACGGCTGCGAGCGGCAGGCCGGCGCCGAGCGTCTTGGAGAGCGTCATGATATCCGGCGTCACGCCATCGCGCTGGAAGGCGAACATGTGTCCCGTCCGGCCGACGCCGGTCTGGGCTTCGTCGAGGATGAGCAGCATGCCGCGCTCCTCGCATTTCTTCTTCAGGGCGGCGAGATAACCGGGCGGCAATTCGAGAATGCCGCCGCTTGAGAGGATAGGCTCGGCAATGAAGGCGGCGAGATTGCCGGTCGACTGGCGATCGATCAGTTCGAAGGCATCGTCAAGCTCGGCCTGCCAGTCGTTCGATCCATCCGGGTTGCGGAAGCGTGGGCGATAGGCATTCGGGGCGGGAATGACGAGCGAACCGGCGGTCGCCGGGCCATAGCCCCTGCGGCCGGCACTATAGGTGGCAGATGCCGCAGCGCCGGTCATGCCATGCCAGCTCTGGGCAAACGCCACGACCTCGTGGCCGTCGGTGACAAGCTTTGCCATGCGGATCGCCGCTTCATTGGATTCCGCCCCTGTCGTCAGCAATTGCACGCGGTCGAGACCGGGCGCCAGCGCCGCCAGCCGTGCCGCAAGTTCGACGACGGGGCGCGACAACATGCCGGAGAAGAGATGCGCAACCGAGGCCATCTGCCGGTTGACGGTGGCGACGATATCCGGGTGGGTGTGGCCGATCAGGGCGCTCATCTGCCCGGAGGTGAAATCGAGAATGGCGCGGTCATCCGCATCATAAACGAAACTTCCCGCGGCGCGTTCGACGATGATTTCTTCGAAGGCCGGCCCATAGCGGGTCAGGTGTTTATTGGCGGCGGCCCAGAAGGCCGGTTCATCGTTCAGCGAAATGGCGTTTTTCGAAATGTTGTCCATGACACGTTCCCCAAAGAGGTGATCCTGAAGAACGGTAACAGGCCCTTGCGCAGGCAGTCCAATTGATAGTATCTGAAGCAGATATCGATAATTTTGATATCTCCATGCTCGACCTTACACTTCTCAAGAACTTCGTCATCGTCGCCCGCGCCGGCTCCATCAGCATCGCCGCCATGCAGGTCGGGCGCACGCAATCGGCACTCAGCACGCAGATGCAGCGGCTTGAGGAGCAGGTGGGCCACAGCCTGCTGCAACGAACGGGTTCTGGGGTGCGGGTGACTGCGGCGGGAGAAAAGCTGCTTGCGCATGCCAATGCGTTGCTTGCCCGGCACGATGAAATCCTTGCGGATATGAGCGAGGCGATCCTTCAGGGAACCGTCAGCCTTGGATGCCCGGAGGATTATTCCATCGCCTTCCTGCCGGAACTGCTGCGGGGCTTCTGCGCAACCTACCCGAAAGTCGACCTGCGGATGGTCTGCGCGCCAACCATAGAGCTGCATCCGCTGCTGCGCCGCCGCCAGATCGACATGGCGCTGGTCTCACAGGCCGATCCTGATCATCCCGAGGTTCTGCGCAGGGAGAGTTTCGTCTGGGTGGCGGACAGGCCGGAACCCGACCTGCTGACCAAGGACGTGTTGCCGCTGGCGCTCTCGGCACCGGCGACGCTGGATCACCGCGCGGCCTGCGATGCCATGGAAAGCGCCAATCGCCGCTACCGGGTCGCCTTTGCCAGCACCAGCCTTGCCGGCCTCATCGCCATCGCCCGCTCCGGCCACGCCATCAGCGTGCTGACGAAAACAGCCGTTCCGCCCGACCTTCATATCGTCAGCGATGGCCTGCCGCCGCTGCCGACGATCGGAATAGCCATCGCATTTTCCGATCCCCAGACATCATCGGCGGCCAGGGCGCTTGGCGATCACATTCGAGCGGTTCTTCCGGGCCTCAGTCTTTAGCGTGATTTCCCCTGGGCCGAGGCGCCAAGGCTGAGGAGATGATAAAAGACGATGGCGCCGATCGTCGCCGTGCCGATGCCATCCAGCGTGAAACCGCCGACATTGAGCTTGAAGTTGCCGGCACCCAGCACCAGCGCGATACCCACGGTGATGAGATTGCGCGGCTCGGAAAAATCGACCTTGTTCTCAACCCAAATGCGCCCGGCGGTCGCAGCGATCAGACCGAACACCACGACGGACAGGCCGCCGATGACGGGCCCCGGTATCGTCTGGATCAGCGCGCCGAATTTCGGCGAGAAGCCGAGAATGATGGCAACCAGGGCCGCAACGATGAAAACCAGCGTCGAGAAAATGCGGGTAATCGCCATGACGCCCATGTTTTCGGCATAGGTCGTCATCCCGGTTCCGCCAAACGCGCCGGAAAAGATGGTGGCGATGCCATCACCGATGAAGGCGCGGCCAAGATAAGGATCGAGGTTGCGGCCGGTCATCGCGCCGATCGCCTTGATATGCCCGAGATTTTCCGCCACCAGAATGACGACGACAGGCGCGATCAGCGCGATTGCCGAGGCGGAAAATACCGGCGTGGTAAATGTCGGCAGTCCAAACCAGGATGCGGCCGCAACGCCTGAAAAATCGACGGGCTTGCCGAGACCGAGGCCGTTGGCCAGCACCAGATAGGCGATGTAGGCAATGGCGCCACCGAGAAGGATCGGTAGACGCCGCGCCATGCCGGGCGCATAGACCGCGATTGCACCGACGGATGTGACCGTCAAAATCGCAATCCAGCGCGACAGTTGATCGCCATCGGGATTGCCGGGGCCGGTGCCGGAGGCGCTGGCTATGGCAATCGGCGCAAGCACCAGACCGATCGCCGCAACGATGGCACCGGTCAGGACCGGCGGCATCAGCCGTTCAATCCAATTATGGCCGGCAATCATGACGATGACGCCGATCAGGGCATAAAGCACGCCCGCGGCAATGATGCCGCCAAGCGCAAGCGCGATATTGGGGCTCGCCGCACCGGCGGCGGCACCGGTTGCCACCAGCACGGGACCGATGAAAGCGAAAGACGAACCGAGATAGCTCGGCACACGGCCACTGACGGCGATAAAGAAGATCAACGTCGAGATGCCGGAAAACAGGATGGAGACGTTCGGGTCGAACCCCATGATCAGTGGCGCAAGCACCGTGGAGCCGAACATGGCGACAACATGCTGCAAACCGAGAACCGCGGTCTGCCCGGCGGGCAACCGCTCATCCGGCATGATGCGCCCTTCGGTTTTCAGTCGCCAGCGCGGAAAATAGCCACCTGTATCGCTCATCGTCGTCTGTCCCCCAGAAAGCGGCCGGCGCGATTTGGCGAACGTCCCCGTTGCAGATCGCAGCCGCATAAAAGATTTGTCTTTATGTGATATGCGACCGTCGTTCCGGGCCGAATCGGTGGCGGCGCATCCTGTCTTCGGTAGCGCGATTGCCGGCTGCTGTCATCGGCCATCAAGGGGTTACCCACCCCTCAGTTCAGCCAAACCGGCGAACGGGTTCAATCTCACAGATCGATGTCATCACCTTGCCGCGCCCTTCACCCTTGGCGCGGTAAAGCGCTTCGTCAGCGCAGCGGAAGGCCTCGTCGCAGGACGTTTCCGCCCCGATGACGCTGCTCAACCCGAAGGACGCACCGATGATCATCATGCTGTCATCGACAACATAGGGCTCGGAGAGAAGCAGGCACAGCTGCCGGCAGCGCATCTCGGCTTCGGCAAGGGAAATGGCGGGCATCAGCACGGCAAACTCGTCACCGCCCAAGCGGAACACCACGTCGCGGTCGTGACAGGCAGCGCGAAGGCGGGTGGCAACCGCCTTGAGCAAGGCATCCCCGGCGGCGTGCCCGTGGCTGTCATTGATGGCCTTGAAACCGTCGAGATCGAGACAGGCGACAGTCAGATCTCCCTGCTGCGACAACCGGGTGAATTCGGATGCGACGAGCGACCTGTTGGCCAGCCCGGTGAGGAAATCATGGGTGGCAGCGTGCCGCATCTGTCTTTCGGCCTCGACAAGCGAATGAACCGCACGGCGGGAAATCCGCACCGCGAAGATGCCACCGGCTATGAGCACGACAAGAACCGTGACGGCAAGCGGCATGGACTGACGGAGCAGATCCCGCGCCGGGGTCAGCGGCTGCCAGGACAGCGCCTGCGCCTGACCATTCGGCCCCATGGCGATTTCCACCCTTGCACGATCCGCCGGAACGCTGCCGGCCGGCCCAACGGAAGCATCGTCCAGAAGGAAGCGGTTTCCGAGAAACTCCTGCAGGCTGCCAGCAATGGGGATTGCGGAAACCAGTACCGGCGCGCGTTCACCGCGAGGCATTGCTGTCCTGAAATCGGGCTGAAAAAGGCTTGCCGTCAGAAGGACGGCATCGTCACCGATCACCTCGATCTTGCTGAAGGCGATCGGCTGCGGAATGCCCTCTGGCCTTTCACCACGCTCCTTTTCGCGAACGGCATCCACGAGTGAGCGAGCGTCCTGTGCTATCACCTCTGCCCTCCGGGCAAAAAACGGGCGTTGCAGCACCTCATCATCCGTCTTCGAATAGATCAGATCGCCGTCGCCGTTGAGAATACTGACGAAACGCGTGCGCGAAGTGCCGATGAGCGACCGTCCGATGTTCCGGTCGGTCCATTCCAGATCGAATGAATTGTCGATCTTGGCGATGGATTCATCCCAGATCGTCCACGCGGTCAGCGCAAATTCCACATCCGATATCCATATCGAGATGTTGCGGCCGACCAGCGTTTCCTGTCGCTGACGGATTTCAGCATCAAGACGCGCAACGCCGTAATAGGGAATGGCCGCCAGCCCCGCCAGCAATATGGCGATAAGCACTGCGGCAGGTCCGGCAAGCCTGAGTTGGGTGAAGCGCGTCGTCATTTTATGTTCCGATTATTTGTCGGATGTCATTTTCGACACGCCACGTTTCACCGCAGTTACCACACCCGGAATTTCGGATGGGTCGGTTAACGCATGGTTCCCGGGGCCGGCAGGCGTTTTCGACGAAAGCGTAATCCGCCTTGACGCGGGAGCAATTCAGCTCCCGCGTCGGGGTGGCGGACAGCAGACCGGCCGACGGGTATTATTCCGCCCTGTCGAGCGCCGTCAAAATCTCATAGGCCAGGGCGACACGATCCTCATTGGGATAGTTTTTATTGGCCAGAAGGACGACGCCGTGTTTCTGCTTCGGTATGAAAGCGACATAGGCCCCAAAACCATTGGTGGAGCCCGTCTTGTTGATGAGGACGTCCTGACGCGGCTTCATCGGCGGCGTGATTTCGGAGACCGGGACCGTCTTCAAAAGGGCGCCGGAATTCGCGTCCACCAGCGTCTTCAGGGCAACGGGATAAGCATATTGTTCCCAGACCATGTCCTGCACCATCGCGCCGACACTGAAATAGCCCGTGTGAGTGTTGAGAAGCGCTTGCTGCATTTTTCCGTCCAGTGTCTCAAGGCCCATATTGGCATTGACGAAGCGGATCATGTCGCTTGCCGATGATTTGACGCCGTAAGCCTCCGAAGAAAGGATGGCCGGTGTCACGCGGGCCGGGTCGCCATTTCTCTTATAGCCTTGGGCATAATCCGCCATCTTTGCCTTGGGCACCACGGTAAAGGTGTTCTTCAGCCCCAGCCCGGGCAGCAGCGTGCCTTGCATCGCGTCATCAAAGCTCTGGCCCATGGCCTTTGCGGTGACATAACCGAGCATTCCGATGCTGGGATTGGCATAGGTGCGGTGGGTTCCGGCCTTGTATGAAGGTTTCCAGGCCTTGAGATAGGTGAGCAGCTGCTGTTCCGTCTTGACGTTGTCCGGCACCTGCAGCGGGAATCCGCCTGCGGTGTGGGTGCCGAGATGCATCAGCGCGACATCGCCGAACGGCTTGCCTTTCATCGACGGAAGATAATCCGCGACCTTGCCGGACAGCGACAGCTGGCCGTTCATCTCGGCATAGGTGCTGAGCGCAACCGTGAATGTCTTGCTGATCGAGCCGAGCTCGAACAAGGTCTGTGGCGTGACGGGCTGGCCGGTGCTTTTGGACATGACGCCATAGGTGAAGACGTGATTTTCGCCATTAATACTGATGGCGACGGCCAGACCCGGAATGCCGTTTTTCTGCATCACCGGCTTTATAGCGGCATCCGTTATCGCCCTCAGCTTCGCTTCATCGGCGGCAGAAGCCTGTGTGAACAGGCCGGCCGAGAGCAGTGCTGCAAGCGCGATATGTCCGTGATTGAGTTTCATCTTTCGCATTCTCCAAAACCTCAGGTAGATGACCGGCATTTGCGCCGTCCCCAGCGAAAGAGCTTTAGCTGCCCTACATTGCACGAACAAACCATGATATCTCGGAAGAGATACAAGAAAATCTAGGTCTCAAATGGTTCGGCAATTTCTTCCCCTGAACGGTCTTCGGGCCTTCGAGGCATCGGCAAGACACCTCAGCTTCACCCGTGCAGCCATCGAACTCTGCGTCACGCAGGCGGCGGTGAGCCAGCAGGTGAAGGTGCTGGAAAAGCGGCTGGGCGTCTCGCTGTTTCAACGGCTTCCACGCGGGCTGAAAATCACCGCCGAGGGTGAAGCGCTTCTGCCCACCGTCACCAGTTCCTTCGACCAGATGGCGACCACGCTCGACAGGATCGAGGCCGGACAGGTGCGCGAATTGCTGTTTCTGGGGGTCGTCGGCACCTTTGCCGTCGGCTGGCTTCTGCCGCGATTGCAGGAGTTTCAAAAGCAGCATCCCTTCATCGATATCCGGGTTTCCACCAACAATAACCGGGTGGACATGGCGGCCGAAGGGCTGGATTTCGCCATTCGTTTCGGTCAGGGCTCGTGGCACGGCACCGATGCCTTCCGGCTTTTCGATGCGCCGCTTTCACCCCTCTGCACACCCAAGCTGGCGGAGACTTTAAAAACGCCCGCCGACCTTGTCGAGGCGACGCTTTTGCGAAGCTACAGGTCCGACGAATGGAGCACATGGTTTGCGGCGGCCGGCGTGACGCCGGCAGCGCAGGTGAATGCCGGGATCGTTTTCGACACCTCGCTCGGCATGATGGAGGCCGCGCTGCAGGGGCTGGGCGTGGCGCTGGCGCCGCCATCGATGTTTTCGCGGCATCTGGCGTCCGGGGCAATCATCCAGCCCTTCCCCGTCACCATATCGCTTGGAAGCTACTGGCTGACCCGGCTGCAATCAAAACCGCAGACATCCGCCATGCAGGCCTTCTCGGACTGGATTTTTGCCCATGCGGACTCTGCCTGAAATGGCTTAAAACAGCGCCAGCAGGACGCCGCCCGCAGCACAGATCACCACCACGACCCATGGCGGCGTCTTCCACACCGTCAACAGGATGAAACCCGCAAGCGCCAGCGTGAAATCCTTCGGCGTGAAGATGGCGCTCGTCCACACCGGGTCATAAAGCGCAGCGCCAAGAATGCCGACGACGGCGGCATTTGCGCCGCGCATGGCCGCCTGCGCTGGAAGATGCCGGCGAAACCCTTCCCAGAAAGGAAGGGCGCCGACGAGAAGCAACATGCCCGGCAGGAAGATCGCGACAAGGGCGATGGCAGAACCGAAAACGCCGTTCGGCTGCGGCCCCACCACCGCGCCGAGATAGGCGGCGAATGTGAATAGCGGGCCGGGAACGGCCTGCGTCGCGCCATATCCGGCGATAAACGCATCTTCCGTCACCCAGCCGGTGGCGACGACTTCGGATTGCAGCAGCGGCAGGACCACATGCCCGCCGCCGAAGACCAGCGCGCCGGCACGATAAAACGCATCGAACAAGGAGAGGCCCTGCGATCCCGCGACCGCCGCAAGCAGCGGCAGCAGGCCGAGAAGCAAGGCGAAGGCGGCGAGCGCGATATATCCGAGGCTTTTTGGCACACGGAACTGAAGATGGGCAGATTCCCGCGCCGTGCCGTTACGACAGAAGACAAGCCCGGCAATGGCACCGACGGCAAGCGCCAGGATTTGTCCGAATGCTCCGGCCAGAAAAACCACGCAGACAATGCCGGCAAGTGCGATGCTGGCCCGTTCCCGATCCGGCGCAAGGCTTTTCGCCATGCCCCAGACTGCCTGCGCCACCACAGCGACGGCGACGATCTTGAGGCCATGCAGCAGTCCGGTACCGACCGGCCCCTCGATCGAAGCGGCAACGGTGGCGAACAGCAAAAGCAAAATGGCGGATGGCAGGGTAAAAGCCGTCCAGGCCGCCAGAGCGCCAAGCGGCCCCGCCCTCAGGAGCCCCAGCGCAAACCCCACCTGGCTGGAAGCCGGGCCGGGAAGAAACTGGCACAGCGCCACGAGATCGGCGTAACCGGCCTCATCGATCCATTTGCGCCGCACGACAAGCTCATCGCGAAAATAACCGAGATGAGCGATGGGACCGCCGAACGAGCTGACGCCGAGCTTCAGGAAGGCGGCAAAGACTTCCCCCGGCGTGCCGTTCCCGCGGTTTTCCACTTCAGTCCCTATCGCCTGCGTTGACGGCTTCACGACAAACTCCCTGAGCGTGCAACGGCTGTTCGTCAACACATATGCCTCGAAAAACGATCTCGATATCAGACACTATTACGACAGGGATATGAAGGGGCTGGCTGCATGAACGCCAGATGGTCGTTCTGACTTTCCGGCGCGCTGTGATGCGACGGGAACAGCTTATTTCAGAGGCAGCAATTCAGAGAAATGGGATATCCATCCCCGCTCACCTGTGCCGCCGGAGAAGCCGGCAGCGGATGGGCCGGAGCAAGCGTGCATCGCGGTAAGGGGCCTCATCGGGGCTGTGGGCGGGTGTTCGCGGTCAAAACCAGCGACGTCGATGCGGCGAGTGTCGAGTTTTCCCGCAAAGCGGCCGCGCGGGCCTATGGGGTCAGTCGCGCGCACGCCACGGGCATATTGGCCAGGGCCGAGCGGCTGGATATCCCCAGGAGAAACGGATCGAGGATAATTCCGAGTGGGGTCGCGCTTCACAATGTGCGGCATGATCTGGCCTGCCAGCTGGCATTTGTCGTCCTGTGGCTGGAGGTTTTGAGGACCTGACGGGATCAGGGACTTGCGGATGCCCCGGCAAGCCTGTCCGGCTGGAACACTTCCAGCAATCCACGATAGGGCTTGGAGAGTGGCGCGGCATAAGCGCCGCGTTTGGCGGTCGAAAGCCCCATCCTCACCAGCGACTCGGCCTGTTTCACGGCGGCCGCGACGCCGTCGATGACGGGCACGCCGAATTCGTCGCCAAGCTCGGCGGCAAGATCCGCCATGCCGGCACAGCCGAGCACGATCGCCTCGGCGCGATCCTGCCTCAGCGCCATCGAGATTTCTTCGCGCAGCCTTTCACCGGCATTCGAAGCGGGATCTTCCAGTGACAGAACGGGAATATCGGCGGCCCGCACGTTGCAGCGGGCGGACATGCCATAACGATGGACAAGATGCTCCAGCGGCAGGCGCGACCGTTCCATGGTCGTCACGATGGTGAACTTCTGCGCGATGAAAGCGGCGCTCGAAACCCCGGCCTCGCAGAGGCCGATGACAGGAATATCGGCGAGCGCCCGGGCGGCATCGAGCCCGGTATCGTCGAAACAGGCGATGACAGCGGCATCTGCACCAAGCGCCGGGGCCTTGGCAAGTTCCAGCAGAAGGCCGGGCACGGCGAAAACCTCGTCGTAATATCCTTCGATGGAGACGGGACCCATGGACGAGGTGACGGCGAGGATTTGCGTATCGGCGTTGGCCACCCGTGTTGCGGCATCGGCAATGGTTGCCGTCATGGATTGCGTCGTATTGGGATTGATGATGAGGATGCGCATGCTCAGCTTCTTCAGCCGCGGGAATGGCGGCGGTTCAGGGTAACGATCAGGCCAAGCGTGGCCGCGATCACCAGGAAGGAAAACAGGGTCGTCACAGCCCCGAGCGCATAAAGCACCGGCGTCGTGACATTGGTGGTCATGCCGTAGATTTCCAGCGGCAGGGTGTTGTAGGTGCCCGCCGTCATCAAAGTGCGGGCGAACTCGTCATAGGAGAGCGTGAAACCGAACAGGCCGACACCGATGAGGCTTGGCGCGATCATCGGCAACACCACATGGGCGAAGGTCTGCCAGGACGATGCGCCGAGATCGCGGGCCGCCTCCTCGTAGGAAGGTGAAAAGCGATTGAAAACGGCCAGCATGATCAGCACGCCGAAGGGCAATGTCCAGGTGAGGTGCGCCCCGAAAGCTGATGTATACCATGAAGGTTCAAGCCCAAGCTGCTGAAAAAGAACGCCAATGCCGAGCGATATGATAATCGACGGCACCACGAGGCTGGCGACCGAGAGATAAAATAGCGGCGTCGCACCGATGAATTTTCGCCGGAAGGCAAGGCCGGCCAGCAGCGAAACGATGACGGTGACCGCCATGACCATCAGGCCGAGCCCGAAAGAGCGGCGGAACGACCCGCCGAAATCACCCACCGCCTGCTGTTCGAAAAGATTGCCGAACCAATGTAGCGAAACGCCGTTCAGCGGAAAGGTCAGCCCGCCATTCGGACCCTGAAACGCAAGGATGAGGATCGCCGACAGCGGCCCGTAAAGGAACAGCACGAAGAGAAGAAAAAAGAAGGCGAGGACGTAGAATTCGCGGCCGCGTTTTTCCTGATGCATGGCTCACAACTCCTTGCGAATATCGACGATGCGCAGGATGCCCGCGACCATCAGAAGAACGAGGATGAGCAGGATGACCGCATTTGCGGCGGCCGCCGGATATTGCAGCAGCGACATCTGGTTCTTCATCATCAGCGCCACGGAAGCGCTCTGCCCGCCGGACATCACCTGAACGGTGGAGAAATCGGCCATGACCAGCGTCACCACGAAAATGCTGCCGATGGCCATGCCGGGCTTGGCAAGCGGAATGATGACGTTTGAGAGCGTCTGCCAGCCCGTCGCGCCAGCGTCGCGCGCCGCCTCGATCAGCGATTTATCGATACGCATCAGCGTGTTGAAGATCGGCGTCACCATGAACAGCGTGTAGAGATGCACCATGGCCAGCACCACGGCGAAATCCGAGTAGAGCAGCCACTCGACGGGCGCGGGCACGATGCCGGCATTGACCAGCGCGCCGTTGACCAGCCCGTTGCGCCCCAGAACCGGTATCCACGAAATCATGCGGATGATGTTCGATGTCAGGAACGGCACGGTGCAGACGAGAAACAGGATCATCTGCATTGTCGTGGTGCGAATATGGAAAGCCAGGAAATAGGCGACCCAGAAACCGCAGAACAGCGTGATCGCCCAGACGATGGCGGCGTATTTCAGGGTATTGACATAAGTTTGCCACGTGACCCAGGAACCGAGCGTTTCCAGATAGTTGAAGGTCACGAAATCAGGATACATCTGGGCGAAGTCATAATCCCAGAAACTGACGATGGCGATCATGACGATCGGCAGAGCCAAGAAAAAGCCGAGGATCAGGAAAAGCGGCGTGGCCTGAACATAGGATACAAGCTTTTGCGGCAGCGCGAAGCTGCGGGGCGGCCTGTCCTTTTTGTCGCTGACACCGATGAGTCTGACCGTCACCATGGTTATGCCTTTCGCTGGATTTGCTGAAGCACCGGCGGCAAAGGCCGCCGGTTTTGTCCGTGAGGCATCAGGCCGCGATGAATTCGTTCCAGCGGCGGACCATGTAGCGGTCTTCGTCCATGACGGAGTTCCAGCACGCGACCTTGCCCATGCGCTCCTCGAAGGAGCCGCCATCACGCACCGCGCCGGCCTTTTCCATGATCTTGCCATCCGGAGCGATGATATCGCCCTGCGCGGGCTTGCCTTCGACCCAGTAACCCCACTCGTCGGCGGACATATGTTCCTTCGCCGTTTCCATGGCGGCGGAGTAATAGCCCTGCCGGTTGAGGTAGGCGCCGACCCAGCCGGAGGTGTACCAGTTGATGTACTCGTAGGCCGCATCGAGCTTGGCGCCGGAAAGGTGTTTGGCAAGGCCAAGGCCACCGCCCCAGGAGCGATAACCTTCCTTCAGCGGCTGGTATTTGCAGGCAATGCCCTTGGAACGGACGGCGGCAACGGCGGGCGACCACATGGACTGGATGATGACTTCACCCGAGGCCATGAGGTTGACGCTTTCGTCGAAGCTCTTCCAGAAGGCGCGGAACTGGCCGTCTTTCTTGGCCTTGATGAGGAAGTCGATGGTCTTGTCGATCTCCTCCTTGGTCATGTTGCCCTTGTCGGCATATTTGATGTTGCCCATGGCTTCCATGATCATCGCCGCATCCATGATGCCGATGGACGGGATGTTGAGGATCGAGGTCTTGCCCTTGAACTTGGGGTCCATGATATCGGCCCAGCTGGTGATGTCGCGGCCGACGAGATCCGGGCGGATGCCGAGCGTATCGGCGTTATAGATGGTCGGAACCATGGTGAAATAATCGGTCTCGCCCTTCGCAAATGTCTTGTCGCCGGGCTTTTCGACGAAACCGACCGTATGCGGGGCGGTGCCCTGCGCCACGACGCTGTCAGGCGTCAGCTTGCCGTTTTTAAACAGCGGCACGATCTTGTCGTAATATTTGAGCTTCTTGATTTCCATCGGCTGGATGACGCCCGCCGGATAGACCTTCTTCAGGATCCAGTATTCGATGTCGGCGATATCGTAGGAATTCGGCTGGGTCACGGCACGCTGGGCGGCGGCATCGGAATCCGTCGCCGTCATCTCCAGCGTGATGCCGAGGTCGGCCTTGCACTTTTCGGCAATGGCGTTGAGGTTCGAAACACCGGTGCCGAACTGGCGGATGGTGATCGGGTTCTGCGCCCAGATGGTCGGGAAACCGGTGATGAGGCCGGAACCTATCGCCGCGCCCGTGGCGGCCGCGCCGGCTTTTAGCAGGCCACGACGGGACAGGCCCTTCATGTTCTTGGAGTTATCGGTCATTGCAAAGTTCTCCTCTGGTTATTTTGGGGTCACTTCTCTACCCGGCCGAGCACGATGGCATCGGCCGCATTCCACGAAAGCGGTATGGCGTCGCCGGCTTTGACCGGCTTTTCAAAAAAGGCGGCATCGCTGAGGATGACGTTGAAATCCTCGATGCCCGCGCCGGTCACGGCGATCTTCACGCTCGCGCCGCGATATTCGACATTCGAGACGATGCCGGTGAAACCGAGCCCCGGCTGATCCGCCTCGCCCACCCGCACACGGTCGGTGCGCACCGCAATATCGACCGCACCGTCATCGGGCGCATCGCCACTTGCGGTGAAGGTGCCACCGCCCGCCACTTCCAGCGTAACAAGGCCCCCCGACTTTTCCCGGTAGCGTCCGGAAATGACATTGTGGTCACCCATGAAACGGGCAACGAAAGCGGTGGCCGGGCGTTCGAAAACCTCACGCGGCGTCGCCGCCTGTTCGATGCGGCCGTCATTCATGACGACGATGACGTCGGCCAGCGCCATGGCCTCTTCCTGGCTGTGGGTGACGTGAACGAAGGTGATGCCCAGCGACGTCTGCAGCTTCTTCAACTCGGCGCGCATGCGGATCTTGAGAAAGGGATCGAGCGCCGACAGCGGCTCATCCAGCAAAAGGGCTTCGGGATCGGTGATCAAAGCGCGCGCCAGCGCCACACGCTGCTGCTGCCCGCCGGAAAGCTGGGCGGGACGACGGCTGGCATAGGGCTCGAGCTGCATCAGTTGCAGCATCTCAAGCGCCTTGGCGCGGCGCGCTTCCTTGTCCACGCCCTTCATCTTGAGGCTGAAAGCGACATTGTCGATGAGATCGAGATGCGGAAACAGGGCATAGGACTGGAACATCATCGCCGTGCCGCGTTTTGCGGGCGGCAGATCGGTAACCACCAGATTGCCAAGCCTGATATCACCGCTGGAAATGCTCTCGTGGCCGGCAATCATTCGGAGCGTTGAAGTCTTGCCACAACCCGAAGGGCCGAGCAGGCAGCAATAGCTTCCCGCCGGTATCTTGAGGCTTATGGCATGGACGGCGGTGGTTGCGCCATAAACCTTGGAAACGGAAGCGATGTCGATTGCTGCGGCTTTGCTCATGAACACTCTCCTGCGACGACTTTGTCATGCAGGCGGCGTGCCAATCGGCTTCACCATTGATATAAAAGAGTATTTTTGAAACGCTTGCGAAAGGCAGTAAAAGGCTGCTCAAATTTACATCGATTGTTTTCGATTTATTGGCCAAATTGTATGCGATCCAAACAATCGATTGCGAAATATCGCCCTAGGAAAATGGGCGTCGCCGGGTTAGAAGAAGCGACACCGGATCCGTGACATGACCTTGCTAGAAACAACCTCTGCCGCCGTGGATGCCACAATCGAAGATCGTTCGCTTGTGATCCGAGAATCCCTGCGCAATGCCATCATCGACCGGCGGCTGGCGCCGGGAACCAAACTGTCGGAAGCCGAGGTTGGTGCGCTCTTTAATGTCAGCCGCACGGTGGCGCGCGCCGCTTTGCAAATCCTCGCCTTCGAGGGGCTGGTGAAGACCGAGCGCAACCGTGGCGCCTTCGTTTCCACACCTTCGCCAGAAGAGGCGCGCCAGATTTTCGCGTCGCGCCGCCTGATCGAGCCGGGCATCATCGCAGCGGCGGTAGGGCGCATCACGCCTGCCGATATTGCGCGGTTCCGGGACCATCTGGTCGAAGAAGCGCAATATATGAATGAGCGCGGGCCGGCCGCGCGCCGGGCGGAAATCAAGGCCTCGGGCGATTTCCATCTCATGCTGGCGGCGCTGTCCGGCAATGTCATCCTCCAGCGTTTCATGGACGAACTGGTCGCCCGCTCTTCACTGGTCGTGGCCCTTTATGGCCGCTCAGGCGTTTCGAGCTGCGGCCATAACGAGCACCTCGCCATTCTCGAGCTCGTCGCAAAGGGCGACGCGAAAAGCGCCTCAGACCTCATGCTCCATCATCTCGACCATATCGAGGCCGATCTCGACCTGCAGCCGAAGCAGGGCGTCAGCCTGAAAAATGCTCTGACACCGCTATCGTGACCATTTAGTCACCGCATGTCGACGTCAGACGGCGCCTGTTGTCGTCACCGGCCCGATACGGGCAGATCAGCTGGCCCTGAACCGGTCAAAGGCCGTAAGGTGCTTGACCGGGGGATCAGCCTCCCAGCGGTAAATCTCGGTCCGCAGAAAATGCAGTTCCTCGTCCAGCTTTTCCTCCGGTATTTCCACCCACCAGGCTTTTGGCCGGCCATCGGAACCATCCGACCAGCGGTAACCGCGTTTTTTCAGGTGATCCTTCATATCGAAGGGGCTGTTTTCCGCATAAATGCGGGCCCGGGAGCGCTGGCTGGCCTGATGCAGTTCCGCGAAGGGCGCTTCGCCCTGCCCCGGGCGCGCGTGCCCCAGCACCTCCAGAAGAGCGAAACAATCGTCGACAGCGCGATGGCCGTCGTGAAAATAGCCGGACTGCCCGATCAGATAGGCAAGTTTGCTGCCCTCAAAACCCCGTGCCCGCCAGTCGATCTCGGACACTGAACAGGCCCATGCCTTCTCGCGGAAAATCGGTGAAAAAGCCTCGCAGAACGGGCGGTCAAAGCCGGCATTATGGGCGATGATCAGATCCGCCCGGCCAACAAGCGCGCTCAGCCGGTCCATGTCTATTGCCTGTCCGGCGACCATCTCGTCGGTAATCCCGGTCAGGTGTGTGATCTCTTCCGGGATGGCGACACCGGGTTGCCGCAGGCCGCCATAAACGCCGGTAACATCGCCGATCGCGCCGTGATCGTCGAATGTGAAGGCGATGACGCCGATCTCGATGATCTCGTCGGTCCGATGATTGAGGCCCGTGGTTTCGGTATCGAGGATGATCCCCTGACGCGGGAACTCCGGCCGCGGCCGCTCGATGACCGGTCGTGGCATGAGCCTGCGTAAGACACGGTAATTGCCGGTGGATTCAAGATACCCGGCAAGCGTCTCGTCATCCGCAGCATTCGTCTTTGCCGTTTCGCGACCAGCCGCTTTTCGCCCGCGTTCACCCTGGGGAAGCCGTGCTGTCGCGGAAGCGAAAAAATCCAACTGGGAGGTCATTATGCGCCTGTCCGTCGTGCCCGGAAATCGAGATTTAAGTAGTCCAGCATATGTGCAGAGGCTCACGGTAACAACAGCGGTTGCTCTCATCCACAGAAACTGACCCACACAGGTTGCGGGTTGCACCTTCACGTTGCGATGATAGAAGGGAAATACCGTTCCGTGTTTCAGGAGAGAAGAAGAATGCCGATTCCATCGCTTTCCAACCCGAAGACGCTTGCTGACCAGAGCCGGTTGAAGCTGTTTCCGCTGCAAAGCGGCCCGCAATTCGCCAATGTAAATATCTCCACCGGGGCGAGCGGCATCGTTTTCACCGGTTATACGAGGGATGCGAGCGCGGACAACGACGCCTTCTCCTGCTGCGGCAGCTATACGCTGCGCAACTCCGTCCACGCCGCCATTGCCGGCATGACCAGCGACAATTGCACGCTGTTTGCCCTGAAAAGCGTCATCAATCAGCGCCCATGCCTCGCCGTCGGCGGTTTCGATGCGGAAGGCAAGACCGTGCAGCTGTCGCAGACGGAATTCGAACAGGTCACCAGACCCCTCTTTAATTTCGCCGACAAGGTTTCGCCGATCCTCGGCAGCGAACCGGCCCCGGGTATTCAGGTGCGCAGCGGCGACGCCTCCTACAATTATCAGGTCGATGCCCGCAGCGGGCGCTTCCGCTTCACCTACAAGGACAGCATGAACGGCGGGCTTTTCGGACCTTCGGCCGACGGCAATGTCTCGCTTGAGCACGACGGACACCGGCTTGCCAGAATAAGCGCGGGCGGCAGCTATAGCCAGTCGGACAATTCGATCAGCGGCTCGGCCTACCGGGATATCGATACCCGTGGTTTCGAAGCCACCGTCCGCAGCGGACAGGCCTCAGCCATGTTCGGAAGAACCTATACGGAAAACGCCATCACGCGCAAAATCGGCCTTGGTTATGGCGACACCTCGTTGCGCCGTGAGGACACACCCGGCGGAACGATCAAGGAAAGCCTCGAACACAAGCTGGAAAAGATTACCCTGGAAGTGTCCCGCACCCGCGACCGGGCGAAGGGCACCGAATATATGCTGACGATCAAGATGCAGCTGTGACGCCTTCCCAGGCCGGGGGCGACCCGTCGCCTTCGCCCGGGCATTGGCATCATCACGCCATCATCGATCATGCGCCTTAACATGATTATTTAAGTTAAGTATTGAATTCGCATCTGCCACGGGGTATCGCCTGAAGTCCAATCTCCAGGTCGGTCATGACGCAGCGCGACGACAAATTCCTTTCGGCATTCCTGAAAACCCAGTCGGATATCAAGCGATATCTGACGCGGATGACGGGCTCGCGCGAGGATGCCGAGGATCTTGCCCATGAGGCATGGATCAAGCTGGCGAGAAACAGCTCGAACGCATCCGCAGCACCAGTGCCTTATCTCAAGCGCATCGCCAGGTCGCTGGCCATCGATCACGGGCGGGGCCGCAGGCACCGCGCCACGACCGAGCAGATCGAGGATGCCCTTTCCATTCGCGACGAGCGCCCGGGTCCGGACCAGCAGGTAATCGACCGCGACCAGATCCGGCAGCTCATGCGGGTCATCGGTGAACTGCCGGATCGACAGAGAAAGATGCTGGTCGCGGCGCGGCTGGAATTTCGTCCCTATGCCGAGATCGCGGAAGAGTTCCATGTCTCCACCCGCACGGTGGAAATGGAAATCAATCGCGCCCTCAACTACTGCATCGAGAAAATGGGACATGAGCGGCGCAGATAATTTTCGGATTTACCGTTTGTGATCGTTAGAGCTAATGAGGTTCATGTGAAATTCCGGCATCCAGACGGTTTTTTGATAGGGGTTGCGTGTTGAACGAAGGATCCGATGCGCTCAGAAGAAAGGCCACGACCTTTATCGTCAGGCTGCGCTCCGGCGCGGCCACGGTTGAGGATACGGAGGCGCTCCGCCACTGGCGCAACCTCAGCGCCGATCACGAACGCGCCTTCGTCGAGGCGTCAGCGCTCTGGCGCGATCTTGGCCCGGCCCTGGAAGCGCAGGCGCAGACCCGCGTCAAAGCCACATCCAGACGATCCTTTCTGGTGGGCGGCAGCCTTGCCGCCGGCCTTGCCGGCATTGCCGTCGCGCTGCCGGAACTCGGTTACCTGCCCTCCATCGGCGCAATGCTTGCGGATTTTTCAACTGATGTCGGCGAGCAGCAGAATGTCAGCCTGCCGGATGGCTCGACCGCCTTTCTCGATGGCGGCTCCGCCCTGTCGCTGGAGCGCAGCGAACGGCAGTTCGATCTCACGGCAGGTGCTGCGGTCTTCACCGTCCAGCAGGCGGCGAACGTTCCTTTTGTTGTCAAAGCCGGCAATGGCCGCGTGCAGGCCTCCGGCGGCGCCTTCAGCGTCACCCATAACGCCAGTGGCGTAACCGTGGAATGCCTGTCCGGCCCGCTCAGCGTCCACTGTCTCGGCGATGCGCAGCTGCTTCCCGGAGAGGCAATCGTCTATTCGGACGCTGGCCTTGGGGAAAAATCCAGGATCGACCTCGAGACGGCATCGGCATGGCGTGAAGGCATGCTGGTCTTCAACAACCGTCCGCTGGAAGACATCGTTGCGAGCCTGAACCGCCACCGGCGCGGCAGGATCATCATCACCCGTCAAAGCCTGCGCTCCCTGCACGTCTCGGGCGTCTTTCAGCTCAACCGGCCGCAGGACATTATCGCCCATCTTGAAGAAACCCTGCATCTTCATGCGGTCGGCGCCGGCGGAATATTGCTGCTCGTCTGAAGCCTTTCGAACCGGAGACAGCGCTGGATTCCGGACGATCCGAAAATATTACAAAAAAACTCCACAAATCTTTTCGGGTTCATGCGCCTCGGTCGTCTTCCCTATCAGAGGCCGCAGCAAGGCGGCGAAATGGAAGGGAATACGGGGATGACTTTATTGGCGAGGGGACATAAATCCGGTGGTCGCGAACGGCGTTTGAGGCTTGCAGCATTCTGCGCATCACTGGCCTGCTCCGTATCCTTATATGCCCATACCCAGGCTGTTGCGCAGGAGCTGCGCCAGTTTTCCATTCCAGCCGGGTCCCTCGATGTGGCGCTGACGCGCTTTGGCGCCGCAAGCGGCATACAGATTTTCTACGACGCATCCTTGACGAGAGGGCTCAAGACCTCCGGCGCGGCCGGCTCCCTGCCACCGCGGGAAGCGCTCGGCAGGCTGCTTGACGGCACCGGCCTCAGCTTCCGCTTCACCGCGCCCGATCGCGTGACGGTTTCCAATGCCTCACAGGCACCGGAAGCAACCTCTGCGGATGGCTCGCTGGTTCTCGAAACAATCACCGTCACCGGCAAGACCGGACGATATGGCAGCCCGGACGCACCTTATGGCAACGATGCCCCGACCGCCTTCATTTCGGGCGAGGATATCGAGCGCTTCCGCGGCTCAAGCCCGGCCGACATGTTTCGCGGCACGGCCGGCGTGATGTCCGGCGAAGCGCGAAACGGCGCCGGCGCCATCGACGTCAACATTCGCGGCATGCAGGGAATGGGCCGCGTCGCCACGACGGTCGACGGCGCTGAAAATTCCGTGACGGTCTATCAGGGGTATCAGGGCGTCTCGAACCGCACCTATGTCGATCCCGATTTCATCGCCGGTGTCGACATTACCAAGGGAGCCGATGCCGCTTCCTTCGGTAATGCCGGATCGGTGGCGATGCGAACGGTCGGCGCCGACGACATCGTCAAGCCGGGCGAGAAATGGGGGCTGAAGGTCAAGGGCGGCTTCGGCACCAATTCATCAAGCCCGACGGAAGGCGCATTGAGCGGTTACAGCTACCAGTCTGGCGCAGGCAACGCGACCCCGTCTGCCGATGGCATGGACAGACCCGCCTTCCTCAAGCCGACGACCGGTTCCGGCAGCATCATCGGCGCTTACAAAGGCGAGGATATCGATGTCGTCGCCGGATATGCGCATCGCCGTCAGGGCAATTATCACGCCGGCAGCCATGGCCCTGTTGCGTCACCGAAAAACATCGGCGACACGAAATATTGGGGCGGCACTCTGCCCAACACGATGATCAATGAAGGTCTGGCCAATTATCGCGGCGGCGAGGAAATCCTCAATACCGAGCTGGAAACACAATCGCTTCTGGCGAAGGTCACGGCGCGTCTGTCAGACGACCAGACATTCCAGATCGGTTACATGGGATACAGAAGCGAGGCCGGAGACAGGCTTGCCTCGCGGCTGACCTCGAATACCGGACAGGCGCAGCAGCAGGAACAGACCGTCAGCACCAGCCTCGACACATTTACCGCCAGATACAACTGGAACCCCGAAGACAACGACCTCATCGACTTCAAGTCGAATTTCTATTTCAACCATCTCGAAGTCCGCAACCCCGTGCGCGGCGGGCGTGGCCTGACGCCGGAGAAGATCGGCCTGCCATCGGGATTCCGGGTCGGCACCGATACCAATATGTGGGGAGCGGAGATTACCAACCGCTCGCAGTTCAGCCTGGATTACGGCGATTTCGACCTGAATTACGGATTTTCCTACCGCGCCGAAGACACCAAGGGCAGCAACCACACCGCCGTTCTGGAGGGCTGGCTGACCCCGCGCGACGCCATTCGCCATGAAGGTGCAGCCTTTGCCAAGGCAGCTTACAAGCCGGTGGACTGGCTTACCCTTAATGGCGGCCTGCGATATTCCCATTATTGGGTTGAAGACCGATTTGATCCCTATGAGCGTTATCAGGCGCAGGACAAGCCGGTTGGCCTGAAAGTGGATGACGGCGGTTTCAGCCCATCTGCCGGAGTGACGCTGGAACCGTTCGACAACACCCAGTTCTACGTCAATTATTCGAATACGCTGCGCTCGCCATCCATCATTGAATCCGTCTCGGCTTTCAACAGCGTCATCGCGAATGCCGGCGTCCTGCCGGAACGCTCCAGCAACTGGGAAATCGGCACCAACATCATTCGCGACGGCATCTTCTCCGACGATGATACCGCCATGATCAAGTTCGGTTATTTCAACTGGGATGTGAAGAATTACATCTCGCGCACCGTCGTGACCGAACCGCAGCTGACGCTAAATATCGGCAATATTCCGCGTGCCAAATTTTCCGGTCTCGAACTTTCCGGCCGTTACACCAATGGCGGATTTTCGGCCGATCTTTCCGCCAACTACTTCCTGAATGTCGAATATTGCCGCACGACCCAGACCTGCGACAGCAAGTCTCTCTATGGCGACTACGCGACGAACCATGTTCAGCCGGAATATACGGTCGACCTGACGCTTTCGCAGAAATTCCTCGAGGACCGGCTGACGGTCGGCGGCCGCGTCTCCTATGTCGGCCCGCGCGCCATCGGCCACGGCGACGTCACCGCGCAGGGCGCGTCGCAATTCATCGCACTTGTCGACTGGGAGCCCTATACGCTGGTCGATCTGTTTACCGAATACAAGATCAACGACAATATGACCGCGAGCCTGCGGGTGGAGAACCTGTTCGACCGTTTTTATGTCGATCCGCTCGGCCTCGTCACGCAGCCCGGTCCCGGCCGCACGATCTATGCGAGCCTTACCGCGACGATCGGCGGCGGCGAGGCCCTGCCCGGCCTTTCCCCCTTCAGCAGCCCGACGGACGCATCCTTCGTGCGTGACTGGACCGGCTTCCATGTGGGTGCCCATGCCGGCGGCGATTTCCTGAATTTTGCCGGAAATACGACCTCGCTGGATGGCACATTCAACGATGCGGCCGCACGGGAATCAGCCGATTTCAACCTGCGGGGCGGCGCGTTTGGACTGCAGGCCGGTTATGACCGGCAGCTGGAAAACGGCTTTGTCGTCGGCGTCGAGGCCGATTACACCAAGACCTATCTTCGTGGCCTCGAAAAGTTCGGTTCCACCGATCCGGTGCTGGCAAAGAGCGGCCACGTGGACGCAACGACCAGCTACGATATCGACTGGACGGCCGGTCTGCGGGCGAAGCTCGGTTATGCCGTGAATGACAGGCTTCTCGTTTACTCCACCGCCGGCCTGGCGCTGGCGAAAGAAACCCAGTGGCGCGACCAGTATATTTCCGACGGCGCGAGCGCGAGCAATCCTCTCGGCTCTGAAACGACGGCATTCTTCGTGGAGAAGGCTTCCGGAACACGTGCCGGCTTCACCATCGGCCTCGGTGCGGAATATGCGCTGAACGATAATTGGTCGATCCGTGCGGATTACAGCTACAGCCATTTCCGCGCCAAATCGTTCAAGTTCAAGGACGCCCGCGCCGGCACCGGCAAGGATTATCGCACCAGTGAGCAGACGGGCACGGAGATGGTCGATCCCGGCTTGAAGGGCGATCCGAACATGGCCTGGCTTTGCGATTCCATGCCGGAAGTCTGCGAGCCCTATGAATCGCCGATCTACGAATATGTCGATCATGTCGGGACTTCCGGAATTGCCAATGGCCGCAACGCTTCCAACTCGCTGAACCTGCATGCCATCAAGGTCGGGCTGAACTATCGGTTCTAAGGACAATCTCCGCAATCTTTCGAGCCGTGCGCCTGCCGGGTGCGCGGCTCGTGTCCCACAGGCGCATAAGGTCGCTCACGAAGCCGGACGACTGAGAATAGTTTCGCAACTCGCGGGATTGCCGATGATCTCGCTCGTCCTGATGATGGAGCCGGTATCCGCGGTGATCTTGATGATGCAATCGCGGCGATGCTCCTTGATTTTCATGCCCTCCGTTTCCGTCATGCGGGTCTCGCCGTTCACCGTCTTGTATTCGCGCCGGTTGCTGAGGCCGGCATAAGTCTCCACATCGACCTTCAGCCAGTAGGATTCGGTCGCACCGTTTTCGATGATGACCTTGTTGGGGCGGCCGAGCCTTGCGATGGCGGCATCACGGGGCTGGCCCACAAAGCCGGCGACCGTGCGGGAAATCTCGGTTTCCCCAGCGCTGGTGCACGCCGCAACAATGCCAAGCACGGCAGCCAGACACCCAGTTTCAACCCATTTCATGCCACGTCATCCCCTCATAAAGATTGCCGGCCACAGGCGTTGCGACCGTCACGAAAGCGCAAATCTAGGCATGATCGTTTTGCGCCGAAAGAAGCGGCGAACGAAATGCCGATCAACTTGTTATGATCGGCTTGCACGGGGCGATGGTGGTCCACGCCGGACATTGGCACTCCGCTACCTGTTGCGGAACACCGTGCACGGCACGCCCGCCTGCCGGATCTCCCCGCAAAGCCGGTTGGCTTCGGCGCGGGTCTCGCGGCCGATGCGGGCGGCATAACGCGGGCGTGAACCGAAATTCCCGCCTCTTTGCCTGATGATGAGCGCCCGCTCCGCATTGAGCGGCTTCGACAATCCGCCGATCGCGCGGGTAAACAGCCGGTTCGCCACCGTCGGATTGTAATGCGCGGCAAGCTGCACACCCCAGGGTGCCCAGTCGGCCGAGGAGACGAGGACGGGATCGTTCATGGTGCGGGTGTCTGCCAGACGCAGACAGGCATCGATGAAGGACCGGCTGTCATCCAGCGCCGGGGCGGCCTTTTCCGGCGGATTGTCCTTCCAGTTTTCAACGGGATATCCGGTGATGGCAAACACGTAATCGCGGGTTTCCATAGGCAGGCGGCCGGTGGCGATGAATGTCCGCAAGCCCGCCTCGCCGGCATTATAGGCTGCGGCGGCAAGGCCGAAATTACCGAACCGGGCATTCAGCTCGGAAAGATAACGCGACGATGCCTCAAGGGCGGCAATGATGTTGAAGCTGTCTTCGAGACCACGCAACCTTGCCGTTCCGGGCATGAACTGGGCGATGCCTTCGGCACCCTTCGGACTGACCGCATCGGCCCGGAACAGGCTTTCGCGCCAGATGAGCCGGGCGAAATAATCCGGCGGAACGGAATGGCGGGCGGCCAGAACCTCGATCGCGTGGCACAGGTCATTATTGTAGCTGCCCGCCCGAATGCACAGTTCCGGCGCAATGGCATGGCTGTAGGCACAGGCGTTTTTCGCCTCCGCCGGCTCCCCGGCCCGAGCGCCGCCGCCGGCTGTCGCCAGCAGGCAGAAGGCAAGAGCGACACGGCCTGTCCATATCCCTGCCAAGCGAACGACCCCCGCAAATTCCTGACGCGAAGCACCGATTATCGGGCAATTGCGAAAATATGCCCGCACCTTTGGTCTTGTTCAATGGAAGTTTCTGTTTCAGGCGCCATCAACGGACGTCCGCACCGATTGTAGGGCTCGTCACAGAAAACCAGCCAGCCCGGCTGCCGGACTGGCTGGAAGCTCTGGTTTACCCGCTTTAACAGGAAATCTTCTAGAATTCCTGCCACTCGTCATGATTGACCGCCAGCGCGGCGGATCCACGCGACGCGACGGGGCGGGATACCGGACGGCGCGGATGGACCGGTGCCGGCCGCGCCTCCGGGACGCTTCGCGAAGACGAAGCCGAACGCGGCGCCTCATCGAACCTGAATTGCCCCAGAAGCTCGAACAGGGCGGTGGCTTCCCGGGCAAGGCTGTGGCTGGCGGCGGTCTGCTCCTCCACCATCGCAGCATTCTGCTGCGTGCCCTGATCGACGGTATTGACCGCCTGATTGATTTCCGCAAGCGCCGTGGACTGTTCGCGCGCGGCTTCGACGATCGCCACGACATTGGTGTTGATATCTCGCACCTGCTCCGCGATTTCCTGCAGGGCCGATCCCGCCCTGGTGACCAAACCGACGCCGTTTTCCACCTGCGACCCAGAGGCATTGATGAGGCTCTTGATTTCCTTCGCTGCCGTTGCCGAGCGCTGCGCCAGTTCGCGCACTTCCTGCGCCACGACGGCAAAGCCCTTGCCCGCCTCGCCGGCCCGCGCCGCTTCCACGCCGGCATTCAGCGCCAGGAGGTTGGTCTGGAAGGCGATCTCGTCGATCACGCCGATGATGTTGGAAATTTCCCGCGATGATTTTTCGATCTGGTCCATGGCGCCAATCGCATCGCGCACCACCTGACCCGAATGTTCGGCATGGTCGCGGGCCCGGGCGACGATCTTGCCGGCCTCTTCCGCACGGCGGCTGGAATCGTTGACGGCCGTGGTGATTTCCTCCAGCGCGGCGGCCGTCTCCTCGATCGAGGAGGCCTGCTGTTCCGTGCGTTTGGCGAGATCATCGGCAGCGGAGCGTATCTCGTTCGAGCCGGAGGAAATCGCGCCGGCATTTTCCGAGACCAGCGTCATCGCTCTCTTCAGCTTTTCCGAGGCCGCGTTGAAATCCGTCCGCAATCTCTCAAGCGAGGGGATGAATGGCTTGTCGATGCTCTGCGACAGATCACCCTCGGCGAGATCGGTGAGGCATTGCGCGAGCTTCTCGACATTCTCGACACGGCCGGTCACATCTGTCGCGAATTTGACGACCTTGAACACCCTGCCGTTGAGATCGAAGATCGGATTGTAGGAGGCCTGGATGAAGACCTTGCGGCCGCCCTTGCCCAGACGCATGAATTCATCTGCCACGAGATCGCCGCCGGCGAGCCTTTCCCAGAACTGCCTGTATTGCACGGACTGCGTATAGGCCGGTTCGCAGAACATCGAATGGTGCCTGCCCTGCACTTCCGCCAGCGAATAACCCAGCGCCGCCAGAAAATTCTCGTTGGCCGTCAGGACCTCGCCATTGGGAGAAAATTCAATGATGGCCTGCGCCCGCGAGAGGGCGTCGATCTTGCCCGCATCTTCCGCCGCCTTCAGCTTGCGCCCGGTGATATCGGTGGCGATCTTGATGACCTTTACCGGCTTGCCACGGCGAAATACCGGATTATAGGAAGCCTCGATCCAGACTTCCCTGCCGCCCTTGCCGATGCGCTTGTATTGCTGCTGGTCGAACTGACCGGCCGAAAGCTTTGCCCAGAAGGCCTTGTAATCCTGCGAAGACACAACAGCAGGTTCAACGAACATGCTGTGATGCCTGCCGACGATTTCCGAAAGCTCATAACCGAGTGCGCGACAGAAATTCTCGTTGGCGGTGAGAATTTTCCCCGAAAGGTCAAATTCTATGATGGCTTGCGACTTGGAAAGCGCGGCAAGAACCGCAAAAGCATTGGCACCACGATCAATGAAACTCACGAGCAATTCTCCGATGACATATAATTGATTTCTGTTGAAAATCATTCAATAATATTACGATTACATCGTTAAACAATATTTAATGACAAAGTTGACATTCTCAAACTTGTTCGACAGACAAATTCCAGCGTCAAACCGTATTGCATTTCTTTCCGCAGTTTTATCCATCCGGCATAAAGCGCGAAGACGCAGCGTAACAATCACGCATTATTGCTGTTTATACTTCAGGCGCCGGACGAATCGGATAGGGCTGTCCTTCGTCGAGACGATCCGGCCTGTCATTATCTTCGGGAGGAACCATGATTGATGCCGCGACCGCGCTTGCCGTGTGGGCCTATATTGCCGGATTTCTGTTTCTGACGACGCGGCTGGCAAGAAAGACGGGAGAGCCGATCTGGCTTTTCGCAAAAGGCCGCGAGCGGCAAACCCTGCCCGCCACGCTCTTTCGCCTTGCCTTTCTGCTCGGCGCTCTTCTGCCTCTCGTTACCCTGTGGCTGGAGCCGCAGGGGACGGTCTGGCTTCTGAGCCGCGGCAATCCCGGCGCGACAATCCGTATCGGCGGCATGGTGATGGTGCTGGCGGGCGGCCTGATCGCACTTTATGCGCAGAACCATATGGGCAGGTCATGGCGCATCGGGGCGGCCGAGGGCCATCTCGGCACGATCGTGGATAGCGGTCCTTTCGGCCTCTCCAGAAATCCGGTCTTTGTCGGCCAGATCGTGCTGTTTGTCGGGCTGGTGCTGGTGTTTCCATCGGTTCTGCAGCTAGCCGTCGCCATCGCCCTTGTCATCGCGGTGTCGCTGCAGGTGACTATTGAAGAACGGGTGCTGACGAAAGAGCTTGGCCCGGAATATGACGCCTATCGGCGCAGGGTGAGGCGCTGGCTGTAGCGACCGTCTGGCCGGGGCCGACCGCGGCTCTTCGGCTTTTTCGGAACATTCATCCCCCGCAGGCATTTTATGCCGGATGGGGGGCCGGCCGTGGCTGGCGAATTTTCTTGCCCTTTCGGGGGCAATACGAAAATCAGTTCCAACGTGGAGGAGCACGCAGATGAAAAAGAACACGATCTGTATCTGGTACGACAAGGACGCCGAGGCCGCCGCCAGATTCTACGCCGAGACCTTTCCCGACAGCGCCGTGACCGCGGTTCACCACGCGCCGAGCGACTATCCCTCTGGCAAGAAGGGCGATGTGCTGACGGTGCAGTTCACCGTTGCCGGTGTGTCGTGCATCGGCCTCAATGGCGGCCCGGTCTTCAAGCAGACCGAGGCTTTCTCGTTCCAGATATCGACCGAAGACCAGGAAGAAACCGACCGCTACTGGAACGCCATCGTCGGCAATGGCGGAGAGGAAAGCGCCTGCGGCTGGTGCAAGGACAAGTGGGGTGTCTCCTGGCAGATCACCCCGCGCGTGCTGATGGATGCCATGGCGGCCGGCGGCGCGGAGGCCAAACGCGCCTTCGACGCGATGATGGACATGAAGAAGATCGACGTCGCCACCATCGAGGCAGCACGTCGGGGTTGATGCGGATAGGCTGTTCAGCAGCAAGTAGAGAAACGGTTGTGATCCCGTAATAACCTGAAAGATAACGGGAAATTCCGGTTCGTAGCCATTCTGCCTTTCGCTTTGCCGCGCAGATCGTCCTGCGCGGCCAGTCATCATAAAACGTTCAACAAAGTGTAAGCCATCCGTCAAAGACGGCTGTTAGCAGAGCCCGTGGCTTCGTGCTGAGGATATGACGTCCCTGCCGGTCAGGCCATCATTCCATCAACGGGGCTCAACTCATGAAATCTTCCGCTCTGACTTCTTTCGCGGCCGGCGTCGCCATTGCCGCCGCTCTCGGCGCAACAGCCGCCCACGCAGAAAAGACCAAGTTCGAATTCTGGTACGGCCTTTCCGGCGACCTTGGCGACCGCGTTCAGGATACCTGCAAGAAGTTCAATGAATCGCAGGCCGAATTCGAGATCGTCTGCACCTCGCAGAACGATTACGACGCCACGCTGCAGAACACCATTGCCGCCTACCGCGCCAAGAAGCAGCCCGCCATCACCCAGATCTATGATGCCGGCACGCTGGACATGATGCTGTCCAAGGCTTTCGTTCCCGCCAAGAAGCTGATGGCCGACAACGGCTACAAGATCGACTGGGACAATTATTTCCCCGGCATCGCCAATTATTATGCCACCGCTTCGGGCGAGCTGAACTCCTTCCCCTATAACTCCTCCACCGCGATGTTCTATTATAATGTCGACGCTTTCGAGAAGGCCGGCATCACCTTCAAGCCGGACACCTGGGAAGAGGTTCAGGAAGCCGCGACGAAGCTCAAGGCCGCCGGCTTTGAATGCCCGCTGGCTTTCAACTTCGACACCTGGATGCTGATGGAGCAGTTCTCCGCCATCCACAACCAGCCGATCGCCACCAAGGGCAACGGTTACCAGGGCCTCGACGCCGAACTGACGATCAACAAGACGAAATTCGTCGATCACGTGAAATTCTTCAAGAAGATGCAGGACGAGAAGCTGTTCGTCGTCAAGACCAAGCAGCTCGGCATGGACATCCTGCCCGCCTTCACCTCACAGACCTGCCAGATGTTCATGACCTCGATCGCCAATCACGGCACCGTCGCCAAGACCATGCCGGAAGGCGTGAAGTGGGATGTCGCCATGCTGCCGGTCTGGAAGGGCACCGAGCGCCACAATTCGCTGGTCGGCGGCGCGTCCCTGTGGGTCATGGCCGGTCGTCCGGATGCCGAATACAAGGGTGCAGCCGCATTCCTGAACTTCATCGCCCAGCCGGAGATGGTTCAGTGGTGGTCGACGGTCACCGGTTACATCCCGGTCACCAAGACCGGCTTCGACGCCATGAAAGCCAATGGCTTCTATGACAAGGCTCCCTATAAGGGCCGCGAAAAGGCGATCGAAAGCCTGACCTTCACGCCGCCTTCGGAATATACCCGCGGTATCCGCCTTGGCGGTTTCACTCAGATCCGCAAGGAAGTCGCCACCTCGCTCGAAGCCATCTTCATGCAGAATGCCGATGTCCAGGCTGAACTCGACAAGGCTGTCGAGCGCTCCAATGCCGGCCTGCGCCGCTTCGAAAAGACCTATGCCGGCGCAAAGCTGAACTAAGCTCGCGTCGCCTTCGAAGGACTTGCCCGCACCGCCTCGCGCATTGCGGGCAAGTTCGCCCATCTCTCCAGTATTGCCGGTTTTTTCATGGAAAAGCGCGCCGTCTTCAAAAGCACGTGGTTGCCCGTGCTGTTCGCCCTGCCGCAGCTTCTGCTGATCTTCCTGTTCTTCTATTGGCCCGTGGCGGCGGTCATCAACTGGGCCTTCACGCTCGAACCGCCCTTTGGCGGCGCCGCGGAATTTGTCGGCCTTGCCAATTTCGAGGAGACCTTCCTCGATCCGCTTTATTGGCAATCGGTGCTCGTCAGCATGGTTTTCGCCATTGCCGGCCCGTTCTTCACCATCCTCATCGGCCTCGTGCTGGCGCTGTGCGTCGACCGCGCCCTGCCCGGCTCCGGTTTCTTCCGGGTGCTTTATATCCTGCCCTATGCCATCGCGGGTCCTGCCGCCGGCATGGCCTTCCGTTTCATCCTGTCGCCCGAGCGCGGCCTTGCCGCCTCCCTCAACGCCTGGTGGCCGGATATCTGGAACCCGGCCAAATACGGCGAACATGCGCTGATCCTCGTCATCGTCATCTTCATCTGGAAATGGGCGGGATACACCTTCATCTTCCTGTTTGCCGGCCTGCAATCCGTGCCGCGCTCGCTGACGGAAGCAGCCGCCATGGACGGTTCAGGCCCCATTCGCCGCGCCATCGATATCCAGGTGCCGCTGCTCGCGCCCACACTGTTCTTTCTGACCGTGATCATGATGACTGAAGGCTTTGTCGGGGCGGACACGTTCGGCATCGTCGCCACCACCACCGAGGGCGGCCCCAACCGCGCCACGGAAGTGATGGTCTACCGCATCGTCAGCGAAGCCTTCGAGGGGCTGAACTATTCCGGCGCCTCGGCGCAGAGCCTCGTCCTCATCGGCCTCATCATGGTTTTCACCTTCATCCAGTTCCGCTTCGTCGAGCGGCAGGTCCATTACAAGTGAGGCGGCGATGATCCAGCGCACCCCCTATGCCGACGCCCTGACCTATATCCTGATGGTCGCCGGCTTTCTTCTGCTCATCGGCCCCTTCGTCGTCATCATCGCCGGAGCGAGCCAGACGATAACCCAGGTCAACAGCGTACCGTTCAACTTCATGCCGCAGGGCGAATTTTTCGCCAATGCCGAGACGGCCTGGAAACGCGCCAACCTCGGCAACGCGCTGTGGAACAGCATGATCATGGCGACGCTCGTCACGATCGGCAAGGTAGCGCTTTCGGCGTTTACCGCCTTCGCCATCGTCTTCTTCCGTTCGCCACTCAAACATCTGTTCTTCTGGACGGTGTTCATCACCCTGATGTTGCCGCTCGAAGTGCGCGTCGTGCCGACCTATTCGGTGGCCGCCGATCTGTTCCAGCCGTTCCGCTCCATTCTCGGCCTGTTCGGCATCGAGGTGACGGTGGAATGGAACCTTCTCAACTCCTATGCGGGCCTCACCCTGCCGCTGGTCGCCACCGCCACCGGCACCTTCCTCTACCGGCAGTTCTTCATGACCATCCCGGACGAGCTTGCGGAAGCAGCGCGCATGGACGGCTCGGGCGCGATACGTTTCTTCGTGGAAATGCTCCTGCCATTGTCACGCACCAACATGGCGGCGCTCACCACCATCATGTTCGTTTATGCCTGGAACCAGTATCTCTGGCCGCTGCTGATGGTCACCGACCCTTCCTACAAGACGGTGATGATGTCGCTGCGGGCGCTGTTGCCCGCCGAAGACGGCACACCGGACTGGAACGTCACGCTCGCCGGCTCGCTCATCATCATCACACCGCCGCTTCTCGTCGTGGCCTTCCTGCAACGCTGGTTCGTCCGCGGTCTCGTTTCGTCCGACAAGTGACGCGCGCGGCTTTCAACAACAAGGTTTCCCATCATGGCTCAGATCGATATCCGCCAGGTCCGCAAATCCTACGGCAAGACACCCACCCTGCATGGCGTGGATCTCTCTTTCCAATCCGGCGAATTCGTCGTCATCCTCGGCCCCTCGGGCTGCGGAAAATCCACGCTTCTGCGCATGATCGCCGGGCTGGAAGACATTACATCAGGTGAAATCGTCATTGGCGGGCGCGTCGTCAACACGCTCGAGCCACGCGAACGCGGCTGCGCCATGGTGTTCCAGAATTATGCGCTTTATCCGCATATGTCGGTCGCCGGCAATATCGGTTATGCGCTGAAGGTTGCCGGCGTCGCCAAGGCCGAGCGCCTGCGCCGCATCGAGGAAACCGCAAAGATCGTCGGCCTTTCCGACTATCTGGAGCGCAAACCCGCCGCCCTTTCCGGTGGCCAGCGCCAGCGTGTCGCCATGGCCCGCGCGATCATCCGCGAACCGCAGGTGTTCCTCTTCGACGAACCGCTCTCCAACCTCGATGCCAAGCTGCGTGTCACCATGCGTGCCGAAATTCGCAAGCTGCACCAGCGCCTGTCCGCCACCTCCGTTTTCGTCACCCATGACCAGGTGGAAGCGATGACGCTGGCCGACCGGCTGGTGGTGATGAACAAGGGCAATGTCGAACAGGTCGGCCATCCGCTCGACATCTATCATCGCCCGGCCACCACCTTCGTCGCATCCTTCATCGGCTCCCCGGCGATGAACCTGTTCACGACAAGGGTCGAAGTTGAATCACCCGCCGTGATGCTGGGCGGCGCGGCGGTCAAGCTCTTCCCGGAGACCGGTCTCGAACTGCGCGGCCGCGACGTGACGGTGGGCATTCGCCCGGAACAGTGCCTTGTCAGCACGGAAGAAGGCACTGGCGTACCGGCAATCGTCGATTTCGTCGAAGAGCTCGGCTCCGGCCGCATCGTGCATGCCGAGATCGCCGGCGAAACCTTCTCCGCCGCAATCGGCGAAGACCTTTCGGTCAAACCCGGCCAGCGCATCCACCTCACCATGCCGCCTGCACACCTGCATTTCTTCGACCCGGCCACCGGCAAGCGGATCGAAACGGAAGGAGCAGCCGAGGCCAATAATGTCGGCAAGGAGGCATTGCTGGCGGTCTAAAAGACAAGGCCTTTCGGCTTACCCCTTCACGCCTGACGAAATCATGATGGCCTCCGTCACGCGGCGCTGGAAGATGACGTAAGCGATGATGACCGGTAGTGCTGCGAGCATCGCAACGGCCATCAGGCGCGCATAAGCGACACCGAAGGCGTCGTTGACCTGGGTGATGCCGACGGGGATGGTCATCATGTTTTCCGAGGTGACGACGAGGAAAGGCCAGAAGAAGGCGTTCCACACCGAAATGAAGGTCACGATCGCCATGGCGGTCGTGATCCCCCAGTTGAGCGGCAGATAGACCCGGAACAGGATCGTGTATTCGCCGCCGCCATCCAGCACCACGGCTTCGCGCATCTCCTTCGGCACGCTGTCGAAGAACTGCTTGTAGACGATGATGACGATGGGGGTGATGAGCTGCGGCAGGATAATGCCGGCCCAGGTGTTGATGAGGTTGAGGTTCTTCATCAGGATGAACTGCGTGACGACAAGTGTCTGCGCCGGCACCATGAAACTTGCCAGCACGATGCCATAGAGCAGCCGCCGTCCCGGAAAGCGGATTTGCGACAGCGCATAGGCGCACAGCATCGAAATGAACAGAACGGAGACCGTGACGATGACAGCGGTACCGATGGAATTGACATACCAGGTCAGCAGCCGCGTGTTGAAGATGGCGTTCACATAGGCGCCCAGCTGGAACTCATCCGGCAGCAGCGATGTGTTGCCGGCGACATTTTCATCGGAGCGAAGCGACGTGACGAAACTCCAGTAGAGCGGAAAGATCCACACCAGCGCCACCGAAAAGGTCAAAAGGGTGAGAACGATATTTTCGAGTTTTCGGGTCGGGCTCATGAGTTCCTCCGGATGCGCAGCAGCTGGAACTGAAGAACGGAAACGATAACGATCAACAGGAAAAGCACGGTCGCGACGGCCGAGGCATAACCGCCATTGTTCATCTGAAACGCTTCCCGGTAGACCTTGAGGAGAAGCACGAAGCTGGAATTGAACGGGCCGCCGCCGCTTAGAAGGTAGATCTGGTCGAATATCTTCAGCTGCAGGATCAGTTGCAACGTCAGGACAAGAGCTGTCACGGGCCACAGAAGCGGCCAGGTGACGCGGCGGAAGCGTTGCCAGGTGGTGGCGCCATCCAGCGCCGCCGCTTCATAAAGCTCGGCCGGAATATTGCGCAAGCCGGCAATGAACAGCAGCACGTTAAAACCGTTCGTCCACCAGATGGTGACGACAGCGACCATCGGCATCACCCAATAGGGGTTCTTGAAGACGGCGACCGGCTTGCCCGCCAGCAGCGAAATGACCGGTTGCAGAACACCGAACTGCAGATCGAGCATCCAGGCCCAGATCTCCGTCACCACAGAAACCGGCAGCACGTAAGGCAGGAAAAACAGGCTCATGGCGATTGTCTGCCCGATGCCCGACAGCCGGCTGACGGCGAGTGAAATCATCAGCGCGATGACGGTGGTCGGCACCACGGTCAAGAGAACGAAATAACCGTTGTTCTTCAGCGAGGTGACAAACAGCCGGTCGCCCAGCAGTTTCGCGTAGTTTTCAAACCCGACCCAGTTTCCCTCACCGATCAGCGGCGCATCGGTAAAGCTGATGCGCACCATCTCGATCAGCGGATAAAGGAAGAAGGTGGCGAAGACGACGATGAATGGCGTCACCATCGACAGCGCGATCAGCGACTTCTTCCGCCGGTTTTCAATCATTGCCATGGAATGCCTCCGGGCCTCTGCGCATTGCGCGATGCCCTCCAGCCATTGGGGCCGGAGGGCAGGCGTGGATTATTTGAGTTTGCCCTGAAGTTCGGACTGGATCTGCTCGACGGCTTCCGCGCTGCCGACAAACCCCTGAATGGCCGGTGCGATGACGTTGAGTGCCGCGTCATAGGCCGGCGAGGCAACCCCGGTAATCGTGGTCTTGGGGTCAAACACCGCCGTCTCCGCCAGCGTGGCATAGGTGGCGTTGGGCTGCATGGCCTTATATTCGGGGCTTTCGGTAATCGATTTATAGGCTGGAATATGTCCGGCATCGGCCCAGCTGATGGCGTGTTTTTCCATCCAGCCGATCACCGTCATGACGGCGGCGCGTTTTTCGCCGGAAACCGTCTTGTCGCCTTCATTGGGGATGGCGAAAGCGTGGGAATCCGCCCAGGTGGCACGCTTGCCCATCAAAGGCGGCACTTCCACCGCGCTCCATTTGAAACCGAGCTTGCCGTTCTTTTCCAGATCCTTGTAAGTCGGCACTTCCCAGACGCCATTCAGCTGGAAAGCGGATTTGCCGGCGGAAAACAGCGCCACCGAGGCCTCATATTCCGCCTGTTCCGGCGCCCAGCCGTTTTCCCGCCATCTGGACATTGTGTCGATGGCTTTGGCGGCCTTTTCGGCATTGTCGCCGGCCAGAACCTCCTTGCCGGTGACGAGTTCGCCACCCTGCTGCGACAGCAGCGTGTAAAACACCCGCCACACCCCGCCTTCGCCGCCCGACTGATAGGTGATCGGCGTCTCAACGCCATTCTCCTTCGCCCAGGCGAGCGCCTTTTCGAAATCCTCGATCGTCTCGATGCCCGTCAGCTTGCCTTCGGCATCGAGATAGGGAGAGCCCTTCAGAAGATCGGCATTGTAATAAAGGACAAGGGCGTGAATATCGAACGGCACGGCATAAAGCTTGCCGTCCTGGGTGGCCGCCTCCACCGGCGCGCTGAAGAAGTCTTCCGTCTTCAGCCCGGCATCCTCAATATCCTTCGCGGTGATTTCGCTCAGCACTTTTTCTTCAAGGCCAAGCGGCGCGCGCGACAGGTGATAGGTCATGATATCCGGCCCTGAACCCACCGCAGAGGCCGTTCTGACCTTGGTGTAAAAGGGAACGCCCCATTCCAGCGTCGTGCCCTTGATCTGGATATCGGGATGTTCCTTGTTGAAGGCCTCGATCAGCGCTTTCATGCGCACGCCGTCACCACCGGCCAGAAAGTCCCACCAGATGATATCCTGCTTGGCAAGCGCCGGCATGGCGGTCAAACCCAGAACCGTGCCGATAAGCAATGTCTTGATCAATCGCATCGTCATTCCTCCCGTTTCTTGAAACACCCCGTCAGGGGATGGTTTGCTGCATCGAAAGGCGCCTCCTCGCGCCTATCGCAACCTTTTGCCGTCGCTGTCGAAAACCAGAATCCGGTCGGGCGAGGCGCTGAGCGAGACGGACCGGCCATCCAGCTGCTCGCGGGAGCCCTGCCGCTGCACGATAAGCTCCTTTCCCGCCCCGGTGCGGGTATAGAGGTAAGACAGATCGCCAAGCTCCTCGGCCACCTCGACGATGACGGGCAAGACGCCTTCATCCGTGATCGCCAGATGTTCCGGCCTGATGCCGATCTCCAGCCGCTGGCCGGGCGACACCGGCTGCGACAACTGCGCTTCGAGAGGCCGCTCGCCGCCTTCGAGCGCCAGCGTCACGCGGCCATCGCGCTGTTCCACCACATCGGCCTGCAGGAAATTCATCGCCGGCGATCCGATAAAACCCGCCACGAAACGATTGTCGGGATCGTCATAAAGCGTCAGCGGCGCGCCAGCCTGCTGCACGATGCCGCCCTTCAGCACGAAAATCCTGTCGGCAAGCGTCATCGCCTCCACCTGATCATGCGTGACATAGATCATGGTCGCGCCGAGCTTGCGATGAAGCCGCGTCAGTTCCAGCCGCATCTGCACGCGCAACTCGGCGTCCAGATTGGACAGGGGTTCATCGAACAGGAACACCTTCGGCTGCCGCACGATGGCGCGGCCGATGGCGACACGCTGCCTCTGGCCGCCCGAAAGCTGCGAGGGCCTTTTGTGCAGATGCTCGTCAAGTTGCAGGATACGGGAGGCCTCACCCACCCTCTCATTCACCTCCGCCTTCGGCCGGCGGGCGAGCCGCAGGCTGAAAGCCATGTTCTCGAACACCGTCAGATGCGGATAGAGCGCATAATTCTGGAAGACCATGGCAACGCCGCGATCCGCCGGTTCGACCGCGGTGACATCGCGGTCGTCAATGGCGATGCGGCCGCCACTGGTTTCCTCAAGCCCGGCGATCATGCGCAACAGGGTGGATTTTCCGCAACCGGAAGGCCCCACGAACACCGCGAAGCTGCCGGTCGGGATTTCCATCGAGACGTCCCGGATCGCTGCGAACGATCCGAAGGACTTGGCGATATTGTTGAGACGGACACCCATCGCCGCCTCACTGAACCTTCAGGCGCAGCACATGGTAGGACAGGGCCGGCACGGAGCCTTTGAGCGCCCCATCCTCGACAGCGACGCCACTGCCCGGCACCGGCACGACGCGGTCGGGCTGGTCGGGGCCGTTTCCAACCAGCAGGTCATACCCGGCCATCGCAAGATGCAGGCTGAGGGTGGCGGATGAAAATCCGGTGAGGCTGACATTGATCTCCGCCGCCTCGGTGAGATGGCGGTTGAGGACAAATAGCGTCACCACGCCCTCTTCCTCGCTGAAGACCCCGGCAACATCGAGATATTTGACGTCATCAGCCGCGTTGCAATCGTAGGTCGGGCAATCGACTGCGACATTCAGCGCAACGCCACGGCCATAAAGCGAGGCGAACTGATAGGGGTAATAGATCGTCTGGCGCCAGGCCGGCCCGTTCTTTTCCGCCCGGATGGGGGCGATGACGTTGACGAGCTGGGCGATGCAGGCGATGCGCACCCGGTCTGAGCGGCGAATGAACTCATTCAGCAGACCGGCAACGAAAAGCGCATCCTCGAAATTATAGGTCTCTTCCAGCAGGGCCGGCGCTTCCGGCCAGTCCCAGCTCTTGATGCGTTTGCTGTCGTCTTCGCGGATGTGATACCAGACGTTCCATTCGTCAAAGCAGATGGAAACATCGTTTTTGGCGCGCTTCTTGGCCTTCACATAATCGATGACGCCGGCAATCGTCTGGATATAACGGCCTGTCTCTTCGATCTTGCCGAAATAATTCAGCGTGTCGCGGCTGTTATTGCCGAAATATTTGTGCAGCGAGATATGATCGACATTCTCGTAGCATTCTTCCAGCACCTCGCGTTCCCATTCGGGATAGGTCGGCATGCCGTCATTCGAACTGCCGCAGACGATCGCTTCAATTGTCGGGTCGAAGCCCTTGAAAGCCTTGGCGGTTTCATTGGCGAGCCGGCCATATTCCACCGCCGTCTTGTGGCCGATCTGCCAGGGGCCGTCCATCTCGTTGCCGAGGCACCACATCTTGACGCCATGCGGTTTCTCGGTGCCGTGGCTGCGGCGCAAATCGCTAAGCTCGGTGCCGCCAGGGAAATTCACATATTCAAGGAAGTTGCGGGCATCATCCAGACCACGGGAGCCGAGATTGACCGCAAGCATCATCTCGATGCCGGCCATAGAGGCCCAGTCTGCAAATTCATTGATGCCGATCTGGTTGGTTTCCTTCGACCGCCAGGCGAGGTCCAGACGAATAGGCCGCTTGTCGCGCGGGCCGATACCGTCTTCCCAGCGATAGGCCGAAACGAAATTGCCGCCGGGATAACGGATGGCGGGAATTTTCAAGTCCTGCACGAATTTCAGGACATCCCTGCGAAAGCCGTTCTCATCCGCCTGCGGATGGCCGGGCTCGTAAATCCCGCCATAGATCGCACGCCCCATATGTTCGATGAAGGCGGAATACAGGCGATCGTCGATACGCCCAATCCGGAAGTCCCGGTGGACTGAAACCCGCGCTTTCATAGGCTCTCCTCCCTGCGCATTTATATCATAAAATATGGTATAAACCATATTTGATAATATAGTTGCCGGGGGAATCCGCGCCTGTCAACCGCGAAAATCATACTTTTAAAATTTGAAGGCTCAGTCTGCCGTGCGCAGGCGCAGGACGATGTCCTGATCGTAATTTCCGAAACCCCTGCCGAAGATATTCAGCCCGCCCGGATGTTTCGCATCGGCCTTGACCTCGATGCGCAGACGGATGGAACGATGGCTAACCAGATCGATATCCGCCAGCGTCACATCCGAAATGCGGGTGCCATCGACATAGGTTCCCTGCGCGGTGATGCGCCAGGTTTTGAGCATGCCATATTGCGAACCGGAGAGTTTCCACCAATCGGGCGTAAACACACCCCGCTTGTCACCAAAGTCGCCCGGCGAGGTCCACACGCCGATCTCCTTGCCATTGACGGAAAGGGTTATGTCCGACGGCCAGTTGCTGTGCGTTCCCGGCACCTCGGAACTGACCTCCATCGAAAACTCGATTTCCTCGACATTTCGGCCCTGAATCTTGGCATTATTGGGGAATTGATATTCCACGAAGCCCGACGTCAGCCATAAGAGCGCCGTCTTCATGCGGTCAGGATCCATGAAGGTATCGGGCACATCGAGAAGCCCGATAATACCATCAGGCGAACAGATGCCGCAGGGTGCCGTTACCGAACTCTGGGTGTAAAGGCCAAGCGGCATGGCCACCGCAATGTAATTGGAGGCCGCCGGTGTCTCGGGTTTTCGGAAGGAAACGATGAGTTCGTCGCAGGTGGCAAAGCAGATTTTCTGGCTGCCCTTGCGCGCCTTGCGCGTCTCGGTTCGCAGCAGCCCCGCCTCTTCAAGAACGGCCACGCCGGCGGATACCGTGGACTGAGGCAGATCCAGCCGCTGCGCGATCTCGTTGACATTCAGACCGCTCGTCTCGTGCAGCAGCTTCAATATCTGCACGCGGATCAAAGATGCGGCCGCTTTCAGGACATCGAATTCTTTTTCAGCATCAACCAGGAGGAAATTGGGCGCCATTCTCTAATCTTCAGATTTATCGATCCAGATCAGGATTTCTGGCTTAAATACCCTATACTTGTCCAGTGTTGTTTATCGTTCGGGCATATCTGAAGGTTAAAGACATGAAAAAGGCATCGCCACGCAGCCTTGGCCGCGTGGCGATGCCCCTTTGTCGTCAACCGCGCTTGCGCAGGGTCCGCGTGCCGGTGTCGACAAGATTCTGCGCCGCTTCATCCACGCTGGCGCGACCGAAGGCGAGCGAATCGGCAATCGGACGCATCACGCCGCGGTCGAACTCATTGGCGCCGATGGGGGCGGGCTCGGGATAGGGATCGAGTTTGCCGGACAGGCTCTCGATATAATCCACCGTCTTGCGTTCGGTCTCGTTAAGGCTTGGCAACACCGCCTCACGCACCTTCTTTGCCGGCGGCACGCCGCGCTCGACACCCAGTACCTTGCCGGCATCGAGATCATTGACGAAGAAGTTGATAAACTTCGCCGCCGCTTCCGGATTGGTGGAGGTGGACGAAATGCACCAGATAAGCCCCGGCCGGTAATAATGCCCGGTCGGCTTGCCAGCCCCCTCACCCGGCAGCATGCCGATGGACAGCGTCTTCTTGTTCAGCGCCTGATAACCCACAAGCTGGTTGGAATAGGCAAAACCGATGGCGGAATTGCCAAGCGTCAAGGCGTTGGATTCGATGGTGTTGTCATCACGCGTCTGGATATCGGCGGAAACGCAGAGCTTGTCCTCGCGCAGCTTCTCCCAATAGGCGAACCATTCCTTGGCGTCTTCCTTGTTGAAGCCGATGGTGCCATCCTGGAACAGCAGCTTGCCGCGCTGGCGAAGCCAGACATCGAAGACATAGTGGTAGCGCGCACCATAGGGCACCGCCCAGTAATTGCGCCGCGCCGGGCCGTTCTTCTTGAAATCGCGCGCCAGTTCCGCCAGCGCCGTCCAGGTGATCTGCCCTTCCGGCATGGAAACGCCGGCTTCCTTCAGCGTCTCGGCATCATACATCATGCAGAAGGAGTTGAGACCGAGACCGACGCCGTAGAGCTTGCCGTCAATGCGGCAAAGATCGATCTCGCTCTTGCCGAAGCTGGAAAGATCAAGCGCCGAGCCGACGAACTGGTCCAGTTCCATGCAGGCGCCACGGCCGGAATAATCGGCGATGGTGGATGGTTCCAGCTGGAAGATATCGGCGACATTGCGTCCGGCCATCGAGGTTGCAAGCTTGGTCCAGTAATCGGAGCCGGCGATCATTTCGCCGCTGACCACCGTCTGCGGATCGGCCTTCTGGTAAAGGGCGATAACGTCATTGGTGCGTTTGTTGCGATCGGCTGATCCCCACCACACGCAACGAAGCCGGGTCTCGGCCGCCAGCGCGCTAAAACCGCCCGCCGCAACCCCAAGACCGGCCAGCGCCGCCGTCACCAAAAATCCACGTCTGTCGATAGTTTGCATCTGCTCCTCCCGCGTTTTGCAAATTTTTCACTAACTACTTAATTCTTGCAAATTTTCTGTATTTGCAATATTTGCATCATAATAGATTTTTTTGCAAGCGCAGGAGACGACATGAACGATACGCCCGACATCAGCCGCCCGCGCCAGTCGGATATCGCCCAGCGAGCCGGTGTTTCCATCAGCACCGTCTCTCGTGTTCTCGCCGGGGAAAAAGGCATCAGCGCTTCGATCCAGACAAAGGTTCTGGGGGTTGCGGCGGAACTCGGTTATCCGCTGCGGCCGGTCACCAGCCAGGCCGGCGGCGTGCCGCTGGAGGGCAAGAAGGTTCTCGCCCTCATGTCCGCCGAGAGGGCAACCGGCGATATCGGCGCTTTTTATCACGATATTTTCGACATGCTGCGCAGCCTCGCCCAGACGGACGGGTTTGAACTCGATATCCGGCTGCTTCACCAGAAACAGGTGGATGACGCGCTGACACAGCGAGTCTGCGAGGCGGACGGCCTTCTTGCCATCGGCCTCGACCCTGAAGAGGAAATCATCCACCGCATCACGCAGGGAGTGCTTCAGCCGGTTCTGGTCAACAGCGCCGACCCCTCGATGACGCTGGATTGTGTTTCACCCTCCAATTTTTACGGCGGTGCGATGGCGGCGCGGCGGCTTCTGGAACTCGGCCACCGCAAGGTCGCCTATATCGGCCCGCACCACCGCCACACCATACGCGAACGCATGCGCGGCTTCCGCCACACCATCCTCGAACAGGAGGGAGCCATTTATGAGGAGTTCCTGCTGACGACGGTGGATAGCGGCTTTGGACAGGCGGGCGATGCGGTTCGCCAGTTGTTGGCCAAGAACCCTGACCTGACGGGCATTTTCTGCATGAATGATGCGATTGCGCTCGGCGCGCTGGGGGCCGCGCAGGAGCTTGGCCTTGGCGTACCGGATGATCTTTCCATCATCGGTTTCGATGATCTGCCCTTTGCCGAACTCTCCACCCCTCGCCTCAGCACCATCCGCGTCGACCGCCGCGAAATTGCCCGCGAGGCCGTGGAACTGATGCGCCGCCGACTGACGGAACCTTCCGCCAATGCCCGGCAGGTGCAGCTGGGTGTGCAGCTGGTGGAAGGACAGACCGCCGGACAGGCGAAAAAGACGGGAAAGGCGATACGTAATGCATGATGCGGCAAACAATGATCCGATGACCCGTTTCAATCCGCTCCATGGTAATCCGCTCAAAACCCGCACCGATGTCAGAAAGGCGCTGGATGACAGTTTCGCACCGCTTCTGCCCTATTTTTCGCAAAGCGGCGCAAGGGTGACACTCAGCGGCGCTGCCGCGCATTTTGACCGGGCGGCGGCCGATCTGGAAGGATTTGCCCGGCCGCTCTGGGGCATCGCGCCGCTGGCGCTCAGCGGCGACAGCTTTGAGCATTGGCCGCTTCTGGCAAAAGGCATCGCCAACGGCACCGATCCCGCCCATCCCGATTATTGGGGCGACGTGCGCCAGAAGGATCAGCGGCTGGTGGAACTTGCAGCTCTGGGCTTCGCGCTTCGGCTTGCACCGCAACATCTTTGGGAACCCCTCTCCGACACGCAGAAAGACAATGTCCGCCGCTATCTGCTGACGGCGCGCGAGCGCAATTATGCCGACAATAACTGGAAGTTCTTCCGGGTGATGGTCGACATGGCGCTCGATCATCTCGGCATAGATTTCGACCGCAGCCTGACGGAAACCTTCCAGGCGGAGCTGGACGGATTCTACATTGCCGACGGCTGGTATCGGGACGGCGATTATCGCCGCATCGACCACTATATCGCCTTCGCCATGCATTTTTACGGCCTGATCTACGCGAAACTCAGCAAGCCTGACGATGCTTACGCCGAGCGTTACCGTGAACGCGCCCGCCTGTTTGCCGGCGATTTTGCCAGCTGGTTCGATGAAGATGGCGGGGCGCTCGCCTTCGGCCGGTCCATGACCTATCGTTTCGCCTGCGGCGGCTTCTGGGCGGGCCTTGCCTTTGCCAATGAAGAGGCCCTGCCCTGGGGCGAGATCAAGGGGCTTTATCTGCAGCATCTGCGCTGGTGGGCGCAAAAACCGATTGCCGACCGCGACGGCGTTCTCTCCATCGGTTACGCCTATCCGCAGCTGACCATGTCGGAAAGTTACAATTCGGCCGGTTCGCCCTATTGGGCCTTCAAGGCCTTCCTGCCGCTCGCGCTGCCGGAAAGCCACCCCTTCTGGCAGGCGGAAGAAAAGCTGCCCGAAACCTCCACCAAACCACGGCCGCTCATTCATCCCGGCATGGTGATGATGCGGACCAAAGGCAACGTCACGGCACTTTCCAGCGGGCAGGAAACCCTCTCCATGCGCGGCGGGTCGGAGAAATATGCCAAATTCGCCTATTCCTCCCGTTATGGTTTTGGTGTGGAAGTGGATGAGCGCGGCTTCAAGACCAATGGTTTTGACAATATGCTGGCCTTCTCTGACGACGTCCTGCATTACCGCGTGCGCGAAACCAACGAAAAGGTTCTGCTGGCCGGGGACAATCTGCGGGCCACATGGAAACCTTTCCCCGATGTCGAGGTTGAAACGACGCTGGTTGCCGCTGACGACTGGCACATCCGGCTGCATCGGATCACCAGCGCCCGGCCGCTTTCCGTCACCGAGGGCGGCTTCGCCATCAATCGCAACGACGGCGACAGCGATGCCGTAACCGAGACAGCCGGCCATGCATCGGCGGATTGCGGCACCGACATTTCCGCGATCATCGATCTCGGCTCCGTCATATCCCGCCAGGGCATCGCACTGAAGGCGCTACCCAATACCAATCTCATCAATGCCAAAACCACGGTGCCGCAATTGCGCGGGGACATTCCAGCCGGCGAAACTCTGCTTGCCTGCGCCGTTTTTGTGGGGCTGGCCGGGCCAGAAAGCAAAAAAGCCCTGGCAGCTGTTCCAGCGCTCCCGGATATCAAGGCGCTCGACCGCCTGTTTGCAGAGCACGGCGTCCCGGTCAGCAGCATGGCGGCGACGGGAGAGCCACGATGACGAGCCCGCTTCCGCGTCTCAGCCTTGCCATGGACCCGGAGCGGACACAGCATGTGCTGACACCACAGGCGCTCGAAAGGCTGTCGCAGAGCGTCGATATCATAGATATCAGCCGGATCTGCGACTTTCACAATCCATCGGTAAAAGACCAGCTGGAACGGACGGATATTCTCCTGACCGGCTGGGGCTGTCCCGATATCGGCGCGCGGGAACTGGCGTTGATGCCACGGCTCAAGCTGATTTCCCATGCCGCCGGCACGGTGAAATATTTCCTCTCGCAGGCGGTCTTCGAGCGCGGCATCACCGTGTGCAGCGCGGCGGAAGCCAATGCGCAGCCGGTCGCCGAATTTACACAGGCGATGATCCTGCTTGCCGGCAAGCGCGTATTCAGCTTTCGACGGCTTTATGGAAACGATCGCGGGCGGGAAAACGTCGATCGCCTGCAATCGCAGGCCATCGGCAATCTCGGACGGACGGTCGGCGTGGTCGGCGCGTCGCGCATCGGACGTCGGGTCATTAATCTGCTGAAACCCTTCGATCTCGACATCATCCTTTTCGACCCGTTTTTAAGCGCAGCAGAGGCGGAGCGCCTTGGTGTGCGACTGGTAGCGCTTGATGCGCTGATGGCAATCAGCGACGTCATTTCGCTGCATGCGCCGTCGCTGCCGCAGACCCGGCATATGATCGGCGCGGAAGCGCTCGCCCGGATGAAGGACGGCGCAACCCTGATCAACACGGCGCGCGGTGCACTCGTCGATGAAGAGGCGCTGCTGGCGGAACTGAAAACCGGGCGTATCGAAGCCGTCATCGATGTGACCGATCCGGAAGTGCCGCCGCCGGACTCTGCCTTCTACAGCCTGCCCAACGTCTTTCTGACACCGCACATCGCCGGCGCCGTAGGCCTCGAACGCGCCAGGCTGGGCGACATGGCAATCGCGGAAATCGAACGCTTTTGCCAGGGCGCGGCACTTGAACAGCAGGTGCGGCCGGAACATCTGGAACTGATCGCATGAGAATTTTCGAGCCGGGCCTCTGCTCCGTCACCTTCCGCTCCCTGTCGCCGCAGGCCGCCATCGACCTTGCCGTCGCAAACGGCATCAAGGCAATAGAGTGGGGCGCGGATATCCATGTGCCGCCGGGCGATCTCGAAAACGCAAGGGATGTGGCCGAGCGGACCGCTAAAGCGGGCCTGACCGTCTCCTCCTACGGCTCCTACATCTTCGCGCCGGATTTCACGCGGCAAGATTTGACCGCCGTTCTCGAAACCGCCAAAACGCTCGGCACCGGCCATATCCGCATCTGGCCGGGCCAACGCAAAAGGCCCTCCACCGACTACTCTCCCGCCGAGCGCCGCACGGCCACCGAGGCACTGGCAGAGATCGCCCGCCATGCGCAAGATTACGGCATGACGATCGGGCTGGAATATCACCCCAATTCACTGACGGACACCCTGCCCTCGGCACTGCAACTGGCGCAGGATTTGGCCATGCCCAACCTCTTTTTCTACTGGCAGCCGGCACCCGGCCTGCCGCTCGAAAAGGCTCTCGCTGAAATATCGGAAATCGGCTCACGCATCTGCCATCTGCACGTCTTTGCATGGCTTGCCGACACCAGTCGCCTGCCGCTTGCCGAGCGCGCCGATTATTGGCGGTCGTGTGTCGAGGCGTTACCGCAGAGCGAATGGACGAAACCGGCTTATGCAATGCTGGAATTCGTCAGGGGCGACGATGTCGGCCAGTTTGCGGAAGATGCGGTGACGCTACGCGAGATACTCGCCGGCCACAGAGTGGCCGATTAGTGCACGATTGCAACCTCACACGCGACGTCATCCCCGGCCCTGTGCCGGGAATCTAATCAAGTTGAACAAAATCAACACGTTATCATCCTCGGGACAGGCCCGAGGATGATAACGCGAGCTTTGCGGACTTCGTTAGCCGCCCTGTGGTGAGACAGCTCTCACCCACCCACTCTCATATCCGCCGCCCATCCGCCCCGAACAGATGGGTCTTGGCCAGATCGAACGCAAAGGGAATGGTCTCGCCGATGCGGATTGGGCGCTGGCCGTCGAGCAGCACGGTGGCCGGTTGGCCGTCCGGGGTGTTGGTGTAAACCACCGTCGAGCCGCCCAGATGTTCCACGAGCTGGATGGAAGCCTCGCCGAGCGAGGATTGCGCCTGCGGGTTGACGTGTTCGGGGCGCACGCCGAAGGTCAATGGTTCGCCTTCGCCGGCCGCAACCGGTTTTTCCAGCACGATGCGCTGGCCGGCCACTTCGATGGTGCGGTTGGAACTGTCGCCTGAAACCACTTTGGCGGAGAGGAAGTTCATCTTCGGCGAGCCGATGAAGCCGGCCACGAACTGGTTGGCGGGATTATTGTAAAGATCGAGCGGGCGGCCGACCTGCATGATGCGGCCGTCACGCAGCACGACGATCTTGTCGGCCATCGTCATGGCTTCCACCTGGTCATGCGTCACATAGATCATGGTGCTGCCGAGCGTCTGGTGCAGCTTGGCGATTTCGACGCGCATCTGCACGCGCAGTTCGGCATCGAGGTTGGACAGAGGCTCATCGAAGAGGAAGATTTTCGGCTCGCGCACGATGGCCCGGCCGATGGCGACACGCTGGCGCTGGCCGCCGGAAAGCGCCTTCGGCTTGCGCTGCAACAGCGGGCCGATCTGAAGAATATCGGCGGCCTTCTGCACCCGCGCCTCGACTTCCGGTTTTTTGTAGCCCGCCGTTTCCAGACCGAATGCGAGGTTCTTGTAGACGCTCATATGCGGATAAAGCGCATAGGACTGGAAAACCATGGCGATGCCGCGTTTGGAGGCGGCTGTTTCGTTGACCCTTTCGCCATCGATGCGAAGATCACCCTCGGAGATTTCCTCCAGCCCGGCAATCATGCGCAAAAGCGTGGATTTGCCACAGCCCGAGGGGCCGACAAAAACGGTGAATTCACCCGGTTCGATTTTCAGATCGATGCCGTGAACGACCGGAAAAGCGCCGAACCGCTTGACGATTTTTTCCAGAGTAATGCTACTTGCCATGCTGTTTCTCCCGACTGTCGCGCCGCGCCAAGGGCGGCCGCGACAGTGTTGATGGTCTTATAAAATGCGTTCTCGGTCCGGTTTCCTCGGTTCAGCGTTTCATTCCCGTCGTGGCGATGCCTTCGATCAGCAGCCGCTGGAAAAACAGGAAGAACAGGAAGACCGGCACCAGTGACAGGTTGGACATGGCGAAAAGCGAGGTCCAGTCCGAGCTGCCGGTGGAATCCACGAAGGATCTGAGGCCGAGCTGCACGGTGTAGGTGTTGATGTCGTTCAGATAGATCAGCGGACCGAAGAAATCGTCCCAGGTCCAGATGAAGGAAAAGATGGCGGCCGTCGCCAGCACCGGCAGCGACAGGGGCAGCATGATCTTCCAGTAGATGCGGAAGGGCGAGCAGCCATCCATGACAGCCGCCTCGTCCAGTTCACGCGGGATACCGCGGAAGAACTGCACCATCAGGAAGATGAAGAAGGCATCCGTCGCGAGGTACTTCGGCACGATCAGCGGCAGCGAGGTGTTCACCCAGCCCATTTCCAGAAACAGGATATATTGCGGGATGAGCACGACGTGATAGGGCAACATCAAGGTGCCGAGCATCAGCGCGAACCAGAAATTGCGCCCACCGAACCGCAGCCTTGCAAAAGCGAACGCTGTGAGCGAGCAGCCGACCACATTGCCGATGGTGGCGAGCACCGAGATGAAGAAGGAGTTCCAGAAGAACTGCCCGAAACTCACCTGCAGCCCGGTCCAGCCACGGATATAACCGCCGATATCGACCGACGAGGGAATGAGCGAGGAAGAACCGAACAGCTCATCCTGCGGCCGGAACGAACCTGAAATCATCCACAGGATCGGATAGAGCATCGCAAAGGAAGCGATGATCAGCGCGGTGTGGAGCATCACCGATTTCAGCGGTGTGCGTTGCGGGCCTTGTCCGGGCCGAGGGGCGGTAACAGCGTCAGTCATCGTAATGCACCCAGTATTTCGCGCTGAGGAACGAGAAGGCCGTGAACAGCGAGATGATGATCACCAAAATCCAGGCAAGCGCCGAGGCATAGCCCATGCGGAAGAAACCAAAGGCTTCCTGATAGAGGTAGAGCGTGTAGAACAGCGTCGAGTTGATCGGCCCGCCGGTGCCTTCGGAGATGATGAAGGCAGGCGTGAAGGCCTTGAAGGCATCGATCGTCTGGATCACGGCGTTGAAGAAGATCACCGGGGTCAGGAGCGGCAGGGTAATGCGGAAGAACTGCCGCACCTTGCTTGCACCATCGATTTCGGCGGCTTCATACATATCCTGCGGGATTTGTCTCAGACCCGCGAGGAAGATGATCATCGGCGAACCGAACTGCCAGACGGACAGGATGACCAGCGTGTAGATCGAATAATCCGGGTTGGAAATCCAGCTTGGTCCTTCATAACCGAAAGCCTGCCACAGGATCATGTTGACGAGACCGTCGGAGGCAAAAAGCTGGCGCCAGAGCACGGCAATGGCCACGCTGGAACCCAGCAGCGACGGCAGATAGAAGATCGCCCGGTAGAGCGTCAAACCCTTGATGCCGCGATTGAAGGCGAGCGCCACCAGCAGGGCGAAGATGAGCTTTAACGGCACGGACAGCAGCACATAGGTAAACGTCACCTGCATGGCCGCTGCAAATTTCGGATCATCGGTGGCGATGCGCACATAGTTTGCCGCCCCCACCCAGTCCGGCGACTGCAACAGGTCATAATTGGTGAAAGACAGGTAAAGCGACGCGAGCGCCGGGCCCAGCGTCAGGCCGAAGAAGCCTATCAGCCAGGGCAGAAGAAACAGGTAGGCGTGAATATTGCGGTCGAACATCCGCTTCACGCTGCCCCGCTTCGGGAGAGCCGCGCCACGGCTCTCCCCCACAAGAGTTTCAGATCGAAATGCCATACGCAATCACTTCCGTTTGATAACGGTTTCAGATTCCTTGACGAGGCGGTCACCGCCCTCTTCAGGCGAAATCTTGCCGAAGCCGACTTCCTCCGCCGTGCGTTTCAGGACAAAGGCGAACTCGCCTGCGCCCGGAGGCGGCGCCGGCGGCAGATCGCCGACGCCGGGGGTAATCTCGGCAATATATTCCACCATGCTCTTGCTGACGTCATCGAGCTTGGGGGTAAGCGCGTTACGCATGGACTCCGAGGCCGGAACGCCGCGTTCGACACCGAGGATATCGATGCCCTGTGGTTCGGCGACGAGGAAGTTGATGAAACCGACCGCCTGTTCAATGCCGGCGCTGCCATTGGCAACGCTGATGAGCATCGAGGGTTTCAGATAATGGCCGGACGGACCATCCTTCGCGCTCTTCGGATAGGAGCTGATCGCCAGTTTGGACTTATTGAGCGCCTGATATCCCACGAACTGGTTGGAATGGGCAAAAGCGGTCGCCGCCTTGCCTGTCGTCAACGGGTTGGTCTCGATATTGAGCTGGTCCAGTGCCTGAACATCGGCCGGCACACAGGCGCCGCTTTTGCGCAGATCCGCCCACATGGTGAACCACTTGGTCGCATCCGTCGGATCAAAGCCGATACCGCCATCCTGCGTATAAAGCGATTTACCGTTCTGCCGCAGCCAGTTCTCGAAGCTCGGCTCCACGCCGCTGGCGTCGGCCGTGGCGTAATAACCGGGCTTCGGCTTGTTCTTGCTGAGCTTGGCGGCGTTTTCGGCGAATTCTTCCCAGGTCTGGCCGGTCGCCGGCGGCGTCGCGCCGGATTTTTCCCAGGCCGCCTGGTCGAAGAAAACGGCGCTGGAATTGACGCCGAGATTAATGCCGTAAAGCTTGCCATCGACCCGGCCGGAATCGATGTTCATCTTGCCGAAATCTTCGATCTTCAGGCCCTTGCCGATATATTCATCGAGCGGCGCAAGCGCGCCGCGACGGCCATATTCGAAGATGTAACGATAATCCATCTGGATCAGGTCAGGCGCGTTGCGGCCCGCCACCTGCGTGGCAAGGCGCGGCCAGTAATCGCTCCAGCCGGCGAATTCGCCGGCAATATCGAGATCCGGCTTGACCTGCTTGTAGGCCGATATCGCCTTGTTGGTGCGATCGGCGCGTTCCTGCGACCCCCACCACAACATGCGAAGGCGCGCGGCCTGCGCCTGCGCCGACCCTCCTCCCAATGTTGCAAGCGACAGGGCCGCAAGCCCTGCTGAAAGCACACCTCTCCTGTGAAGCATCATGGGCATTGGCAACTCCTCCCTATTGACTGCCAATTGATGATGAACGTAAACGACACTTGCCGTTTTATAACTAATTGGTTACATGGGAACACTGATCGCAAACATTGTCAAGCGGGTGCTGAAATGGAAGAAACGACAAAAAACCAGCCACTCGATCCGGCTTCGGAAAAAGCGCCTGCCCCCAAGCGCAAACGCGCCACCGCACAGGTGCGAAACCCTGAGAGAACCCGGGCCGCCATCCTTGAAGCCGCCCGCCGCGAGGTGGCCGCCAAGGGGCTGGCGGGGGCACGGATAGATGTAGTCGCCCGCCGCGCCGGCACCAACAAGCGGATGATCTACCATTATTTCGGCGACAAGGATGCGCTTTATCTCGCGGTTCTGGAAGATGCCTATCGCCATATTCGCCACACCGAAAGGCGGCTCGACCTCACCCGCAAGCCCCCATCGGAGGGGCTGCGGGAGCTTGCGCTTTTCACCTGGCATTATTTCCTCGATCACCCCGAATTCCTGAGCATCCTCGCCACCGAAAACCTCAATAAAGCCCGCTATCTCAGGCAATCCCCGACGATTGCCGCCATGCATTCGAATTTCATTTCGGAGCTGGAAGAGGTGCTGCGGCGCGGCCGTGACACCGGCGAGTTCCGTGACGGCCTCGATCCGATCGACGTCTATCTGACCATCGCTTCACTCGGCGCTTTCTATCTTTCGAACCGGTTCACGCTCTCGACGATCTTCCAGCGCGACCTGACCGACCCTGCCGAACTGGAAAGATGGGGCCAGCACATCGTCGACACGTTGCTTGCTGCAGTGCGGCCAGTCTGAGCCGGCAGAACCGAATTCTCGTTTAACAACAGCGACGACGCGCTTTCGCATCCGCGAAGCGCGTCGTTTTCTTTTGCGGCGCGGTGAAGAAGGCGGACGTCGGCCTCTCTCGAAATTTGAATTCTGTCCGCCAAAAACACCTTGACAGATCGCATCCTTCACGATCACAAATAACCAAATGGTTACAAATTGCCATGTTTGACGGAAGCGGCTTTCGGGAAAAGGCCGCCTTGGGAGGAAATTCATGAAACGTATCGGCGTCATCATGCACGGCATCACCGGCCGCATGGGTTACAACCAGCATCTCGTTCGCTCCGTTCTCGCTATTCGCGATCAGGGCGGCGTGCTTTTGAAGAACGGCGAAAGGGTCATGCTTGACCCCATTCTGGTCGGCCGCAACGGCGCAAAGATCGAGGAAATCGCGAAAAAGCATAATGTCGCCCGCTGGACGACCGATATCGATGCGGCGCTTGCAAACCCTGACGATACGCTGTTCTTCGATGCCGGCACGACGCAGATGCGCGGCAGCCTGCTGGAGAAAGCCATCAAGGCTGGCAAGAACGTCTATTGCGAAAAGCCGATTTCCGACACGATGGAAGAGGCGCTGGCGATTGCCCGGCTCGCCGAAAGCGCCGGCATCAAGCACGGCGTGGTGCAGGACAAGCTGTTCCTGCCCGGCCTGCGCAAGCTCGCCATGCTGCGCGACAGCGGATTTTTCGGCAAAATCCTCTCGGTGCGCGGCGAGTTCGGGTACTGGGTGTTCGAGGGCGACTGGCAGCCGGCGCAGCGCCCGTCATGGAACTACCGCCTGAAGGATGGCGGCGGCATCATTCTCGATATGCTGTGCCACTGGCGTTATGTGCTCGACAATCTGTTCGGCCCGGTGAAATCGGTGAGCTGCCTCGGCGCCACCCATATTCCGGAACGTTTCGATGAGCAGGGCAAAGCCTATAAGGCGGATGCCGACGATGCGGCCTATGCCACTTTCGAGCTGGAAGGCGGCGCCATTGCCCACATCAACTCCTCATGGGCGGTGCGGGTGCGCCGCGACGATCTCGTCACCTTCCAGGTGGATGGCACCCATGGTTCGGCGGTGGCGGGCCTGACCAAATGCTTCACCCAGCACCGCACCAATACCCCGAAACCGGTGTGGAACCCCGACCAGCCGCAGACCATCGATTTCTACAAGACCTGGCAGGAAGTGCCTGATAATGTCGTCTATGACAACGGCTTCAAGGCGCAATGGGAAATGTTCGTGCGCCATCTCGTCGACAATGACCCATGGCCCTACGGGCTGATGGAAGGCGTGAAGGGCGTGCAGCTTGCCGAACTGGGACTGAGATCGTGGAAGGAACGCCGCTGGCTCGACGTTCCCGCAATCTCTTGAGGAGGCTGACGTGAGCGAACTCAAGCTACCGAAGGACGACCGTAGTATCGAGGTCTACAAATTGTCCGGCACGCCCGTCGCGGTTGAAAAACGAAGTGCTGCGGATTTCAACCGCGTCGCTTTCGCCGCCGCCCATGTGGTGGCCGATCCGTTTGCCGATAATGACCCGTGGCTGACGCCCGCCATCGACTGGGACGCGACCCTGCGCTTCCGTCACCGCCTGTGGGACCTTGGCCTCGGTGTCGCCGAGGCGATGGACACGGCGCAGCGCGGCATGGGGCTGGCCTGGCCGCAGGCGCAGGAACTGATCTCCCGTTCGCTGAGGGAAGCAGCCAGCCGCAAGGATGCGCTGATTGCCTGCGGTGTGGGCACAGACCATCTTGATAGTGGCGGTTATGATCTAAACCAGATTATCGACTCCTATCTGGAACAGCTTGATTTTGTTCAGGGGGAAGGCGGGCGCGTTATCCTTATGGCAAGCCGCGCGCTGGCCGCTGCTGCCCGCTCGCCGGATGATTATCTCAAGGCTTATGCCAGGGTGCTTTCCCGCGCCGAGCAGAAAGTGGTGATCCACTGGCTGGGTGAAATGTTCGATCCCGCACTCGAGGGTTACTGGGGCTCCGGTGACCACATGCAGGCCATGGAAACCTGCCTTGCCATGATCGAGGAAAATGCCGACAAGATCGACGGCATCAAGATTTCGCTTCTTTCCAAGGAAAAGGAAATCGTCATGCGCCGCCGCCTGCCGGCTGGTGTGCGCATGTATACCGGCGACGACTTCAACTATGCCGAATTGATCGCCGGTGACGAACAGGGGCATTCGGACGCCCTGCTCGGCATTTTCGACGCCATTGCGCCGGCTGCCTCCAAAGCTCTCGCCAGCCTGAAGCGTGGCGCGGACAATGAATTCTTCGATATTCTGGAGCCGACGGTGGCGCTGTCGCGCCATATCTTCAAGGCCCCGACGCGCTTCTACAAGACCGGCGTGGTGTTCCTCGCCTATCTCAACGGATTGCAGGAGCATTTCACCATGGTCGGCGGGCAGGAAAGCACCCGCTCCACGCAGCATTTCGCCGAGCTTTTCCGGCTGGCGGACAGGGCCAATGTGCTCGCCGAACCGGATCTCGCAACGCACCGCATGAAGGCGTTTCTTTCGGTCCGGGGCATTGGCTGAGGCAGCAGAACTAGGGGAGATATCGATATGAGCCTTGAGGGCCTTTCCATCAATTTCGCCACCGTGCGCCAGGGCGGTGCTTTTGGCGCCATCGTTGATGCCTGCCTTGCCCATGGCATCACCGCCATTTCGCCTTGGCGCGAACAGGTGCACGGCGTCGGGCTCGCGGAAGCCGCCCGCATTGTCGAACAGAACGGCCTGCGCCTCAGCGGCCATTGCCGGGGCGGCTTTTTCCCCGCCCCCGATGCGGAAGGCCGTCGCCGCGCCATCGAGGATAATAAACGCGCCGTCGATGAAGCGGCAGCAATGAAGGCCGATTGCCTTGTGCTTGTTGTCGGTGGCCTGCCCGCCGGTTCGCGCGATCTGAAAGGCGCGCGGCAGATGGTGGAAGACGGCATGGCCGAACTTCTGCCCTATGCGCGGGACGCCGGCGTGCCGCTGGCCATCGAACCGCTTCACCCCTTTTACGCCGCCGAGCGAGCCTGCTTCAACACACTGAAACAGTCGCTTGATCTCTGCGACCGGCTGGGGGCCGGCACCGGCGTTGCCATCGACGTTTACCACGTCTGGTGGGACCCGGAACTGGAGGAACAGGTGGCGCGGGCCGGCAGGAACGGGCAAATCCTTGCCCATCACATCTGCGACTGGCTGGTGCCGACCACCGATCCGCTCAATGATCGCGGCATGATGGGCGACGGCGTGATTGACCTGAAGGCATTTCGCGCCATGATCGAGGCCGCCGGCTTCCACGGCCCGCAGGAAGTGGAAATCTTTTCGCATCGCTGGCAGGCACGGCCAATGGACGAGGTCCTGTCCACCGTGGTCGAGCGTTTCAAGACTGTTTGTTGATTATCCGGGAGAGAGACGATGCCTGAAAAGGTGAAACGCAAACGCTATGCGCTGGTCGGCACCGGCAATCGCGGCACCACCATGTGGGGCCGCGAACTTCTGGCCGGCTGGAGCGATTATGTCGAGCTGGTCGGCATTTGCGACCTGAACCTGATGCGCGCCGAACGCGCCCGCGCCATGATGGGATCGAACGCACCGCTTTATGACGATTTCGACCGGATGATGCTGGAGCAAAAACCGGAACTGGTGATCGTCTGCACGCCTGACGATACCCATGACGACATCATCATCCGGGCGCTGGAGGGCGGTGCCGATGTCATCAGCGAAAAACCCATGACCACCACCCCGGAAAAGATCGATCGTATTCGTGCAGCGGAGGCCAAAAGCGGCCGCCGGGTCGATGTGTCCTTCAATTACCGTTTCTCTCCCACCGCCGCGCGGATCAAGGAACTGATCGACGACGGGGCCATCGGCACGGTCACGTCAGTCGATTTCCACTGGTATCTCGATAACCAGCACGGCGCGGATTATTTCCGCCGCTGGCACGCCTTCACCGAACATTCCGGCAGCCTGTTCGTGCACAAGGCCACCCACCATTTCGATCTCTTGAACTGGTATCTCGATTCCGATCCCGTGGAAGTGAAGGGGTTCGGACAGCTGCTGCATTACGGCAAGAACGGCCCGTTCCGCGGAACGCGCTGTCGCACCTGTCCGCACAAGGATGAGTGCGATTATTTCATGGATCTCGGCGCCGATCCTTTCCTCGATGCGCTCTATGAAGATCCTTCGAGCATTGACGGTTATATGCGTGATGCCTGCGTCTTCCGCGAAGAGATCGATATCCCCGATACGATGAGCGCCTCGATCCGTTATGCGAGCGGCGTGCAGGTATCCTATTCGCTCAACACCTATATGCCGATCGAGGGTCATCACATCGCCTTCAACGGCCATAAGGGCCGCATCGAGATGCGCCAATATGAAAAGCAGCCCTGGACGGAGCCGCCGGCCGATGAAATCCTGCTGGTCAAAAGCTTCGGCGGCGGCGTCGAGCGCATCTGGGTGCCGCATGAGCCGGGCGGCCATTACGGTGGCGATAACCGTATGCGTGACATGATCTTCAAACCGGGCTCGAATGACCGGCTGCGCCAGCGGGCGGGTTCACGCGCCGGCGCCATGTCGGTTCTCTGTGGCGTGGCGGCATTGAAGAGTGCCCGCGAGGGCGGCTCCGAAGCGGTGAAATCACTGCCGCTCTAGAATCTTCGGCGCGCGGCCCTTTCGAGCGCCGGGCCGCGCGCCGCAATTGCCAAAAAAGAACGGACGACATTCCGCAGATTACGCGTTTCTTCCATGCCGGTAAGATGATGGCCGGGGGAAGAAAGAGTGAATCATGTCCAGTTTTGAATCCTTCGTTCCGCTCATCATCATCGGCGTCAGCCTGTTCATTTTCTTCAAATGGGTGGGGCGCGACATGAACCGGGAAGAAAAGAAACCGCGGTCCCGCCGCTGACGTTTCAAGGCCGTTTCCGCCTTGCGCGGCTGCGGAACCTCACCCTCTTCCCCGCGTTTTCCTTTCCAAAGGAGAACGCCGATGACACAGCCGCAGAAGCCGAAAACGGAAGACAAAAAAGCCTCCAAGGCAAGTGATATCCCGCCCGCCGGCCCGCACGCCAAACCTTCTCTGACCGACCATGACAAGACGCCAGGCGCAGGCAGCCTGCCGGACGACGACGCTAAGGATGTGACCCCCGGGGCCGGCTGACCGCCGATTGCGCAGCAGCCTCGTGCAGGAATTATATTCTGGATTAGAAACAGAAGCTTAACCGATCAAGAGGCGTGGAATACCCATTTTCCCGAAGCGATCATTGCAAAATCAAAAATTGTGCCTATATTAATTCCATCGACCATTGCTTGTGACGTCGTTTCCGGAACACCATGTTCCCCGTCGGATTTCCTCTCAAATAATCGATCCAATCCCGCAAGGTATCGCGGGAACCACAACGATTCCAGGAAAGAAAATCGTTATGAACACTGGTACTGTAAAATGGTTCAACGCCACCAAGGGCTTCGGCTTCATTCAGCCTGACAATGGCGGCACGGACGTTTTCGTTCACATTTCCGCTGTCGAGCGCGCAGGCATGCGTTCGCTGAACGACGGCCAGAAGATCAGCTACGAGATCGTTCAGGACCGCCGGTCTGGAAAAAGCTCTGCCGACAACCTTCAGGCAGCTTGATATTCATCATTTGACCCCGCAGACCACGGATGTACTGGCTGCAGGTTCGAGTGATTGTGAGAGGTCGGGTTAAAGCCCGGCCTTTTGTTTTGGGCTTTTGAGCCCTCCTGCAAAAAAATCGCCCCCTTGCGGCGATGCCGTTTCGCTGGCCAGCGTCACGGATGGCAAAGAAACAATGCAGGGCGTGAGGCGGAAAGTCACGACACCAGAAGCATTATCAGGGATGCCGGACTTGTTTTGGCCACAATGCCCACTTATATCACCATCATGGCAACTGCTGGTGAGCGCGAATGAAATCGTCGTTCGCAGTTGCTCTAGTCGCTTCAGACTTTTGACCACGGATGTACTGGCACTGGTGTTGAGAGCGATATGAGGAAGGTCGGTGCAATATTGCCCCGGCCTTTTTTGTTGCCTGTCATATCCGCGATCACAAATTTCATCGCACAGGCGCCTGCAACGGAATTAACTTGCCTATCCCCCTTAAAGGGCGCACGCTCCGGCATCGGTAATGAAAGGGCGTATCGCCGCCAGGCTTCATGCCGTCCCTGCCCGTCCTGCGCATGTCGTTGACCGACAGGACCGTTTCGCGATTTTACACGACATGCATGGCGGCATCGGCCGGGACACCGGATACGGTTTCTGGCGTTGCCCGTCATTCAAGACGTTGAAGCGCCCTCGCATGGCGTCCGGGCGGACGCGTGGCGCTCCGGCTTTGCGCACTCCACAGGAAAGGAGGACATCATGTCTTCCGCATGTGACAATTGCATCATCTCGTCGCAGGACCTCAAAATGCTCCAGTCGGTACTCGAAGGTCTGGGTTATGACCACGATCTCATCGATGATGAGGCCATTCTCTACACCAATGCAGCCCGCAAGGTGATCCAGCTGTTTCAGAACGGCTTGACCGACCCTGTCGATCTTTCGGAGGAAATGCTCTTTCTCTTCGGCGTTCACAAACATGAGCGCGTCAAGCCCTGGAAGCCCCTGCCGCGTTATGCGATCCAGGGCCTGCCGCCGCTTTATCGGTAAGGCGGTCGAGACCTTCAAAATCACCGATGAAAATAACGGCTTGGCAAATGCCGTATATCAGGCAAAACTGAAATTGGAACTGCCGTGCACGGATCAGGCGTGGCACGCGGTTTGCGGATGGGATGTGCGGCACTGCCGTGCCCGGCCTGCAGAAGTGCGGACGGGCTCCATCCGATGCGTTTTGCGTCTGCGTGGAGGGTGAGTATGACGTATGACTGGAGCGGCCGCAGAATGCGCCGCATGCGAGCGGCAAAACTGACGATCATCAGCCTCGTCGCAGCTTTCGTGCTGACGGCACCGATTTTCGCCCATTACTGAAATCCGCAGACCGGCCCGCTGAACTAGACCGGCTGGCGGATTTGCGCGTGTTTTCTCAGACGGTTTTTCAGCCATCTCTGAACCGGCTGGTCATAATAAACCGTCAGCCACCATGACAGGCACGTCGTGGCGACGAGGAAGGCGATGCCGGCCGGCAGGGCGACGCCCTGCCGCGTGGCCGCCGGGATCAGAAACTCCGTCCAGGCCAGAAGCGGAATGTGCAGCACATAGACCGCATAGGACGCCGTGCCCAGGAACGCCGAGACAGCACCGACCTTCGGCCCCGGAACCGTCCTGCTGGCCACGAACAGCAGCAGCGGCCAGACGAGCAGCACCACGACGAGATCGAAATACGGCCGAAGCCCGCCGGACATGGGCACGGCGAGGATGAAGCAGACCAGCACGAGACAGAGAGCGGCCTGAACCGGCTTTAATTCCGGCACGCGATTGCGAAAACGGTAGATCAGCACACCGGCGAAAAACGAGAAGAACACACGGCCCATGCCGGCATACATTTCATGCCAGCGGAAACCGGCATGCAGCTTGCCGAATTCCGCGGCCGCCACCATGAGCACAACGGCACTTATGAAGAGCACCACCGCCGTCTGTCTTGTCGTCGCACGGACACCCCAGCGGGCATAAACCGCATTCACCACCAGCTCATTGAAAAGCGACCATGCCGGGCTAACGAGAAACAGCGCGCCATTCAGGGTCAGCGTGAAGGGCGCGGGCAAGAACAGCAACCCGGTCACCAGGGCAAAAGCCAGTTCGCCGGGATCGATGAGACGATGCAGATCGTCGATCGGCGTCGGCAGGCCCAGCACATAAAGGCAGATGAAATAGGCCGCCATCAGCACCAGCGCCAGAACGTAGAGCGGATAAAGACGCGCAAAGCGTGCCTTCATGAAAAAGCCGGGCGTAATCGCGCCCTCGTATAATTTCCTGCTGTAGGCATGGGCCAGCACGAAGCCGCTGAGAGCAAAAAACAGATCCACGGCAAGATAGCTCGACGCCGGATCCCTGCCGAAAAACTGCTCCGCATGGCGGTGAACGATAAAGAGCGCAGCCACACCCCTTATGCCGTCAAGCAAGATGAAGCGTTCCGGGGGCGATGGGATCATGGCGTTGGGGCTCGGTGACACTGGATTCGGATTATACTGCGAAAAACGAGGTTTATCGCGCCGCGGCTCATCTCTTCCAGTCACAAACCGTTCAACGCTGTCCGAATTTTATCCGCATCGCCCGCAGGTCGCCAGACCCGGCATGATATCCGTGATCTACCCCGCCGAGAGCGCCGCGACGGGATCGAGTTTCGACGCGTTGCGGGCCGGCAGGTAACCGAAGACCACGCCGATCAGCGTCGAGCAGACAAAAGCGGCGATGATAGACGTCGTGGAATAGACCATCGCAAAATTGCTGCTGAAGACGGAAAAAAGCGCGCCGAAGCCGAGGCTGCCCAGGACCCCGAGCGTTCCGCCGATGATGCAGACAAGCACCGCCTCGATCAGAAACTGGCGCAGAATGTCGGTGCGCCGCGCACCCACCGCCATGCGCACGCCAATTTCCGAGACGCGTTCGGAAACGGAAACGAGCATGATGTTCATCACGCCGATACCGCCCACCAGAAGCGAAATCACCGCAATCGCCGCGACCAGAAGCGTCATGGTCTGCGTGGTGCTGGTGATGGTCTGGCGGATATCGTCAGTGTTGAGAATGTAAAAGTCCCGCGTGCCATGACGCTGGGTGAGAAGTGTCGTCACCGCCTGCTCGGCAATGGCGGCATCGACATCATCAGCCACCTGCACCGTGATGCTGCGCAGCGACAGGCTGCCGAGAAAGCGCGACTGGACGGCAGTATAGGGCAGGTAAAGCGAGAGATTCTGGCTTGAGCCAAAACCACCCTGCTGCGCCTGCGTTATGCCGACAATACGGGCCGGCACCTTGCCGATGAGAATGACCTGACCGACCGGACTGCCGTCGAAATCCGCAAACAGCGATTTTCGGGTGTTCTCGTCGATCACAACTTCCTGCGCCTTCTGCGTGACACTTGCGGCATCGAAAAAGCGCCCCTGCGACAGCTTGGTGCCCTTGGCGACGAAATAACGCTCGCTGACGCCATTCACCAGCGCATTCGCCTCCTTTGCGCCGAAACGCACGGTGCTGGAGGTCGAGACCGTGGGCGTCACCGCCGCGACATAGGATTGCTTGGCCAGTGCCTCGGCGTCGGAAACGACCAGCGTGGTGATCTTGCCCGATCTTATATCGCCAAAATCCTTGCCGGCGAAGATCTCCAGCGTATTGGTGCCGAGGCTGGAGATATTTTGCAGCACGCGCTGCTGCGACCCCTGCCCCAGGGCCACGACGCTGATGACCGATGCGATGCCGATGATGATGCCGAGCATGGTCAGGAAGGTGCGCAGCTTGTGCGCCCGCATCGACAGAAGCGCCATGTGCAGGGCTTCGCGCAGCGAGGAAAAAAGACCGGCGATACCGGACATCCCGCCGGAAACGGCAGCGGCCGGGGTTTCCTCCCGCGGCGCGGCAACCCTATCCGACTTGCGGTCGGAGACGATCGTCCCGTCGCTGATTTCGATGACCCGTCCGGCACGCCTGGCAATCGACATGTCATGGGTGACAATGATGACGGTGCGGCCTTCGGCATGCAGCTCATCGAGAATGCGCAGCACCTCGTCACCGCTGGCGCTGTCGAGCGCGCCGGTCGGCTCATCGGCGAGAATGATCTCGGCGTCGTTCATCAGGGCACGGGCGATGGAGACACGCTGCTGCTGGCCGCCGGAAAGCTGGCCGGGACGGTGACCGAGGCGTTCGGCCATGCCGAGGCGGCCCAGCAGTCTTGCGGCATTGTGCCTGCGATCTCCCTGCGCCTTTCCGGCATAGATCGCCGGAATTTCGACGTTGCCGAGCGCGGAAAGCTCTGAAAGCAGATGATAGCGCTGGAAGATGAAACCGAGATTTTCACGCCGCAGCGCCGAAAGCGCATCGGCATCGAGCCCTCCCGTTTCCCGCCCCCGGATGCTGTAGCTTCCCGAAGTCGGCCGGTCGAGGCAGCCGAGAATATTCATCAGCGTCGATTTGCCCGATCCCGACGCACCGACGATTGCCACCATCTCGCCCGCCTCGATGGCAAGGTCGATATCCTTCAGCACGCTGATCGTGCCTTCGCCGGAGGGATAATCCCGCCGCACGGATTTGAGCGAAATCAGGGGTTCGGTCATGATTTAAAACCCCATCGGCGGGCCACCCGGCCCCGGCATGGCGTTGGTGGCGGTTTCAGCCGAGCGCTCACCGGTCACCACGCGTTCGTTCTCGGCAAGACCGGAGCGCACTTCCGCCGTGACCTTGTTGTTCAGGCCGATTTCGACCTTGCGGTCGGAAATTTTTCCGTTGGCATCAACAACGCGGACGGCGTAGCCACCGTTTCCATCCATGCTGCCGAGGGCCGACGCCGGAATGGTCAGCACGTCCTTCGCCTCACCGAGAACGATATGAACCTCGGCCGTCATATAGGTGCGCAGCTTGCCATCCGGGTTCGGCACCTCGAATACGCCATTATAATAGATCGCCTCCGACGACGACGTACTGGAAGAGGACGAAGTGGATGACGAGGACGTCGAGGAACTGAAGCTGGAATCGCTGCGCACCGATTCCGGCGCCGGCTCTATCGAGGCAAGCGTCGCATCGTAACGCTGCTGCGGTTCGCCCAGCACCGTGAAATAGACCGGCAGGTCCGGTTTTACCCGCGTTACATCCGCCTCGGATATTTCCGTGCGCACCGTCATGCGGTCCAGTTGGCCGAGAATGACGATGGTCGGTGCCGATTGCGTGGCATTAACGGTCTGCCCCTCCTGGCTGACGATCGACAGAACCGTGCCTTCGATGGGAGCGGTGATCTTCGTATAGCCAAGATTGGCCTCGGCTGTTTCGACAGCAACCTGCGCTTCCTCGATCTGCGCATCGATGGCCTTGATCTGCGCCTCGGTGACGGCGAGCGCCGCGGTGGCACTTTCGAAATCGGCGCGGGAGGCGGCGTTTTTCGACACCATCTCCTGCTGGCGGGCGAGGCTCTGGCGATTGAGAACCAGTGTCGCCTGTTTTTCCACCCGCTGCGCCTTCACGTTGGCAAGCGCCGCCTGCGCCGTGCGCAGGCTGTTTGTCTGGGTCACGGAATCGATCTCGGCAATGAGATCACCCGCCTCGACGGTATCGCCAAGCGCCACCTTGACGGCGGTGATGCGGCCGGAGGCCTGCGCGCCGACAGCGACAAGGCGAACCGGCTTCAGCGTTCCGGTCGCCAGCACCGTCTGCTCAATATCGCCGCGCGTGACCTGCGACGTGATGTAGGAGGGCGTGGCAGCCCGCGTATATTGCGAGGATAGCCAGTAACCACCCGCCGCGAGCGCGACGACCGCCAGCAATGCGCCTGCCTTGCGTGCCGTTTTCATCTTGATGTCCTGTCCGGCCGGTTATTCAAAGGAAGACACCGGCGTCATGTCGTGTTTCACGAGGACGAAACCTCTTTCAGCCTCGATCCATTCGTAGGCAGCGGCGGATTTTCCCGCAGCTGCCTTGCGGCATGCGCTGCGAAGACGCCCGGAGCCCGCCTTTTCACGTTGATCCCTGGCGCAGACGGGCTGGCACTGTTTGCCTTCCTGCCGCGATTTCGCGGCCGGCACGTCAACCGCCTTTTCTCTCGCCGCGACCGACCAGGCAAAGCTCAAACCAAAGGCCGTTGCCAGCATCAGATAGAAATATCTCATCATCATCGTCCTGCTTTAAAATCATGCGGGGGATCGCAGGCGAGCGATCCCCCGGCTGCAGCCGTTGCCGGCTGGTTTCCTCCTTTACTGGGGGGCAGATTAAAGGAGGAAGCTTCGAAAACCCGTGTCAGCCCCGGTCCATTTCGGGAACCGGCGGCCGCATATCGCCGTGCCGGGGCGGCAGGCGGCCCTCCTCGGACGGCCCATGGCGCGGGCCGGGAGGCGGAGGCGGCATCAGGGCGCGCTCGAGCTCGGCAAGCTTCAGCACCTGCTGCGGCGAAAGCTTCGGTTTCAGCGCCGCAACGGCATCCTGAAGGGCTTTCGCCTTTTCCGCCTTCTGCGCGATGATGCCTGCCAGCTCCTCGCCGGCAAGACGCGGCTCAGGTTTGGCCTTGCCTTCACCCGGCATCGGCGGCAACGGGTTGCGCTCCGGGCCGGGCGAGACGAGATCGATCAGCGCCGTGGTATAGGCACGCCACGGGCCAAGCTGTTCCGGCGTGACGCCGAGATAGATTTCGGCCGCGGAAAGCTTCGTCGCCAGCGCCAGGACATCCGGCCCGGGCATCCTGCGCATATGTGGCGGCCGCAGCCCCGTATCCGGGCCACGATCGGGACCGAAGTCAGGGTTGGCGGAGGGCGGCGCGGCCTGTTCCGTCGGCTGGGGTGCGGGCGCATTCTCTTCCGCCGCTTGCGTAGCGGCCGAAGCGCCAATAATTGCTGTCGCGATGACGGCGGTGGCCAGTAGCGAGTGTCTCATCTTACCTTCCTTCCGTTTTCCAACATGAAAGGACGATAGGAGCGTTACGTTTCCGGCCTTGGTCCGAATGTTTCCGGTCCTCCTCCGCAATGGGCCGATTTGTAACCGAATGTTGCCAGAGCCGCCCCGGAAAGCTTTCGTTGCAAAAATCCGCCGTTTCTTTTCGCCGCTTATGTATAGTGGCATCAAAAGGTTGGACGATATGACGACGGTTTCGGTGACACATATATTGATCGTTGATGACGATCCGGAAATACGTACATTGCTCGCGAAATATCTCGGTTCGCAGGGGTTTCGGGTCTCGATGGCGGCCGACAGGCGCGAGTTCGAGGAGCGCATCTCAAGCTCCGATCCCGATCTCATCGTGCTCGACGTGATGCTGCCTGACGGTTCCGGCCTCGATATCTGCCGCGATCTGCAGGGCCGCCGGCCACGCACGCCGGTCATTCTCCTCACCGCGCTGAAGGAGGATGTGGACCGCATCGTCGGGCTGGAGATCGGCGCCGACGATTATCTCGGCAAACCCTTCAATCCGCGCGAACTGACGGCGCGCATCAAGGCCGTGCTGCGCCGCGCGACACCGCAGGAAGCGCCGCGCCCCTCATCCGCCGCCTATGGTTTTGCGGATTTCACTGCCGATCCCGAACAGCGTTCGGTCATACGCGCCAGCGGCGAGAAGATCGAACTGACCGGAGCGGAATTCGATCTGCTGAAAGTGTTCCTCGACAGGCCCGGCCGGCTTCTTTCCCGCGACCAGCTTCTTGACCTGACACAGGGCAAGGACAGGGGACCGTTCGACCGCTCCATCGACGTGCTGATGAGCCGGCTGCGCAAGAAGCTCGACGCCGACACCCAAACCCCGATCTTCAAGACCGTGCGCAATGGCGGCTACCAGATGACGGTTCAGGTGAGAACCCTGCCGGTGCAGCGATGAATTCGCTGAGAAACCGCATCGCGGCCCTGCTGATCGCCTCCATCATTGCGGTCATCGCGCTTGCCACCATTGTGGCCGACCGGACATTGCAGCCGCCGCCGCCCGGCGCCACGATAGAGCCGCTGGCCCGCAGTCTCGCTTTTGCCGTCACCATGGCCGAACGCGACCCCTCCCTGCAGCAGCCCGGTTATTTCCGCATCGAACAGAAGCCGCCGGAAGGCGATCTCGACGGCATGCTGTCGGAGTTTCTGGAAAAGGCGCTGGCCCGGGTTGGAGAGCCACGCACCGCAATGGTCATCCGTTCACCGGGAAATCCTGCCCCCATGGCGGCTATCGCGCTGGAAAAAGACGGATGGCTGGTGGCGGAAATTCCGCATATGGGTCCGCCGCCGGGCGGCTGGAAGATTTTCGGCATGTGGATCGGGCTGATCATCCTCGGCAGTGCCGCGGTCTCGGTCTTTGCCGCCAGCAAGATCACCCGCCCGCTCGACATGCTGGAAAATGCCGCCGCCAGCATCGGGCCCGACGGTTCCCTGCCGCACCTGCCGGAAACGGGTCCGGGTGAAATTCGCGCCACGGCGCGGGCGCTGAACGAACTCGCCAGCCGCCTGAAAGCGGCTATGGAAAGCCGCATGCGCCTCGTCGCCGCCGCCGGCCACGATCTTAGAACACCGATGACCCGTATGCGCCTGAGGGCGGAATTCATCGAAAATGACGAGGAAAGGACCAAATGGCTTGCTGACCTCGAGGAACTGGACGCCATTGCCGACAGCGCCATTCTGCTGGTGCGCGAGGAAGTGAGCCAGGACAGTGTCCAGACGATCGATCTTGCCGCGCTTCTTGGCGAAATCGTCGTTGAACTCTCCGATCTCGGCCATGCCGGCGCACTCGATTTTACCGAGCCGGATACGGCCATGACCATAAGGGCGGCACCGCTGGCTCTCAAACGGGCCCTGCGCAACCTCATGCTCAACGCCGTCACCCACGGCAAGAAGGCGCATATCGATCTGACCGAGGACGACAGCGAGATCGTCGTGACAATCCGGGACGAAGGCCCCGGCATTCCGCAGGAACTGATCGGGCGGGTTTTCGAGCCCTTCTTCCGCGTCGATCTCGCGCGGCGCAAATCGATCCCCGGGGTCGGGCTGGGCCTTGCCATCGCCCGGGAAATCATCGAACGCTTCGGCGGCAGGATCACCATCGCGAACCACAAGAAACAGGGACTGATCCAGACTGTGATCTTCAACAGAGCGGCATGATCCCACGCCGCGACACTCTCTGTCCGGCGAGCGGTTCGCCAGTCACTCCAGAAGCAGGCTTTCGGCGTAAGCCATCATCAGCGGCCCGACGCCCTTCGCGTCATCGGAAACGACCGGCTCCCTCAGATAATACTCAGGCGTTCCATCACGATAATTGCCTTCAAAGCCGCCCAGCCCTGCGACATGCACAATGCCGACAAGGCGGGTTACGCCCCCGTCATCCGCCTTGAGGCGTGTTTCCAGAAGTGCCGCAAGTGCCCGGCGGCCCGCCGAAAGGGCGGCCTGCGCCTCCTTGCCCTGCACCAGCCCGAGCCGCACCGCACGCAGCAGCGCATAGGCGAACATGGCCGAGGCCGAGGTTTCCTCGTAATTTCCGGCAAGACCCGGATTATCGAGCACCTGCATCCACAGGCCGGCGTCACTCTGCCGCTCAACAATACCGGCCAGAAGCAGACGCGCGCTTTCCCGAAGCTCAGCCGTTGCGCCATCATCCGGCAAAATGACCAGTGCATCCACCAACGCCATGGCGAGCCAGCCAACCGCCCGTGCCCAGATGGCCGACGACTTGCCGCTCACGGGGTCGGCCCAGCGCTGGTTGCGGCTCTCGTCATAACCGTGGACGTAAAGCCCGCCGGCATCGGCCGTCAGCGCAAGCGCGGCTGAGAATTGCCGAAGCGCATCGCCGATCAGTTCCGTGCGATCCGTCGCCTGCGCATATTCGATCTGGAAGGGAAGCCCCATGTAAAGCCCATCCAGCCAGACCTGATGCGGATACCGCTTCTTGTGCCAATAATTGCCCGAGGTGATACGTGGATGGCTGCGGAGCTGACCCGCCAGATGTTCCGCAGCGGCAAGATAACGTGCATCGCCGGTTTGTACCGCAAGGGGAAAGAGGATACGCCCGGCGAGGATATGGTCGATATTGTATTCCTGCGGATCGTAACCGGCGAGCGTTCCATCCTTCGCCACCTGGGCGCCGGACAAACGGTGCAGATGCTCCTTCCAGCGAACCTCACCGGTGGCCTCGAACAATTGCAGCAGACCACGATAGACACAGCCATCCTCATAACACCAGCTGCCGCCCTTGTAGTGCCTGTATCGTTCGGAGAATTGATCAAAATAATCAGTATGTTTCATGGATTTTCTCAATCGAAATCTGACGAAATGGAGACGGAGGCGTCACTCAAAAGAGCCGGATCATCGCAGATGACGTCCGCCTGTTCGAAAACAATCGCCTCATGGCGCATGGGGCGCACCCGGTCGGCCATGATCGGCGGCGTCGCTATCGCCGACGGATCATGGGAGACGATGGCGAGATTGCGAATGACGAGATTGCGGATGGGGGCTTCCGGCAGGCCGAGAAAGGCGCCGGCGGCATGGGCGAGATTGCGGATTTCGACATCCTCCACGGTAATGCCATCGATAAAGGGCGTGCCGTCATTGACCGGCGCCCGGTTTCGCGACTGGACCCATTCATCATGGCCGTCGGCATCGCAATGATAGTGGCCATTGACGGAAAGCGCGGTCTCCACGCCGTCCAGCAGCACCCGGCGCATGGCGATATTGCTGACCGCACCACCGCGACCGCGCCGCGTCTTGAGACGCAGGCCGCGATCCGTACCGACCATATCGCAATCCTCCACCGCCACGTCATGCACACCGCCCGACATTTCCGAACCGATCACCAGCCCGCCATGGCCGCGCTGCATCAGGCAATGGCGCACACGGACGCCGCGCGTTTCCGCCAGATGATCGTCCTCGCCATCGGGACCGCGTTTCCCGGCCTTCACCGCGATACAATCATCGCCGACGGAAAAGCGCACGCCGGCAATCGTCACGTTACGGCAGCTTTCGGGATTGAAGCCATCGGTATTCGGACTGTCGTGCGGCGCAACGACGGTGAGACCCGCAGCGATCAGGTCCTCGCAGCCCTGCGGATGGATCGTCCAGGAGGCTGCATTCCGGATGGTGAAAGCAAGAAGCTGTGTTTTGCGGCAGGAAACGAGATGCAGGCCGCGCGGACGCCGCGCGCCGTCACGCGTTCCTTTCGGCCAGCTCCACCAATCGCCCCTGTCGCCGGAGCCATCCAGAACACCCCTGCCCTCGATCACGAGATTATCTGCCCCGATGGCGTGGAGCGGCGCGGTAAAACAGGCATCCGGCAAGCCTTCCCAGCTGCCCAGCATCCGGCCCGCCTCATCGCGTGCGGGCAATATCGGCCATCCGCTGCGGATGGAAGGCGCGCGCAGCACGGCGCCTTCTGCAAGATGCAACGTCATGTCGCTTTTCAGCCGCACCGGAAAGGCGGTCCAGACACCTGGACCAAGCCGCAAGGTGCCGCCCGCGGGCACGGCGGCAACGGCATTTTCGAGCGCCTGCGTATTGGCGCGCGCACCCTCCTCATCATCGAGCCCAATATCCGGCCGCAGGGAATATGCCGCGGCTTCGACAAGCCCGGCGCAGGGTGCGGTCGTGAATTCCACGCTACCGAACCCCTCCGCGTCGAAGACATACCGCGTATCCGGAAGCAACTCGTGCAGCAACGTCACAACGGTTGCCGTTTCACCGCGCTGCTCAGCGCCGTCCTGCGATGTCAGACGCCATGCCGTTTGTGCCGGCAGATGATAACGCGCGCCGGGCGCGGCAAGGCAAAGCGCTGCCGTTCGCGCCGAAGACGCGATGATAAGGGGTTTGTTCATGCTCTTTTCTCGTCTTTTGCGCATATCCGCCAAACGCCCGGCCGACATGTTTCATATCATCCGGCAGCCGGATAGAGAGCCCGCCGCGATGCCGAAGCGGCGGCGGGCCATTGTCGTCAATCGAATTTGGCCAGAACGTCATTGGTGGAATCGATGATCTGCTCGGCCGCCTCTTCCGCCGTCAGCTGGCCATAGGCATATTCCTCCAGCGTATCGATAAAGGCCGAGCGGATTTCCGGATGTTCGTTGAAGGGTGAAACCACCGGTCCCGATGCCGCCATGACGATGGCGTTGGCGGCCCGCACTTCCGGCTCGCCCTTGTCGCCCAGACGGGCCGCCGCGGCCTTCGAGGCCGGCAGGCCGCGTGAGGTGCCGAGCGCATCGACGCCTTCCGGCTCGTTCAAAAGGCAGTTCAGTATCTGTGCAGCCGCTTCCGGGTTCTTCGAGTTTTTCGAGATCGAAAACACCATGGAAGGTTTGCGATAGACACCTTCGGTCACGGCATCGGCACGCTTCAGCATCGGCACGGGTTTCAGAACCTGCCCCTCCTTCAAGGGATCGGCATATTTCGAATAGGTCGAGTCCCATTCATAGGAGCCGGCGATGCGGCCTTCGGACCAGGACGGTTTTTCATAGAGGTTGACGTTGCCATCGGCCGCTTCCTCTTTCTGGGAGCGGATGGAGCCGGTTTCGACCAGCTTGCCGACGAAAGAGATACCCTCGACCAGATCCTCCGGCGTCCAGGCCACGCGGTTGGTCTTGGGATCGACCAGATCCTTGCCGGTCTTCTGCACGACAGCCAGCGTCGCCAGCAGCTGGGCAGTCTCCTTCACCGCATTGAAGGTGTAATAGTCCTTGCCGAGCTTTTCCTTGATGGTTTTCGTTGCCGCGAAGAATTCATCCCACGTTTTCGGAATCTCAACACCCGCCTTTTCGAAGGTGGTGGCGTTGAAGAAGAAGACGCGACCGGTGGTGGAGACGGAAAGCCCCTGCAACACGCCGTTCATAGAGCCCGCGTCCAGATCGCTCTCGGCCCATTGCGAAAGATCGAGCGGTTTCAGCTGGCGTAGATCGGCAAAACCTTCGCCATTCCTGGAAAACAGCGGCAGCCACGGCCAGTTGACCTGAACGATATCGGCTTCCGTCTTGCCCGCCATCTGCGTGGTGAGTTTCTCCAGATAACCATCGAAACCGGTAAACTCGCCCTTGATGGTGTGGCCATATTTCTCACCACAGGCGGCAATGGCCTTCTGGGTCGCCACGTGACGGCTTTCGCCGCCCCACCACGACATGCGCAGTTCCGCAGCACCTGCCGCCGGGGCCATCGCCATCGCCACATAGGCGGCACCGGCAAGCATCGTCATCATTCCTGTCATCGTCTTCATTGTTCTTCTCCTCCTCGAAAAATCAGGCACGCCCGTCCCCTCCTCACAGCGAGACGTTGCGGCCATCGGCCTTGTCGAAAATATGCAGCTTCTCCGGGTCCGGTTTCAGCCGCAGGATACCGTCGCGCCCGAGCGCCTCGAATTCCGCCGCGCCAACCACGCTGACGATCTTCTGCCCACCGAGATCGGCGTGCAGATAGACCTCGTGGCCCATGAACTCCGCATTGGTGAGTTTCGCCCGCAGCACCGGACCATCGGCTTCCCCTGCCAGTGAAAGATGCTGCGGGCGGATGCCGATGACGGCATCTGCGGGTCTGGCCGAAAGCCGCTGCTCCAGATGCGCGCCGATCGGCAGGCGCTGGCCGGCGATCACAAATTCCGCACCGCCGATTGCCACATCCACCAGGTTCATTTCCGGCGTGCCGATGAAACCGGCGACGAAGAGATTGGCGGGATGGTTGTAAAGCTCCTTGGGTGTCGCGACCTGCATGATGCGGCCCGCCTGCATGACGCAGATGCGGTCGCCCATGGTCATGGCCTCCGTCTGGTCGTGGGTGACATAAATGACCGTCGAGGACAGGCCTTCCGCTTTCAACTGGCGATGCAGATCGGTGATGCGCACCCGCATGGAGGCGCGCAGCTTGGCGTCGAGATTGGACAGCGGCTCATCGAACAGGAACACGCCGGGCTTCTTGATGAGCGCACGGCCAAGCGCCACGCGCTGCGCCTGCCCGCCGGAAAGCTGCTTCGGCAAGCGGTCGAGCAGCGGCTCGATTTCGAGAATGCGCGCGACATTGTTGATTGCCTTTTCAATCTCGGGCTTGGCGACACCGGCGATCTTCAGGCCGAAGGCGAGATTGCCGCGCACCTTCATATGCGGATAAAGCGCGTAATTCTGGAACACCATGGCAATGGAGCGCTTGCCGGGCGGCAGGTCGTTGACGCGCTGGTCGCCGATCAGGATTTCACCGCCGGTGATTTCCTCCAGCCCCGCCACCATGCGCAGCGTCGTGGATTTGGCGCAGCCGGAAGGGCCGACGAACACCATGAACTCGCCATCCTCGACGTCGAGATTGATGCCATGCACGGCCTTGAAGCTGCCGCCATAGACTTTTTCGAGATTTTTAAGTTGAACGCTTGCCATTTTCAGCCCTTGACCCCGCCAGACGAGATCCCTTCAATGAAATACCGTTGCGCAGCGAAGAACACGATCAGCGCAGGCGCGATCGTCAGCACCGACATCGCCAGGATGCGGTTCCATTCAAAGGCTTCGGTGGTGTCGATGGAGAGTTTGAGCGCAAGGCTCACCGGATATTTGTCGACCGAGGACAGGTAGATCAGTGGCCCGAGGAAATCGTTCATCGTCCACATGAACTGGAACAGGCAGACCGAGATCAGTGCCGGCGCCAGCATCGGCACCACGATGTAGATGAGCGTCTGCAGGCTGTTGGCGCCATCCACCCGGGCGGCCTCTTCCATGTCCGATGGCAGCGAGCGCAGGAACTGCACCAGCATGAAGACGAAGAAGGCATCGCCGGCGAGTGCCGAGGGCACCCAGAGCGGCAGGAAGCTGTCCAGCCAGCCGAGATCGCGAAACAGGATATATTGCGGAATGCGGGTGACGACATTCGGAAGCAGCAGGATGGCGATGACCGAGCCGAACAGAATCTTCTTCAGCGGAAAATCGAAGCGGGCAAAGGCATAGGCCGCCATGGTGCAGGAAATCGCCGTACCGATGACTTTCGGCAGGATGATCAGGAACGAATTCCAGAAGAACCGGCCGAACGTATAGGGCGTCGAGGTTTCCCAGCCGCGTATATATCCATCCAGCGTCGGGTTTTCAGGAATGAAGCCGGCGCCGGAGAAGATTTCCGAATTGGTCTTGAAGCTCGCGCCCACCAGCCAGATCAGCGGGTAGAGCATGATGAGGCCGACCGCGAAGAGAAGCACATAACGGACAGAGGTGGAGACGAGCCTCAGCCGTGCCCGGCGGGCCGCCTGCATATCGTTCAGGGTTGCAATATCGGTCATGGCATCAGTTCCGCTTGTCGCCGGCGTAATAGACCCACTTCTTCGAGGACCAGAAGGCCACGAGGGTCAGTACGGTGATGATGGTGAAGAGCACCCAGGCGATGGCGGAGGCATAGCCCATGTTGAACTTCTTGAAGGCCTCGTCATAGATGTAGAGAGGCAAGAGATAAGTGGACTTCAGCGGCCCGCCCTGGGTGATGATGTAAGGGCCGTTAAACTCCTGGAACGCCTGCACCATCTGCATGATGAGATTGAAGAAGATCACCGGCGTCAGAAGCGGCAGCGTGATGAAGAAGAAGGTCCTCACCTTGCCCGCGCCATCGATGGCCGCGGCCTCGTAAAGCGACTTGTCGATGGATTGCAGCGCGGCGAGGAATATCACCATGGCCGAACCGAACTGCCAGCAGCGCAGCAGCGTGATGGTGAAAAGCGCATTGCCCGGATCGCCGAACCAGTCCACCGGCGACAGGCCGATGGCGGCAAGCGCCATATTGGCAAGCCCCTCGCTTGCGAAGATATAACGCCACAGAACCGCAATCGCGATGGAGCCACCGAGGATGGACGGCACGTAAAAAGCGGTGCGGAAGAAATTGATGAATTGCAGCTTATAATTGAGTATGGCCGCAATGAACAGCGCGAAGGCAAGCTTCAGCGGCACCGTCAGAAACACGTAGAACAGGGTAACGTTCAGAGATTTCATGAAGGTGCGGTCACGGGTGAAGAGCCGCTCGTAATTGGCCAATCCAGCCCAGCTGGGATCGCTCATCAGATCGTAACGGGTGAAGCTGAGATAGAGCGAGCCGAGAAACGGGATGGCCGTGAAGACCAGCAGCCCGACGATATAAGGCGTCAGATATCCCAGCCCGAGGAAGCGTTGAGATTTCATGACGCTCCCCCCCGCGCCCCGGCGGAACGCGAATGACAGAATACAATTTCGTACAAGTGATTCTCCCGGAACGGCCGGCGGCGGGCGCATGAAGGCGCAATTTCTCACCGCGACCGATCTCCTCCCTCATTGATACGGCGCGTAAAAGCTATTTATGCGGTGACAAAACCAAATTTCCGCGCCAAGGTGAATTAACAAAGATGAGGAAAAAGATGGACGAAATCGAAGGTGGCATTCTGTCATCCGTTCCGCCTGCGGCGCTCAACCTCAACCTCACGCGCGCGACGATCAAGATGGAGCATTCGCGCACCTGGCAGATCGACAAATCCAACCAGGTGGACGACCTCATCATCTGTCTGGAAGGGCGGGGGCATTATCTCGTCGATGGCGAGGCTCGGGTGCTGGAACCCGGCGACGCCATGCTGATTTTCCGCGGCCAGCACTTTGTCGGCTGGAACGAACAGGCCGTGACCTATCGCGGCGTGGCGCAGCATTTCACGCTGGATATTTACGGCCGCCACAACCTGATCGCGCAGATGGACCTGAAGCCGAAACTGCGGCTGAGCCGCTGGCCGCTTCTGGAGCCGCTGGTGCGCCACTATCGCCAGAGCGCCCCGCCCTCCTCCGTCACGCTTGGCCAGCACCATCTCTTCATGGTGCTTCTGATCGCCTTCATCGACGATGCCTTCCTCGGATGGGTGGACCGACCGAGTTTTCAGCCGGAGGGCACGGAAGGCCTCGACCTTGCGGTGATGAAGGCGATCACCATGATTTCGGCCAATCCGCTCGACCCCGACATTGCCGGCCGGGCGACCGAGGCGGCGCCCTATAATCGCGATTATTTTCTGCGTGAATTCCAGAAACGGGTGGGACGGACGCCGCGTAAATATCAGGAGTTCAAACGCATGGAACGCGCCATGCATTTTCTCGAGGCGGGGCTTTCGGTCTCGGCAGCGGCCGCCGAAGTCGGTTATGGCGACCCCTATTATTTCTCACGCATGTTCAAACGCACGCTGGGCTTAAGCCCGCGCGACCATATGAACCGCATACGCCGCAGCCGGCACGGCAACCTGATGGCCTTTGACGAGCATGAACAGCAGAGGCTGCTTGCCGCTAAAACGGAAAAGACCCCGGCATAGCGGGGCCTTATTACGGCGGAGCCCGGAGGTTACCGATCGTCCCGCAATTGAACTATGCCGTTGCAAATGGCGGCAGCCTGAACAGGGCCTCGGGGTTTTCCACCAGTGCACGATGGCGCGCCGCCTCATCCGGCAGCCAGCCAAGCACCAGTTCCGCAAGGCGGGCATCGTCGGGATAGGCCGCCGTCTCGCGGATGGAATTATGCGGCCAGTTGGTGCCCCAGACGATGCGTTCCGGCGCATGGGCGGCAATCACCCGCGAAAAGGCGGCGACATCTTCATAGGGCCAGCTGTCGCGCGAACTTTCATAGACGCCGGCGAACTTGAACCAGAGATTGCCACGGTCGATGAGCTTCAGGAGCGCCGCCATCTCCGGGCCATTGGTCTTGATGCCCTTGAAGAACTTGCCGTGGTGATCGAACACCCAGCGCGAGCGGATTTTCTGAAGGCGCGGCAGGTGATCGAGCAACGTATTGCCATCAAACTGCACCGCCACCATCCAGTCGGCGGCGTGCGCCCGCTCATCGACCGCTTCCAGCTCGGACAGGTTCACCGCACCGCCCGGCAGATCCATGATACGCGCCCCAACGGTACCGGCAGCGGTGAGGCTTTCCATGTCCTTTTCGGTGGTGCTCGCATCGATGATGACAATCGCGCGGGCCGCCTCGCCGATTTCAGCAACGCAGGCAAGCGTATTGGCATTGTCACGCTGATGGGCATTGCCCTGGGTGATGATGACCCGGTCGATGCCGAGCCATTGCATCAGCTTCCGGTAGTCGGCGGGACCGGGAAGCGAGCCCGGCGGCAGGCCCGGCCCGCCCGGCAAGGCGGGGTAGCCGGGCAGATAAAGATGCATCTGCGTATCGACGGCGCCTTTCGGAAAAGCAGGATTCGGCGCAACGCCTGATAGTTTTCTGACAAGCTCACTCATGCGTCCGGCATCCTGAATTCGGTAAGGGCATCCCGGTTGATCTCGATGCCGAGACCCGGACCATCGGGAATGGCGACAACGCCATTGACCGCTTCGATCGGCTTGCTCAGAACCGCCTGCCGGAACGGATTATAGGTGCGGTCGAATTCCATGATCGGCTCTATCGGATTGACGCGAACCGGATCGGGCGTCATCGCCGCCATGAATTGCAGCGCGGCGGCGATCTGGACACCCGTGCCCCAGACATGCGGCACGATGCGCACGCCATGTAACGTGGCAAGCGTGGCGATCTTCTGCGTTTCGGAAAAACCGCCGCAGCCGCAGAGATCAGGCTGGAGAATATCCACGGCTCCGGCGGAAAGCGCCTGCCACATGCCGTAACGTCCATGCCAGGTCTCACCGCCCGCAACCGGGATCGGCTGGCCGGCTCGCACGTGGGCATAGGCATCCAGCTGTTCGGGAACAACAGGCTCCTCGAACCAGTCGATGCCATAGTCGGCAGCGCGGTTGCCGAGCATAATGGCTTCGGTGATGGTATAACCGTGATTGGCGTCGATCATCAGCCGCATATCCGGCCCGATGGCATCGCGCACGGCGGCGATGACCCTGAGGTCTTCTTCGATGCCGAAACCGATCTTGATCTTGCAGGCGTGAAAGCCTTCCGCCCGGCGCTCCGCCATCTCCGAGGCATTGTCTGAAACGCGGTCGACACCATCGCGCTTGAAGCTGCCGGTGGCATAGGCGCGCACGCTGTCGCGCCAGCGCCCGCCAAGCAGCATGGAGATTGAAGCACCGTAATGCTTGCCCTTGATATCCCAGAGCGCGATATCGATACCAGACAAGGCAGTAAGACTGAGGCCGCGCTGGCCCTGATCGCGCAGGGCATTATAAAGCACGGCCCACAGCTTTTCGGTCTGGCGCGGGTCCTGGCCGACAAGCCAGCCGGCGTAAGCCTGAACCACGGCGGCGTTCGGTCTGGCCGGGCCGAGGCATTCGCCCCAGCCGACCGTTCCGTCATCGCATTCGATCTCCACCAGAATATGGGCGCGACGATCAAAGCGCATGGAAGCGCTTTCAAACGGCGTGTCCAGCCGGTGTTCGAGCAGATGCGTGCGCACCGCAGTGATTTTCATGGCTCCCCTCCCGTTATGCCGTGATCAGGCTTTACGCTTGTGCGTGCCGATCAGGGCTTCGAGCATGCCGATTTCCTCATTGGTGAGGTCCTTCAGCGGCGCACGCACCGGCCCGGCGTTGAAGCCCTGCAGGCGCACACCGGCCTTGACGGCGGAGACGGCATAACCCTTGGCGCGGTTGCGGATCGCCATGAACGGATAGAAGAAATCCGTCAGGATGCGTTCGCAGGTGGCGCGCTCGCCGGCACGCAGCGCCGCATAGAACTCGTTGGCAAGGCCGGGTACGAAGTTGAAGACGGCTGAGGAATAGGTGGTGAAACCGGCGCCGAGATAGGCTTCGGCAAACAGTTCCGCCGTCGGCATGCCGCCGAGATACATCAGGCGGTCACCCATCTTGGCGGTGATCTGGCGCACGAGGCCGATATCGCCGGTGCCATCCTTGAAACCGACAAGGTTCGGGCACTCGTCACAAAGACGCGCCAGCGTATCGGCCTGCAGCACGGAATTGTCGCGGTTATAAACCATGACGCCGATGCCGACCGACTGACACACCTTCTTGATATGCGCGAAAAGGCCTTCCTGCGGCGCATCGATAAGGTAATGCGGCAGAAGCAGAATGCCATCGGCACCGACCTTTTCGACCGAGCGGGCAATGTCGACGGCAATCTCGGTGCCGTAACCGCAGCCGGAAACGATGGCGGTTTCACCAGCCACTTCCTTGGCGGCGGAAACGATGGTGGGGATTTCATCCGGCTTCAGCGAGAAGAACTCGCCAGTACCGCCGGCGGCAAACAGTACCGGCGCTTTATAACCGGCGAGCCATTCGACATGCGCCCTGTAGCTATCGGCCGCAAAACGACCCTCGGCATCGAAATGGGTGACCGGGAAGGACAACAGACCGGAGCCAAGCGCCGTCTTGATTTGTTCAGGGTTCATCATCGAAATTCCTCTGCAAGTTCACTGACTGAAAGCCACCTAAGCCGCTTGCCGCATCTTTGTCAACAACTCATCATACATCTTGTATGATGAATTTTGAAAATCTGTGACAGATTAACGCGCCAGCCAGCCGCCATCGACGTTGAGAATGGCGCCATGCACGTAATCCGCCGCCGGCGACGCCAGAAATACCGCCGCTCCGGCGATATCTTCCGAGTGCCCCCAGCGGCCTGCCGGAATGCGCTCGAGGATGGCCTTGTTGCGGGCGGCATCCGCACGCAGCGCCTCGGTATTGTTGGTTTCGATATAACCGGGGGCAATGGCATTCACGTTGATGCCCCTGGCGGCCCACTCATTGGCCAGAAGCTTGGTGAGACCCGCAACGCCATGTTTCGCCGCCGTGTAGGACGGCACGCGGATGCCACCCTGGAACGACAGAAGCGAAGCGATATTGACCACCTTGCCGGAGCGGCCTTTCGCCAGCAGCTCTTTCGCGAAAGCCTGCGTGGTGAAAAACAGCGCTTTCAGATTGACGTCCATCACCTCATCCCAGTCGAGTTCGGAAAACTCGACGGAATCGGCACGGCGGATGATGCCGGCATTGTTGACGAGGATATCGAAACCGGCATCGGCGAAGCTGTCCTTCGCCGCCAGCGGATCGGCAAAATCGATCAGCAGCGCGCTCGCCTTGCCGCCTTCTTTTGCGATGATATCAAGCGTTTCATCCGGCGCACGGCGGGCGGCGCAGACCACCTCCGCCCCAGCGGCGGCAAGACCCACCGCTATCGCCTGACCAAGACCGGTATTTGCGCCCGTCACAAGCGCCTTGCGCCCTTCAAGCGAAAAGGGGTTTCTCATTTCAGATCCCCCGGCTGGATGAAGTCCATGTCGGTGTAATCGACATTGTCGCCAGCCATTGCCCAGATGAAGGTATACGAGCCGATGCCGGCGCCGGAATGGATCGACCAGGGCGGCGAAATGGCGCCTTCTTCGTTGGAAATGAACAGATGGCGGGTCTCCTGTGGTTCACCCATCAGATGCAGCACGCGCGACTTTTCATCCATGCCGAAATAGAGATAGGCCTCCATGCGGCGGTCGTGAATATGCGAGGGAATCGTGTTCCAGACAGAGCCGTCCTCCAGCATCGTATAGCCCAGCACCAGCTGGCAGCTTTCCATCACCAGCGGGTGAATGAACTGGTTGATGGTGCGCTTGTTGGAGGTTTCCGTCGCGCCGAGCTTGACTTCCTTGCTGTTGGCGAGCGTCACCAGCTTGGCTGGCAGGCTGCGATGCGCCGGGCAGGAGGTGATGTAGAATCGGCCAGCGCCATCAAAGGTGACAGCACCGCTGCCGGCACCGAGATAAAGCACATCGCCGCGATTGAGCGTGTAGGTCTGCCCGCCCGCGCTGACGGTGCCGCTCTCGCCGATATTGACGATGCCCATTTCGCGACGATCAAGGAAGGACGGCGTCTTGGTTTCTTCCACCTTGTCCAGCGTCAGCGGCGCACCATCAGGCACCGCGCCACCCATGACGAACCGGTCATAATGGGTGTAGATCAGCCTGATTTCACCGGAACGGAACATGTCGTTGGCGAGGAAATGCCGGCGGAGCCCTTCGGTATCCAGCGTCTTCGCATATTCCGGGTTCACGGCCTGCCTTGTTTCGACGGTCAACATCAAACTCATCCTTCATGATTGTTGCGTATGGCACATAATATATGTTATCCGCTTTTTGTACGATCTGTATGACAAGGTCAAGAGGTGCCGCCATATCTCGACCGTATCGGAGACGTGCAAACGCTGAGGGAGAATGGCAATGAAACGGCTTCTTGTTACCGGTGCGGCGGGCCAGCTTGGCCGCGTCATGCGTGAACGTCTGGCACCGATGGCGGAGATATTGCGTCTTGCCGATCTCTCCCCGCTCGATGCGGCCGGTCCGAACGAGGAATGCGTGCAATGCGACCTTGCCGATGCGGATGCCGTGAATGCCATGGTTGCCGGTTGCGACGGCATCGTTCATCTGGGTGGCATATCGGTGGAGAAGCCCTTCGAGCAGATTCTTCAGGGCAATATCATCGGGCTTTATAATCTCTACGAGGCCGCCCGCGCCCACGGCCAGCCGCGGATCGTCTTTGCCAGCTCCAACCATACGATCGGTTATTATCCCCAGACCGAGCGGCTCGGCCCCGATGTTCCGGTGCGACCGGACGGGCTTTACGGCGTCTCCAAATGTTTCGGCGAGAACCTCGCCCGCATGTATTTCGATAAATTCGGACAGGAGACGGCGCTGGTGCGCATCGGCTCCTGCACGCCGGTGCCCAATAATTACCGCATGTTGTCCACCTGGTTTTCATATGATGATTTTGTGTCGCTGATCGAGGCGGTGTTTCGGGCACCAGTGCTCGGCTGCCCGGTCGTGTGGGGGGCGTCGGCCAATGAGGCCGGCTGGTGGGACAATTCGCATCTCGGCTTCCTGGGCTGGAAACCGAAGGACAATGCCGAGGCCTTCCGGCAGCATATTGCCGAGACCACACCGAAGCCGGACCCGAAGGATGCGCTGGTGCGGTTCCAGGGCGGCACGTTTGTCGACAACCCGATCTTCAAGCAAAGCTGAGTGATCAGCGGGATTGCAAGCCGGGCCGCGAATAACGTATCGAGGACATCCGGACGCAACCCCGCACCCTTTTTAGAACGGCGACACAGATGACAAAAGCGACAACCTCCGAACCGGCAGCTCCACAGGGCAGAACGCTTGTGGTGAAGGTTTCGGAGGAACTCCGCGGCCAGATCGCCAAGGGCCGTTACAAGACGGGCGACCGCCTGCCATCGGAAGCGCAGCTGACGCAGGAATTCGGCGTGAGCCGCACCGTGGTGCGCGAGGCGATTGCCTCGCTGCGCTCCGACGGCCTGGTGGAGCCGCGTCAGGGCGCCGGCGTCTTCGTGCTGGAGCCAGCCCCCACCGAGCGGCGGCCTTTCCACAATGTCGATCTCGCCCGCGTCTCGTCGCTGATCGAGATGCTGGAATTGCGCACCGCCGTGGAAGGCGATGCCGCCGGCCTTGCCGCCATTCGCCGCTCACCGGCGCAGGAAGAAAAGATCATCGAGGCCTTCGACGCCTTCCGCGCCAGCGCCGCCAGGGGCATTCCGACGGCCGAGGCCGATTTTGCCTTTCATCTCGCCGTGGCCGAAGCGACCAACAATCCCCGCTTCAGCGAGTTTCTGCAGGTGCTTGGCCCAACCGTCATTCCGCGCCGCGCCGTGGCTGATAATGGCGCAGAAACCGTGCTTTCACCCGCCGATCTCAGCCGCCTCGTCGGCGAGCATGAAGCGATCCTGATCGCCATACAGGATGGCAACGAGGATGCGGCGCGCAGCGCCATGCGCAACCACCTGAAAAGCAGCCAGACACGTTATCGCGCCATGCTGCGTGCGCCGCGCTGAAAATCAATATTGCAAGACAGAGGAGAACGACATGCAGCAGCTTCCCAAATTCCCCACCGTTTCACCCGATGACGGTGTGGAACGCACCGTGCTTTCCGAAGCGCCGGAGCTGATGGTCGTGTCCTTCCGGTTCAAGACCGGCGCAGAAGGCAAGCTGCACAGCCATCCGCATGTGCAGTCCACCTATGTCGCCAGCGGCAGCTTCCGCTTTTATCGCGACGGCGAAGCCTACGATCTTCAAAAAGGCGATAGCCTCGTCATTCCCGGCCATATCGAGCATGGCTGCCTGTGTCTGGAAGAGGGTGAGCTGATCGACTGCTTCACCCCGCGTCGCGACGACTTTCTCTAAAGGCAGGAACGGCGGCAGGCCGTCACTGCCGTGACAGATCCCGCAGAGTGCGTGGCAGGCTGTTCATGCACTCCGCACCTGACGATGTGACGAGGAACTGATCCTCGATCATCAGCGCGCCCAGCCCTTCGCCATAGAAGGGCGCTTCGAGTGCGACCACCATGCCGGGAAGGATGATTTCCGGATTGTCATGGGAAAAGAACGGCCATTCCTCGATACCCACGCCGCCGCCGACGGAATGGCCGAAATGGCCGCGATAATATTCGCCGAAACCTTGCCTGCGCATCGAGGCCAGCATGGCCGCGTGCACCGCGCTAAAGCCGTTGCCGGGGCGAAGCGCTTCCAGCCCGCAGGCGAAGGCTGCCTCCAGCGCCCTGAAAATATCGGCAGCAAGAGCCGAGACCGGCCCCCACGAAAAAGTTCTTGCGCCATCGGACGAGTAACCGTCGACCAGCGTGCCGACATCGGCCTTGATCAGCGCGCCCTGTGTGACCACTGCCGTCATATCCGACAGGGCCGGACCGACGGAAATATAGTCCCAATGCCCGCTCAGCGAAAAACCGGATGTCGCGGCATATGCCTGCGCGCCGGATTTCCAGGCGGCGGAGAGCTGACCAAGGGCTGCTCCCGGTCGGACGGCGGCCGCCATCTCGACCAACCCTGCCTCGGCGGCGGCTGCCGCCTGCCTGAGAAGTTTGATCTCGCCTTCTGACTTCACCGCCCTCAAACGTTTCAGCACCGTCGAACCATCAATCCAGTTCACCTCGGGCAGCGCCTGCTGAAGCGCTGAAAAATCGGCGGCTGGCATGAATTCAAGATCGACACCAATGCGCGCAGCAGCCAGCCCGCGATCCCGCAAAAGATCGGAGAGCAAGCCGAAACAGGCGGTGCGATCGAATGTTTCCGGCCGCGGTCCACCGGAATTGTTGCGGCGATAGGCGTTGTCCACCTGCGCGACGGTTTCCACACCCGAAAGATCGACCAAATCGATCCAGATGCGATGGCAGCGCAGATCGACATCAGGTGCCGCCTTCCTGATGAGCGGGGCGGCATGATCGCTGACGACAGCGGCAAGCGGCCCATCGGCATCGCCCGGCACCAGCGCAATTGCCGAACCTGCCCTGCCCCACATGGTCGCGACACCGGCATGGGCGCCGACGGCATAGCGGAAGGCTTCGGGCTGGAACAGCACCAGCGCATCCATGCCCGCTTCCCGCATCAGCTGCTGGGCACGGCTTCGGTCGATATCGCTCATGGGAACCCCGGTGATTGTTTGGCTGCCGTGTTTCGCGACACGTTTATGGACCTACGCTTTAGCAGTCGCCGGGAGATGAATGAAGGTGGAAGATGACATCTCCACCCCGAAGATCGTCAGTTCGAGCGAGCGATTACCGCTTGTTTCTTCTCCCTGGCGGGGAGAAGAAACAAGCCGCAACCTCTTGCCCAATGTCGTTGAGACGGCGGATAAATCCGCCGTCTCATTGCCTTTCACGCCTCCAGCCACTTCACCTGTTCGGGCGTCAGCGCGATATCCAGCGCCGAAAGACTATCCTCCAGCTCCGCAATCGTGCGCGGCCCGATCAGCGGGATGACCGGGAAAGGCTGGGCGATGACATAAGCGAGCGCAATGTGGATCGGGTGGCGGCCGAGTTTCTGCGCAAGCTCGATCGCCCGGTCGCGGCGGACGAAGTTGCGGTCGGAATACCAGACGCGGACGATTTCCTCATCGTCATGCTTGTCGCGCCCTGCCCGGTCGGTGAAGAAACCGCGCCCCTGGCTGGACCAGGCGAAATTGGGGATCTGGCGCGATCGCAGCCAGGCCTTCCACTCGTCGTCTGATGCCGCCACGCAGCCTGCCCAGATGGGATCGAGCATTTCGGCAAGCGAGAAATTGTTGGAAAGCGCGCCGGGCGCCTGCTTGCCGTTCTTCTGCGCATAAGCCGCGGCTTCGTCCATGCGCTCGCGCGTCCAGTTCGAGCCGCCGAAAATGCCGCGAATGCGGCCGCGCCGGACTTCGGCATCCATGGCATCGACAAATTCACCGACCGGCACGTCGGGATTATCGCGATGCATGAAATAGGCATCGACATAATCCGTCTTCAGCCGCTCCAGCGACTGATCGAGCTGTTTGGTAATCATATCGGGATAGCAGAGCGGCGAATGCGCACCCTTGCCGATCAGCACGATCTCTTCACGCGGCACATTGCGGCTGGTGTGCCAGTCGCCGAAAATCGCCTCGGTCCTGCCAGCGCCGTAGACATAGGCCGTATCGAAGAGATTGCCGCCGGCCTCGTAAAAGGCATCGAGCGTCAGGGATGCGGAGGCAAAGTTGGGGAAGAATTCGAAACCGAGCGCGACCACGGAAGCGGGCTTGGCAAGGCCCGGTATCTGCCGCTTGGGAACCGAATTTCCGGCGACGACCTTGCCACCGGCGATATTTCCGATGCGCGATGTCGCCTTTTCGATGCTGTATTCCAGCCCGACGGAAGCCCGCCACTGGTCCATGACACGCAGATTGCCGAGGCTGTCGGCCCAGGCCATGCCAGGTGCCGCGAATTCATGTCTGCCCTGGCGGATTGCCTCACCCGCTGCATCGACCTCGAAGGAATAAAGCCAGCGATCCTCCGGCAATTCCATGGTTTTGACCTTGTCGCCCCTGATGATATCGATCCGGCCGGTGCCGCCCTTGTGGCCGGCGGCGAACCAGAAATCCTTGACCTCGATGCGCCCTTCCGAGCCGATGATGCGCAGCACATTGTCCTGCGCCGCCATGATCGAGCACGAGACCTCGGCGACGATGCCGTTTGCGAATTTCAGCACGGCCGAGGCCCATTCATCAACGCCCGACTGGCCGAGATGCGCCGCACCCGCAACCTTTTCCGGCTCGGCAAAGGGTTTTCCGTCCACGGCACCGGCGATCATCCGCACCATGGAAACCGGATAACCGCCGACATCGAGAATGCCGCCGCCCGCCGTTTCATTGGCGAACAGCCGGTGATCGGCCCGGAACGAACCCATGTTGAAACCGAAGCTGGAGCGGATGATGCGGATATCGCCCACCGCCCGGGCTTTCACCAGTTCCAGCAATTTCGCCGTCTGCGGATGCAGGCGGTACATATAGGCCTCGCCGGCGAAAACGCCTGCCTTTTTCGCCTCGTGGAAAATGGCGTCGGCATCATAGGCCGAGAGCGCGATGGGTTTTTCCACCAGCACGTTTTTGCCGGCCCGGATCGCCTTGATCGCCCATTCGGCATGGCCGGTATGGGGCGTGGCGATATAGACGGCATCGATAGCGGGATCGGCAAGCAGGGCATCGTAACCCTTGATAATGCGCGCGCCGGCAAAAGCTTCTGCAAGGCCGGGCTTGTCCGGATTGCGGGTGGCGATGGCCTCTAACCTGCCGGTGCGGGAATGGGCAATACCGTCAGCAAAGGTTCTGGCGATGGTGCCCGGGCCGATGATGCCCCAGCGGATCGGTTGTACGGTCGTCATGAAATCCTCGTCTTTCATATCAGTCTTGGGTGCTTGGGAAAGGGTTCAGCGCAGGCGTTCGCCCTTGCCGTCGAAAAGGAAAGCCCGGCGGGCGGAAAGGCCGACCGTCAGCCGGTCGCGATTGCCGACATCGCGCGATTCCGGCCGTTCGATGATCAGCTGCTCGCCGCCTTCGGTTCGGGCATAGACATAGCTGGTATTGCCGAGATGTTCGGCGACATCGACATGCACGGTGAGATCGGCATCGCCCCCGCCCGCATCGGCAAAATGCTCCGGCCGGATGCCAAGCGAGACCTTGGCCCCCTCGTTGACGCGTTCCTTTATCGGCAAAGTCAGCCGCACCGCAGGATCGCTGTCGAGAGCGAGCGTGATGCTGTCGGCGCCGCTGCCGATGATGGTGGCGTCGAGAAAATTCATCTTCGGCGAACCGACGAAACCGGCAACGAAGCGGTTGGCGGGATCGTCATAGAGATCGAGCGGCGCGCCGACCTGCTCGATATTGCCCGCCCGCAGCACGACGATCTTGTCGGCGAGCGTCATCGCCTCGGTCTGGTCATGCGTCACATAGATCATCGTGGTGCCGAGCTGCTTGTGCAGGCGGGAGATTTCCACGCGCATCTGCACCCGCAACTCCGCATCGAGATTGGACAGCGGCTCGTCGAACAGGAATACCTGCGGTTCGCGCACGATGGCGCGGCCGATGGCGACGCGCTGGCGCTGGCCGCCGGACAGCTGCTTCGGACGGCGCTGCATCAACTCGTTGATCTGCAGAATTTCGGCGGCGCGGTTGACCCGCTTTTGCGTATCGGCCTTGGGGTTACCGTTCATTCTAAGGCCAAAGGAGAGGTTTTCGGCCACCGTCATATGCGGATAAAGCGCATAGGACTGGAACACCATTGCAATGCCGCGATCTGCCGGATCGGCGTCGCTGACCGTTCTGCCGCCGATCACGATATCGCCACCGGAAATATCTTCCAGCCCGGCGATCATTCTGAGAAGCGTGGACTTGCCGCAGCCGGAGGGGCCGACGAAAACGACGAACTCCCCGTCCTTTACCTCCAGATTTGCGCCATGGATCACTTCCAGCGCGCCGTAACGCTTGACCACGTTGTTGAGCGAAAGTTCCGCCATGCGGCCCCCTTACTTGACTGCCCCGGCGGAAATGCCGGCGATGAAGTGACGCTGCAAAGCCACGAAAACCACGAGAATGGGTGCGGTGAGCAGCACCGCGCCGGCCATGATGCCGCCCCATGACACTTTGGTCAGCCCGATGAGGGTGCCAAGCGCCACGGGTGCGGTCATCATTCCTGGGCGGGAATTGATGAGAAGCGGCCAGAGGTAATTGTTCCACGAGGCCAGGAAGAGAATGATCGACAGCGCCGCCATGGTGGGTCGCGCCAGCGGCAGGGCGATGCGCAGGAAGATCTGCCATTCCTTGACGCCCTCCACCCGTGCCGCATCGAAAAGCTCGGTCGGCATCATCGAGAAGGATTGCCGCATGAACAGCACGCCAAGCGAGTTGAACAGCGGCGGCACGATCAGCGCCACCCAGGTGTTGGCGAGCTTGAACTCCCGCGCCACCATGATGAATTGCGGAATGACAACGACGGCAAAAGGCAAAGTGATGGTGCCGAGAATGATGGCGATCACCACCCCGCGTCCGGCAAAACGGTAACGCGCCAGCGCCCAGCCGGCCATCGACGTCAGCAACACCGAAAGCACGGTGTAAATGACGGCGACGGTGATCGAGATGAACATGGCCCTGAGGAAATTGGTATCCGCCTGCAGATTGTTGAAATTCTCGACGAAATTGGTGGATGGCACCAGAACAATGTCCGGGCTGAAAATGCCGTAATCCGGCATGGTCGAGAACACGAACATCATCCACAGCGGAAACAGCCAGATGATGGCAAGCGGCGTCAGCGCCGCATGCAGCGCGATCTTCTGCCAGAAAAGCGATCTCGATTTCGATCTCATTTCGGCTCCCTCCCGACCCAGAGATTGAGGAGTGAAATGGCGATGGCGAGCGCCGCCATGGTGTAGGCAATGGCCGAGGCATAACCGAAATTGAGCGAGGTGAAGCCCTGGCGATAAAGGAACAGCCCCAGCGTCTCCGTGCCGCCGCCCGGCCCGCCCCTGTTGGTGATGAGAAATGGCTCTGCAAACAGCTGCATGGTGCCGATGACCGACAGGACAACGCAGAACAGGATGATGGGTTTAAGCAACGGCAGGGTGATATAAAAAAACTGCTGGCGCTTGCTCACCTTGTCCAGCGTCGCCGCTTCATAGACATCGCCGGGGATGGATTGCAGCCCGGCCAGAATGATGATGGCGTTATACCCCGCCCAGCGCCATGTCACGGCAATGATGACCAGCGCCATGGCCGCATTGGCATTGTCGAACCACGAGATGGGCGAAAGCCCGACGGAGGTGATGAGCTTGTTGATGATGCCGAAATCGGCGCTGAACATCAGCCGGAAGACAGCCGCATAGGCCACCTCGCCAACGACGACAGGCGCAAAAAAGGCAAAACGATAAAGCGGCCGCGCCTTCAGGAGCGGCGAATTCAACAGCACCGCCATGACGGTGGCGAGCGCGATCATCACGGGCACCTGAATGACCAGAATGATCAGCGTATTATAAAGCGCATTATAAAAGGCCGGATCGGAAACCAGCCGCCCCCAGTTCATGGAAGGCGCAAACCGCCACGGATTGATCCGCGTGTTCTGGAACGACAGCATGAACGAGCTGATGATCGGCCAGACCCAGAAGGTGGCGAAAATCAGGAGATAGGGCGCAAGGAACGCATAGGCGATCCTGTTCCTGGACGGCATGACGACCTCCATATGCCGGACGATGGCCGGATAAATGGAAAAGCTTCAGAAAGGCCTGCCCCGTTTTTCAGGGAAAATGCCATTGCGAAAACGGTGCGGCCTATTTCTTCTCCCCGAGGGGGAGAAGGTGGCCCGAAGGGTCGGATGAGGGGGCTGGCTCACCGGATATCGCTACCCTCGCCCCCTCATCCCGCTGCCGCGGACTTCTCCCCCTCGGGGAGAAGAAACTTGTGGCACCCGCCCGGTCCTAACCGCCGGCTTACTGCGCGAGGGGCAGCCCCGTCGCCGTTTCGATCTGCTTGGCCGCATCATCAAGCGCTGCTTTCGCATCGGGATACCCGCCGGCGAAATATTTCGTCTGCGTCGCCTTGTAGATCGCATCCGCATCCGACTGGAACGCCGTGCCGCGGCTCGGCACGATCTTCGGCAGGGTGGCCAGAATATCGGTCCACACCGCCTGCCCGCCCCAATAGGCCTGCTTTTCCTTGACGAAAGGATCGTCGATGGCAGACAGCAGTGAGGGAACGAGGCCGAAGGATTTCAGCATCGTCACCTGACCTTCATTGGTAGTCAGCGCGTAATCGATATATTTCCACGCCGCCTCCTTGTGCTGAGACGTCGAGCTGATCGCCAGCGACGAACCGCCGAGATTGGCCGCATGCGGACCATCCGCCGTCAGGCTCGGCATCAGATAGACGCCCCATTTGCCGGAAAGATCAGGAGAGCCGGAACGAACCGTACCTTCATACCAGGCGCCATACATCTGGCTGGCGGCCTTGCCGGCCGTATTGGCCTGGATTTTCTCATCCCAGATCGCCGCCGTGATGATGCCGGCGTCTTTCATCTCCTTGACCTTTTCAAGGGTGGCGACACAGGCGGGCTGATTGATGGTGATGTTCTGGCCATCGGTCGAAAAGTAACCGCATCCCTGCTCATTGGCGATCATGCGAAACCATTCGCTATCGCCGTTAAAATCGGCCTGCGCCATGACGGTGCCGGGATTGGCGGCCATGACCTTCTTGCCGGCGGCGATGAAATCATCCCAGCTTTTGATGGTGGCCGGATCGACGCCTGCCTTCTCATAGAAGTCGCGGCGATAAAATACCGCCACCGGACCGGAATCCCACGGAACCGCATAGGCGACGCCGTCAACCTCCAGTTCCGTGCGCTTGAAATCAGGGAAAAGCGCCTGTTTCTCAGGCGTATAGCCAAGCTCGGTCAGATTGGCGAAACAATCGGGAAAACGACTCCAGAACAGTTCCGCCTCGAAATTTTCAATGGTGACGATATCAGGAAGACCATCGCCCCCGGCTGCGCAGGCAGCCAGCGTCTTGTCAAAAACCTGATTGTTTCCAAGGTCTTCAACGACGATCTTGATATCCGGATTCTGCTTGTTGAAGCCCTCTACCGTGGATTTCAGCGCGGAAGCCGCGACGTTCCAGCTCCAGATGGTGACGGTTTCTGTTTGCGCGAAAGCCGGGGCTGCGAGAAGCAGCATGGCCGTAGACGCGCCAAGAAATTTCAAGCACATTGAAAACCTCCCTTTTTCAATTGCCGTTCTTCAGCGAACATGGGCACATTAGCGGCGGCAGGAAATCTGTCTCGTAAAAAGGGAACATCGATTTGGCGGAAAGTAAGATTGCTGAAAGAGCCTTCTACCAGCCGGGTGCAAGCAGCATCGAAGGCATGCCGACGACGCTGCAGCTTTTTCACAATCATCCGCCCATCATGCTCAGGCCCCACTGGCACGCGCAGGTGGAAGTGAATTACGTGATGTCGGGATCGGTGCATTATCGCATGGGCGATCACGAGCTCTCGCTCGATGCCGGCCAGATGTGCATCTTCTGGGGTGGCCAGCCGCACCAGATGGACCACTCCTCCGACGATTCCTTTTACGCCGGCGCACATCTGCCACTGGTGCACTTCTTCCGCATGCGGCTGCCCCCCACCGTCTCCAGTCTGCTGATGGGTGGTGCTACGATGGTGAGCGCTGAGACCGACCGGGCGGATGCGGAGAATTTTGGCCGCTGGTTCCGTTACGTCACTTCGGGCGAACAGGCAAAAGCCCAGCACGCGGTGGAGGAATTGCTGCTCAGGGTCGAGCGGATGTTCCTTGAACCCTACTCCGTCATATCATCCGCCGCCAATGGCAAACGCAGGGAGGATGACGAGGGCATGGCGCCCTCGATCGGTGTGGTGCGCATGTGCGACTTCATCGCCGCCAATTTTCTCGACGATATCGACGCGACGGAGATTGCCCGCGCCGCCTCGCTGCATCCGAAATATGCGATGAACCTGTTCCGCAAATCCACCGGCATGACGCTGATCAAATATCTGACGCTGCTTCGGCTTTCCCGCGCGCAGGCGATGCTGATGACCGGCAAGGACAATATCCTGCAGATCGCCATGGAAAGCGGCTTCGGCTCCGTCAGCGCCTTCAACAAGGCGTTTCGCCAGATATCAGGCATGTCGCCTTCCGATTTCCGCCGCGACATGCGCGCGACTGCGGCTTAGGGTATTCCGACGCAGCCGTTACCGTAGCAACGTGCCTAGTGCCGACGCGTCCTATCTCCACCCCTCATTCCTGTGCTTGTCACAGGAATCCAGCCGACGCGCGTCTGCGCGGCGGGAAGAGTCCTTTCAGCCCAAAGACTTGGGCTGGCTGGATCCCTGTGACAAGCACAGGGATGAGGAGCGTTAAGCCTAGTCTCCTATATCTTCCAAGTCGGAAAAAGCTCCTCCGCGCTGCCGCGCCGCCTGCCGATAGGCCCTTGGTGAACTGCCCAGCATTCGCCGGAACATGGTGGTGAAAGCCGGGATGTTTTCATAACCGGCATCCAGCGCGACATTGGTCACCGCTTCCCCCGCCGCCAGCCGCGGCAGCGAGGCGAAGATACAGGCCTGCTGGCGCCAGGTGACGAAACTCAACCCCAGTTCCTTGCGGAACAGCCGCGTAAACGAGCGGCGGCTGATGCCCATGGCCGCCGCCCAGTCATCGATCTCCACCCGCGCCACCGGCTTTTTCAGGAAATCACGGCACAGCGCCGCCAGACGCTGATTATCGGGAAAAGGCAGTCCGAGCGGCCTTTCCGGCAGGCAGTTGACCTCGTCCAGCAACAGCGCCCGCACAAGGCCCTGCCGGTGAAAAGCCGTCGGCTGGTGTTCTTCACCCAGCAATTCCGAAATCAGGCTGGAGGCGAGATCGGTTATTTCCACCACGCGCGGTGCGCCCGCATGAAACAGGTCCGGATGGACGTAGATCGAATGCATCTCCACCGTCGAGATGGTTTCCGCCTCATGTTGCAGCCCGGCGGGTATGAGCAACCCATGACCGGGCGGTATCATCCAGCGACCATCCGCAGTGCTGACAAGCACGACACCCTGACGGGCGCACCAGATCTGCACGCGGCTATGGCTGTGGGGCGGCGTCCGGTGCCCGGTGGGGTAAACGCGGCAAAGCGCCAGCACCGGCTCATTGGTGCCGTCGATCAATTTCAGACTGCGTTCATGCTCGTCATGCGTCAGTCCTGAAGGCTGCCGCGATTTGATTTTTGCCATTTGGCCCACTCACAAAGAAAATCGTCCAGAACACAAATGCAGGCCAGAAACAATATGAATAAAAGCGGGAAGAAATAAAGACATGTTTCCCGTCTTCCGCCGGGAACCCGAGAGGACTTCATCATGGCCACTGTTACCAGCGCCGGCAACAGCTTCAATCCGCAACGCACGGCGTTTTCGATCATCGCAGCCGCCAGCTTCTGCCACATGCTGAACGACATCATGCAATCGCTGCTGACGTCGCTTTATCCGCTGCTGAAGGCGAATTACGCGCTCGATTTCATGCAGATCGGCCTGCTTACCTTCGCCTTTCAGGTCACCGCCTCGCTGCTGCAGCCGGTTGTCGGCATGGTGACGGACCGCTGGCCCATGCCGTTCTCCCTGCCCGTCGCCATGCTGTCCACCTGCGCCGGCCTCATCACGCTTGCTTTTGCCCATAGTTTCGAGGTTCTGGTGATCGGCGCCTGCCTCATCGGCATCGGTTCGGCGATCTTCCATCCGGAAGCCTCCCGCGTTGCGCGTCTCGCATCCGGCGGCCGTCATGGTCTGGCGCAATCCTTCTTCCAGGTGGGTGGCAATACCGGCACGGCCATCGGCCCGCTGCTCGCCGCCTTCATCGTCATCCCGCTCGGCCAGACGAGCCTCAGCTGGTTCTCGCTGATCGCGCTCGTCGGTTTTGGTGTGCTTTCCTGGGTTGGCGTCTGGTACACCCGCCACCGCCGTGCAACGGTCGGCAAGGCGCCGGCCAGCCGCACGCTTCCCCTTGCGCGTGGCACTGTCATGATGACGCTTCTGGTGCTGGTGGTTCTGACCGCCACCAAGAATGCCTATCTCGCCAGCCTGTCCAGCTACTTCACCTTCTACACCATCGACAAGTTCGGTCTTGGTGTTCAGGACGCGCAGGTTCTGCTGTTCCTCTTCCTCGGCGCTTCGGCACTGGGCGTGTTCTTCGGCGGCCCGATCGGCGACCGTTTCGGCTCACGCGTCGTCATCTGGTTCTCGATCCTCGGCGTCATTCCCTTCGCGCTGCTGCTGCCCTATGCGAACCTGTTCTGGACGGCCATTCTCGTCGTCGTCATCGGCTTCGTGTTCTCCTCCGCCTTCTCGGCCATCGTCGTGTTCGCGCAGGAACTGGTGCCGGGCCGCGTCGGTCTCATCGCCGGCATGTTCTTCGGTTTCGCCTTCGGTTTCGGCGGCATCGGCGCTGCGGTTCTGGGTGTTTATGCGGATAAGGAAGGCATCGAATTCGTCTATCGCATCTGCTCCTACATGCCGCTGCTCGGCCTGCTCACGGTGTTCCTGCCGAAACTGCCGAGCCACCGCTAAAAGCCTCGCGTTCAACGCTTTTCAACACGGCGGTCACCTGTGATACTCAGGTGACCGCCGTATTCCGTTGAGCAAAGCCCTACCCATGCAGATCCCGATAAAATCGATCCTCGTTTTCCACGCCGCGGCAAGGGCGGGCAGCATTTCCCGGGCGGCGGAGGAACTGAGCGTCACACCATCGGCCGTTTCCCAGCAGATCCAGTTACTGGAAGGCCAGCTCGGCACAACCCTGATGGCGCGAACCGGCCGCAAGGTGACGTTGACGGAAGCGGGCGAGCGCTATTTCTCGATGATCACCGCCCAGATCGAACAGATATCAGACGCCACCGACAGTATTCGCGGCTTCCGTTCAGTCACAACGCTGACGATCCGGGCGACGCCGACCATCTCCAACAAATGGCTGCTGCCGCGTCTCGGCTCGTTTCTGGAGGAGCACCCCGAACTGGAAGTGCGCCTCGACGGCACCAACGAGCCGACGGATTTTTCGCAGGAACTCGTCGATATAGAGCTGCGCCATGGCGATGGCCGCTGGCCGGGCCTCTTCGTGGAAGGGCTGGTGGAGGAGGAATTCCTGCCGGTCTGTTCGCCGAATTATCAGGGTGCGGGTAAATTTCTGCCCGAGGAATTGCAGAACCAGCGGCTGATCCATTCGGTGAAGGCGCAGGCGCAATGGAACCACTGGTTCCCTCTGGCCGGCGTCACGGCTGAGAAGCGCTGGCGGCGGGTCCTGTTCGACCGCAGCCACATGGCCATTGATGCCGCCGTTCTCGGCATTGGCGTGGCGCTGGAAAGCACCTTGATGATGGAGCGGGAGCTGCAGGACAAGATGCTGGTGCCAGCCGTGACGGACGCGCCGCGCATCAAGCTCGTCACCCAATGGATCGTCTGCCCGCATTCCCATCTGCGGCAGAGAAAAGTCATGCTGTTTCTGGAGTGGATGCGAAAACAGCGCGACGAGTGGCAAGCCCGCCGCGTTGTCTGATGTTTCAGGCAATCCGTTTGCGCGTCAATAAAGCCCCATCAGCCTGATTGGCGCCAGTGTCAGGTCCGGCAACAACACCAGAGCGAAAATCGCGGCGACAAGGATGGACATAGGCGCAAGCGATCCCTTGATCACATCCTCGATCGACATTTTCGCCACCTGCGCCACCGCAAACAGGCATACACCGACCGGAGGTGTGACAAGCCCGAGCGTGAGGGTGATGACCATGACGATCAGGAAGTGGATCGGATCGACCCCGAGCGAGACGGCCGGAGGCATAAGCACGGGGATCAGAATGAACATGGCGGCAATCGCATCCATGAACATGCCGACGACGATGAGGAACAGGAAGATCAGAACCATCGCCATGGTCGGCCCGGTGCTGATATGGCCAAGGAAAACCGCAACCTGCGCCGGCAGGCCGTCAAAGGTGAAGACCCAGGCCGCCAGTTTCGCCGTCGCGGCGATGAACAGGATCGAGCCGGAGGTCCTCGCCGTTTCCATGAATATTCCGAGCAGCGCCGAAACCGGGATCGTGCGGTAAAGTATGACGGCCAGAAACAGCGTGTAGACAACGGCGATGCCGGCCGCTTCCGTCGGCGTGAAATAACCGTCGACAATACCGATCAGCAGGATCACCGGTGTCAGCATCGGCAGGATGGCCGCAAGACCCGTCGTCACCACGCGCCGGACATTGAACGGCGTGGGTGGATTAAACCCGTTACGCACCGCATAGATGTGGTTGAACACCATGAAGACGAAGGCGAGGAACAATCCCGGCACCAGCCCGGCCACGAGCAGGGTTCCGATGGAGGCATTCGCCACCGAGCCGGCGATGACGATGAGGATCGACGGCGGGATGATGGACGAAAGCGTGGAGGTGCAGAGCGTCAGGCCGACAGCATAGCCCTTCGGAAAACCGTGACGCTCCATGGCCTTGATCTCGATGGCGCCGATCGAGGCGATATCGGCAACGGACGAACCGGAGACACCGCCGAAAATTACCGACGAGGCGACGTTGACGTGGCCGAGACCGCCGGGAAGCCAGCCGACAATCGCCTCGGCAAAGTCAAACAGCCGTTCGGCAACCCTGCCCCGTTCCATCAGGACACCGACCAGAATGAAAAGCGGCACCGCGACGAGAAGAAAGGAGTTCATGCCCGAAAACATGGTCTGCGCCAGAAGGTCCATCGGCATCGATGTATAAAGCACGATGGAGGCCAGGCTGGCCAGACCAAGTGCGACGGCGAGCGGAACCCCGAAGGCGCTCATAAGAAGGAAAAGTCCAAGCAGCGTCAGGCTCATGGCCGTTTCTCCATATTTCCAACAACCAGATCGGCGTCCGCGAGAGGCTGCAGGCCTTCCGGCAGCTCGATGCGGTCGCGATGTTGACGCAGGGATTCCACGATGGCGGCAATGCCGAGAGCCGCGCTGAGCGGAATGATGACGCCGATCATCCACATGGGCGTGGCAAGTGTCGCGGCGGCTTCATTCATTACATATTGCTGGCGCACCAGCGTCCAGCCCGTCCAGATCATCAGGCCGAAAAAGACGACCGACGACAGAACGTAAATGGGCAGCGCGAGGCGCCGCACGAAGGCTGGCATCAGCGCGATGAACACCGTTACCCGCGCCATGTCGGCTGTGCGGAAACTGCCCGCCACCCCCAGAAATACCATCCATATGAAAAGATACCGTGTCGCTTCCTCGGTCCAGGAAACCGGAGTTCCCCACATACGGGTCGATACCTGCAAAAGCACGACGGCCAGAACCCCGACAGCGGCCAGACCGGCCAGCACGTCGGTCGCCAATCTGATGACCCTGCCGAAAAATGATGACGTTTCGTCCATAAACCTGTCCTCCCGACCGGACCGGCTGCGCGCCGATCCGGAAGACCTGATTGCCTTATTTCTTGCCGACAGCGGCAATCGTCTTGTCGAAGAAAGCCTGATCCTTCACCAGCCCAGCAAAGACGGGATAGAGACCCTTGGACACCTCCACAAACGCCTTCTGCTGCTCGGGCGTCAGGCGATTGACCTCCATGCCATGTTTCTGCAGTTCGGCGATCGTCGTTTCCGCGGTCGAGGCGTCGTTTTGCACCTTCCACACTTCCGCTTCCTTGGCCGCCGCCTCGACGGCTGCCTTGTGCGCGTCGCTCAGGGCGTTGAACTTGGCGGGGCTGATGCCCAGAACCCAGCCGTCACCCATGTGGTTGGTGATCGAGACGTATTTCTGAACCTCGTAGAATTTTGCAGATAGCGGCACATTGATCGGGTTTTCCTGGCCATCGACAACTTTCAGCTGCAGGGCATTATAGACCTCGGCAAAAGCGAGCGGAGTTGGTGCGGCACCCATCTTCTTGAAGAATTCCACCCAGAGTGGATTGTTCGGTACCCGAAACTTCAAACCGCGCAGATCATCTGGAGAGGTTATGGGGCGCTTGGAATTGGTCATCTGGCGGAAGGGGCGCGGCCAGAGGTCGACCGCCTTGATGCCGATCTTTTCCAGCCCGGCACTCAGTTCCTTGCCCTGCTCACCTTCCAGATAGGTGCGAAGCTGTTCTTCATCGTCAAAAAGATAGGGAATGGAGATCGCCGAAAAACGCGGATCGAAATTCGCGTAAAGCGATGTCGCCAGAAGCAACATGTCGAGCGATCCACCAGCCAGCTGTTTGACGGCGCCCGACGGATCGCCGCCATAAAGCGAGCCGTTCGGGAAAACCTTCACGGTAACTTCGCCATTCGTTTTTGCCGACACCAGCTCCGCGAACTTGTTGGCAGCCAGCGTAATTTCGGAATTGTCCGGATCCGGCGTCGAAAGCGTCAGTGTCTCGGCCTGCGCGATGGATGCGACCAGCATGGTGGCGGCGAGAGCCAGCCCGTAAAGTTTCGAAATTTTCATGTGTTCCTCCCTTGTTATCTATGAAGCACGTCCGGTTAAAACGGAATCTTTGGACGTGCTCTATCTCTTTGTTTTAGCGCATTATCCGGACGTAAAACCGCTACGCGCCTTTACTGGAAATGCTCTGGACAGTTTCGAGCGTTCCTCCGAACGCATTCAGGCACTTAATCTCAAGGATCACACCGCTGTGATCAAGCTCGCCCGCGCCATGCTCGACCATGGAGCGGAACAGCCGGTCAACCTCCTCGCCGACCGGTAATTTCAGGCCACGGCTTTCGGCGAAAGCCAGCGCCGTGGACGTATCCTTCACCTGATATTTCGCCGGGCCACCGGGGCGGAAATCGCCCTCCACCATGCGTTTTCCGTGCTGGCGGAAAACGGTGGATTCGGCAAAACCGCCCAGCAAAGCCTGGCGCACCTGAGCCGGGTCGGCTCCCCCCGCTTCAACCAGCGTCAACGCTTCGGCAACGGCGCAGATTGTCGAGGCGACGATCAGCTGGTTGGCAAGCTTGGCCAGTGAGCCGCAGCCCACCGGCCCGACATGGGTGACGCGGCCAAGGCAATTGAGGAGTGGCCGCAATGCATCCACATCCCGCTGTTCACCGCCGGCCATGATGGCGAGCATTCCCTCGATCGCCCCTTTTTCACCGCCGGAAACCGGTGCGTCGACATAAGCGACGCCATAAGCCTTTGCCGCCTCCGCCTGTTCCCGTGCGCTGTCGACCGGGATGGAACTCATCACCAGCAGAATAGCACCGGGCTTCATGGTGGAAACGACACCCGAGGCACCGAACAGAACCTCGTTGCAGACCGGCCCGGAACTCAGCATGCAGATGACGACATCGGCTTCGGCCGCAGCTTCTGCAGCCGTGGACGTCGGTTGCACACCCTTTGCCGCCAGAGCCGCAGCTTTTTCAGCGCTGCGGTTCCAGGCCTTGACGGAAAACCCGGCCTCCGCCAGACGCCCCGCCATGGGGGCGCCCATGATACCCGTTCCGATAACGGCGATCCGGCGAATGTCAGCCATCGTTTCCATCCTTCAGAGCCATTGCCGATTCAGGAAACGCACCGGCAGTTCTTCTTCGATGAGGGCGGGAAATGCTTCCCGAAACCGGTCGAGGTGTGGTGTCTTCAGATGGTGGTCGAAAGCCTGTCTGTCGTCATAGACCTCGTAGAACACCACGTTGTTTCCGGTTTCCGGCCGCACCACATCGAATTGCCGGCAGCCCGGTTCATCCTGAACCGAGTGCCTGGCGTCATCGCGCGCCGCATCGAGAAAGGCGTCCATCGCGTCGGGCTTCACCCGGAATTCTGCGATCACCACGAAAGCTCCCTTCGACATGTGCTCTCTCCCGTCCATCACGCCGCGGCGTCCTTTTGCGGACGGAACTGGTTTTCCATGTCCTGGCGCAGCTTCACCACATCGAGATCATTGACCAGCTCCACATCGTCGAAGCTGACGATCTGGTCTTTCTTGATGGCGCGCTTCAGCTTGACATTATGGGCAAGGCCGATCGGCAGCGCCTTGATGTCAAGGCTGCGGGTGGCCGGAATGGCGTTCGCCCAGACCGCGTAACCGCCCTCGCCGTCGAGCATCTCGCCGGGCTGCATATCCTTCTTCGCGGTCGCCACCGCATCGCCACGAAACTCCCTGGAGCAACCGGTCGCTTCATTGCGCAGCACGGCGGAAAGCACGCTGATCGAGGTCTCCAGCCCGATGATGTGGAAGGGGCGCCACATGGAGGCGTACCAGCCGGAGGGATCGGTCAGCAGGCCATATTGCTTGAAGCAGGCCCGGGCATATTCATTATGCGCCTTGAAGGTGACGAAAACGCCGTAGCGAATGTTGTTGAACACCTCGCGTCCGTCCGGCTCCTGGCTCGCAGCAATATCGACCAGACCGGAGCGCGACATACGGCCGCCATCGGCAGCGGGGCGGAAGACGCGGGCGAGATCGTGCAGGCCGGCGGGCGGGAAGGCCAGACCGTCATCCGGGCAATCCAGCCCCGTGCCGTTGGCGACGGCCGCCATTTCGATGGCCGCCTTGGTGCCGTCGGTGAAGGAATTGTACATTTTCGGATTGAAGTCGCCCTTGGCCACTTCTTCGTCCGTCCAGCCGAAATAACCCCAGACCGTGTCCGGCGTCGAATAACGGTAACGGGGCTCGAAATTCATGCCCTTGCCGGCGGAAACGACCTCGAAGCCGGTGGCGCGCGCCCAGTCCACCAGCTCGCAGATCAGCGCCGGCTGGTCGCCGTAAGCCATGGAATAGATCAGGCCCTTGGCCCGCGCCTTTTCAGCAAGGATCGGCCCGACCATGACGTCGGCTTCGACATTGACCATGACGACGTGCTTGTTGTGCTCGATGGCGCCCAGTGCATGGCGCGCGCCGGCCAGCGGATGGCCGGTCGCTTCGATCACGCATTCGATCTCGCCGCAGGCGAAAAGCTCGTTCACATCGTCGGTCACATAGGTCTTGCCGCTCTTCAGCGCATCAGCGCAGCTCGTAGCGTCGTAACGCTCCTTCGGCCAGCCGACGCGGTCAAACGATTCCCTTGCCTTGCCGACATTGAGGTCTGCTACGGCGACCATGTGGAAACCGGCGATGCGCTGCGCCTGCGCCAGCACCATGGAGCCGAACTTGCCGGCACCGATGAGACCGACCCGGACAGGTTTGCCGCCGGCTGCACGCGCTGACAGAAGAGAATAGAGATTCATGTTTTGACATCCTTCGCTGGGGAAATTGCTGGCGAGAATGTCCAGACTGCCCGGCGAAGGCCATGCGATACCGAGGCTGCGAAGGTTCATCCCTCGCGGCGCTGGCCACATGACATTTCTGCGTTCCTCCCGGATCCCGGCACACACTTGCGCCGGCTCTCGCGGTCGCCTCCCAAAGCAACCTTGAGACCAGAGTAGGAGCGTTCAGATATTAGTTCTATTTAGAAAATCATATTTTTCGTTTAGTTTATCTAACAAGCCATCAGGCCGATTTGCGCAGCATCAGATCGGCGCTGAGCAGGATGCGTTCCCGCATCCGCGTCTTGTCATCCGTCTCATCATCCAGCTTCTGCAGCAGAAGCTCGATCGACAGCCTGCCGATCTCGTTATAATTCTGCGCCACCGTGGTAATCGGCGGGCAGGCATAACGCGACAGCGGATGGTCGTCATGGCCGGCAACCCTGAGGTCGTAATCAGCGCCATGGCCAACCTTGATGCCCTTCTGGAAGGCGGCGGCGATAACGCCGAAGGCGATACGGTCATTGGCGCATAAAATGGTGCGGGATGGCAAATGCCCTGCCCCATCCAGCAGCCGGCTCGCCTCATCAAAGGCGAAACGCTCGAAATCCCAGGTGACGATGCCGGGAACATCGATGACATGCGGCTCGAAGCCCAGACGCTGCATCGCTTCCTCATAGGCCGTGCGGCGTGTCGCCGCGTTGGTATTGACCTGCGGCATATCGAAGAAACAGGGCGGTTCGCCCGAACGGCAGAGATAATCCACCATCAGCCCGACACTCTGGCGGTTGTCCGTGCCGACAAAGGCCGAAGTCTCATCCAGCGGCGAATCGACATAAACGATCGGAATGCTGGCCGCGAGCTGCTCCAGCGTGGCGCGATGGGATTTGACGCCGAGTGGCGCGATGATGGCGCCCGCAACATTCATCGACTTGAAGGTGCGGATCGCCCGGTCCTCGATTTCCGCCTTGCCATCAGACGATAGCACGAAGGCAAGGAACCCCGCTTCGTTGGCGATAAGTTCGATGCGGCTCGTCAGCGCCATGTAGAAAGGGTCGGTCGAGTTCGGAATGATGATGCCGATGATATTGGAACGGCGGCGGTTGAGGTTGACGGCGAAGATATTCGGCCGGAAACCCGACTTCTTCAGCGCATCCTCGATGGTGTCCCGCGTCTTCTTGCGGACCGAGGCCGGATCATTGAAGTATTTCGAAACAGTCGGGCGGGAAAGGCCGACGAATTCCGAAAATTCTTCCATCGTCCTGATAGATTTGGCCAAAGTGCTTGCCCCCATGAAATATTACATGTGGTACTCTATATCGACCGGCCTTCGCACGAAAAGCCGGTCGAATGGTTATCAACGGCCAAACGATCATTCGGCCGTAAACTGCACTTTCATCGTCGCCGGATCAGACGGTTTTTTCGTAAAGAATGGCAGCATTTCCGAAAGCGGCAGCCGGTGCGACACCAGCCGCGCCATGACATCGCCATCCGTCTCCAGAATGGCAAGCGCCTGCGGTATGTTGCGGTTCAGCGAATGGGAGCCGACAAGCTTCAGCTGACGCCGGAAGATTTCGAAAGGCGCCACCGAAATGCGGGCATCCGGCGCGCAGACGCCGAAAAACAGCGCGGTGCCGCCATCCGCAACCAGCGGGATCATCGCTTCGGCAACGGCGGCAATACCCGTCGCGTCGGCCACAAAGTCAAAAGATTTTTGTTGCCGCAAGAGCGCTTCCGAGCCGGAAACGCCCACCTTGAGCCCAAGACTTTCGGCAAAGGCCAGCCGACTTTCATTGATATCGGCCATCGTCACCGTTGCAATGCCGCGTGCTTTCAGCGACAGGGCAAGCAGCAGGCCGATGGGACCGGCGCCGAACACCAGCGCACTTTCCGGCACCACGCCACTCTCACCAATGCCAGCGCTCTGCATGCCGTTGACGACGCAGGCGAGTGGTTCGGCAAGTGCCGCGACATGATAGGGCATCGAACCGATGCCGTGCAGATGATCCGCGCGCACCACACTGAATTCGGCAAAGCCGCCATTGTGGGAAACGCCATAGGCCTTCAGCGTGCTGCAAAGGTTGGTCAGCCCCTTCCTGCAGCTGGCGCAAGTGCCGCAGGGCAGATTGGGATCGACGGCCACACGGTCACCGGCCCTGAAGCCTGTCACATCGGAAGCCACGGCTGCAACTTCACCGGCATATTCATGGCCGGGGATAACGGGAAACGCGCCGTCACCATAACGCGCATGCAGCACGTCTATATCGGTGTGGCAAAGCCCCGAAGCCTTGACCCGCACGAGCGCGTGACCCGGCGGCAGATCGGCGACGGGGAGTTCCGCCAGCACGGCGCGTCCCTTCTCGACGAATTGAATGGCATGCATGGTCATCTCCGGCTTTTCAGCTCATCCAGTTGCCGCCGTCGACATTGTATGTCTGGGCGAGAATATAATCGCTGTCGGCGGAGGCGAGGAACACCGCCAGCCCCTTGATATCGTCAGGCGTGGCGAAACGGCCGATCGGCACGGATTTGGCCACCGCCGCCTTCTTCTCGCCGGGCTTCAAGCCTTCCCATTTGGCGAAATGCGCATCGACCACTTCCCAATGCTCGCCATCCACGACGCCGGGCGCAATGGCGTTGACATTGATACCGTGCTTGACGAGCGCCAGCGCCGCCGACTGCGTGGCGGAAATGATCGCCGCCTTGGAGGCGCAATAAAGCGTCACCAGCGCCTCGCCGCGCCGGCCGGCCTGGCTTGCCATATTGATGATCTTGCCGCCGCGCGCGCGCTCGATCATGACATTGGAGACGGCCTTCATCATGAACAGCGGCCCCTTGAGATTGATGTCGAACACCCGCTCATAGCTCTCTTCGGTAATGCCGTTGATCGGCGCCATATCGAAGATCGCGGCATTGTTGACGAGAATATCGATGCCGCCGAACTCCTCATCCACCGCCTTCACCACCGCATCGATCTGAGCGAGGTCGGTAACATCCAGCCGCACCGCCTTCGCCGAAGGGCCGATGGCGGCGGCAGACGCCGTGGCGCGGGCAATATCGATATCGGCGATGATGACCTTTGCGCCCTCATCGGCGAAAGCCTGTGCAAAACCAAGGCCGATACCGCGGGCAGCGCCGGTGATCAGCGCAACCTTGTTGTTCAATCTCATGTCGATCTCCGTGATGCATCGCGGGCAGTCGATGAATTCGGCCCTGCGTTTGGTGTTAGATGCAATTTTTCCACCCCTTCATTCCTGTGTTTTTCACAGGAATGAAGGCGGCGGGTCTGTGTCCACCCATGCCGCCCGCCACCAGAAGGCGAACGGGCGGCACGCCGGGAGGACGCGGCTACTTAATGTAGCCCGCGCGGGTCATGTCACGTTCGACCTGTTTCTGCGCGCCTTCAAGCGCCGCATCAACGGTCTGCTGGCCGGAAAGGGCTGCCGCGATCTGCTGGCCGACAACCGTACCGATGGACTGGAATTCCGGTATGGCGACGAACTGCACGCCGGTATAGGGCACCGGATCCTTGGTCGGCTTGGACGGATCGGCAGACATGATCGCCTTCAGCACCGTATCCGCGAAAGGCGCAGCCTTCTTGTATTCCGGCAGCTCATAGGTGGATTTGCGCGTACCCGGCGGCACGGCCACCCAGCCCTCGCTTTCACCAACCGTCTTCACATAGGACTTCGAAGTCGCCCATTTGACGAAGGACTTGGCGGTTTCAAGCTTCTTCGTGCTGTTTGGGATTGCAAGGTTCCAGGACCACGACCAGCTCGAACCGTTCGGCGTTACCTCCACCGGAGCACGCGTAAACGCGGTCTTGTCGGCAACCTGGCTCTGCTTGGGGTCATAAACGCGGCCCGCCGCCGAGGTGGCGTCGATCCACATGGCGCAACGGCCGGATGAAAACAGCGTCTGGTTTTCGTTGAAGCCGTTGGCGGCCGCACCGGGCGGGCCATAGGAGGTCATCAGCGCCACGTAATCCGCAATCGCCTTTTTCCACGGCTCGCTCGTCAGCTGCGGTTTCCAGTCCATGTCGAACCAGCGGCCGCCATAGGTATTGATCATGGTGCCGAGGAAGGCCATGTTTTCGCCCCAGCCCGGCTTGCCACGCAGGCATATGCCATATTGCTGTTTCGACTTGTCGGTCAGCTTGGCGGCGAAATCCTTGATCTGGTCGTAGGTCGGATTGTCAGGCATTTTCAGGCCGGCGGCGTCGAACAGATCCTTGCGGTAAAGCGTGAACGAGCTTTCGGTGTAGAACGGCACGGCGTAAAGCTTGCCGTCCACCGTCAGGCCCTTTTTGATCGGGTCGAGCAGATCGGCATAATCATAATCGTCGCCGAGATCGTCAACGGGCGCCAGCCAGCCCTGCTTGCCCCAGATCGGCGCTTCGTAACCGCCAATGGTCATGATGTCGAACTGGCCGCCATTGGTGGCGATGTCGGTGGTGACGCGTTCGCGCAGGACATTCTCTTCCAGCACGATCCAGTTGATCTTGTTTCCTGTTTCCTTCTCCCAGGCGCTGGAAAGCTTCTGCATGATGATCATGTCGCCATTGTTGACGGTGGCGATGTTGATCTCTTCCGCCTGCGCCAGCCCGGCGAGAAGCCCGGCCCCAACCACAGACGACGACAGAATTCCAATGAATTTGCTCATGATACCCGTTCCTCCTTTACGGATGTCCACGCATAACAATACATGCGTAAATTTTTTATCTCGCGAAATCACATCCATTGTCAACATCCAAAAATAAATCATCGAGCAACCGAACCGCCCGAAGCCTGCATAAATCCTTGTTTACACCGGTATATTCACTTCATAATTTATTATTTCGCGCATTTCCCTTGCTGCATTGCAGCAGATATTTCATCCATTAATATCTTGACGCGCGTAAACTTTAACTGATATCCGAGAAAACAACAGACCGGAAATGCATCTGCCCGGCAGGACGGCAGCACATGCTTATGGAGGAGACGATGAGGCAGGCATCTACACTGGCGCCGCAGACCCAGGGCCCGACCATCACGGCCGGCGAAATCCTCGTGGAGATCATGGCGACGACGGTGGGAAACGGCTTTCTCGAGCCGCAAACGCTGATCGGCCCTTTCCCGAGCGGCGCACCGGCCATCTTCATCGATCAGGTGGCGCGGTGCGGCGGAACCGCCGGCATCATTGCCGCAGTCGGTGACGACGATTTCGGCCGCCTCAATGTCGAAAGGCTGCGCCGCGACGGCGTCGATGTCTCGGCCATCGCCACTATTCCAGATCGCCCGACCGGCAGCGCCTTCGTGCGCTACCGTGAGAACGGCGCGCGCGACTTCGTTTTCAACATCGCCCATTCGGCGGCCAGCGAAACGCAGATGACGGATGAAGCGCAGGCGCTCATCGAAAAAGCCGGCCATGTGCACGTCATGGGATCGGCCTTCGCAATTGCCGGCATTGGCGACATCATTCTGGAGGCGATCAGACATGTCAGGGCACGCGGCGGTTCGGTGTCTTTCGATCCGAACATCCGCAAGGAACTGGCGCAGGGTGACGAAGGCCGCAGGCTGATCGACGATCTGCTTGCCGTCACCGATCTCCTGCTGCCGTCAGGCGAAGAACTTCAGGCCGCCTCCGGTCTGGACGATGAGGATGCCGCGATAGAAAAGCTGCTCGCCTCCGGTGTCGGCGAAATCGTGCTGAAACGCGGCGCGAAAGGCGCAAGCCATTTCAGCCGCGCCCATGGGCGCATCGACGTCCCCGGCCTGAAGGTGGCGGAAATCGACCCGACCGGTGCCGGCGACTGTTTCGGCGCAACCTACCTCACCTGCCGCCGCCTCGGCATGCACCCGGCAAAAGCGCTCGCTTACGCCAATGCATCGGGTGCCCACAACGTCATCAGGCGCGGCCCGATGGAGGGCGCTGCCAGCCTTGCCGAACTCGATGCCTTCATGGCCGCGCAATTGTCGGAGGAAGTCCTATGACCGCCGTTCTGGAAAATCTCGCCGCCGCCCGCCGCGCCGGCAAACCCGCGGGTATCACGTCCGTCTGTTCGGCCCACCCCGTCGTCCTGCGCGCCGCGATCCGCCGCGCCGCTGCCAGCAAGACAGCCGTGCTGATCGAGGCGACCTGCAATCAGGTCAATCATCTCGGCGGTTATACCGGCATGACGCCCCGTGATTTTGTTGCCTTCGTCAACGGCATCGCGGCGGAAGAAGGATTACCCGGCGAACTCCTGATTTTCGGCGGCGATCATCTCGGCCCCAACCCCTGGCGCAGGGAGAAGGCCGAAGAGGCGCTGACAAAAGCCGCCGCCATGGTCGAAGCCTATGTGGCATCGGGCTTTCGCAAGATTCACCTCGATGCATCGATGGGCTGCGCCGGTGAGCCGGCGGCGCTGGATGACGTCACCATCGCCAACCGCGCCGCCAAACTTGCGGCCGTTGCCGAAAAGGCCGCCACCGATGCCGGCCTGCCCAAACCGCTTTATATTCTCGGCACCGAAGTGCCGGTGCCTGGCGGTGCCGACCATGTGCTCGACACGGTTGCGCCGACGCAGCCGCAGGCGGCGCGCAACACCATCGACCTTCACCGCGAGATATTCGCGCAGCACGGTCTTTCGCAAGCCTTCGAACGGGTCATCGCTTTCGTTGTGCAGCCCGGAGTGGAATTCGGCAGCGACAATGTCGTCGCTTATGATCCGCAGGCCGCGGAAGCGCTGAGCGCCGTTCTGGATGGCGAACCGCAGCTGGTGTTCGAGGCCCATTCCACCGATTACCAGACCGAGCCTGCCCTTGCCGCACTGGTGCGCGACGGATATCCGATCCTCAAGGTGGGTCCGGGCCTCACCTTCGCTTACCGGGAAGCGCTTTATGCGCTTGATATGATCGCATCCGAAATGGTCGGCACCTATGGCGACCGACCGCTGGCGCGGACCATGGAAAAACTGATGTTGAGCGCGCCGGGCGACTGGCAGGGCCATTACCATGGCGACGACATCACGCTGCGATTGCAGCGCCACTATAGTTACAGCGACCGCATCCGTTATTACTGGACGCGGCCGGAAGCGTTGCAGGCCGTTTCCGCCTTGCATAAGGCGCTGGATGGGAAGACAATTCCCGAAACCCTGCTGCGCCAGTATCTCGGCGAATTACCGCTCGCCACAGTTGCGGGCGAAGACGCGGAAGAGATTTTGATCGCGGCTGTGGATCAGGTTCTGGCGACCTATCACGCGGCGACGGGCGAAGGCCGCCACTGACGGCAATCATAAATCCGGATGCCCCTGCGGCAGAGGCCGCCGGAGCGAAATGGGGGAAGTGCGAGCGGTTTCATCTGAAGTCCCGCTCATACTCATAACTGTATCCGTGAGGGAGGACGACTAATGGCAACTCGAAACACGAGCGGTCTGGCGCGGGTGATGCTTGCGCCATCGGTGCTGTTATTGCTGGTGTGGATGATCGTGCCTCTGGCGATGACGCTGTGGTTCTCGTTCCAGAACTACAATCTCCTCAACCCGGCCAATGTCAGCTTCGCGGGTCTGTTCAATTACCAGTATTTCTACACCGACCCGGCCTTCTTCCAGTCGATCTGGAACACGCTTTTGATTGTCGGCGGCGTGCTTGCGATCACCGTCATCGGCGGCATCGCCATTGCGCTCCTGCTCGACAATGACATTTTCGGCCAGGGCATCGTCCGCATCATGATCATCTCGCCCTTCTTCGTCATGCCGCCGGTGGCCGCATTGGTGTGGAAGAACATGATCATGCATCCCGGTTACGGCGTGCTTGCCGATCTCTCACGCTTCTTCGGTTTCCAGCCGGTCGACTGGTTTGCACAATTTCCGCTGCTCTCCATCATCATCATCGTCGCCTGGCAATGGCTGCCGTTTGCGACGCTGATCCTGCTCACCGCCCTGCAGTCGCTCGATGGCGAGCAGAAGGAAGCCGCCGAGATGGATGGCGCCAACTTCGTCAACCGCTTCATCTACCTGACCCTGCCGCATCTGTCGCGCGCCATCACCGTCGTCATCCTGATCCAGACGATCTTCCTGCTCGGCGTCTACGCGGAAATCCTCGTCACCACCAATGGCGGACCGGGTTATGCCTCCACCAACCTCGCCTTCCTCATCTATCGCACCGCACTTCTGGGTTACGACGTCGGCGGCGCTTCGGCCGGCGGCATCATCGCCGTCATCCTCGCCAATATCGTCGCCATCTTCCTGATGCGCGCCGTCGGCAAGAACCTCGACCGGTAAAGGGGAAACATCATGGCCCGCAAGACAACCACTCGTGCGAAGATCGGCTTTTCCATCGCGGCCTGGGCCGTGGCGCTGTTGCTGTTCTTCCCGATCCTTTATGCCTTCCTCACCTCGCTCAAGACCGAGCCGGAGGCGATCGCCGGCTTCAGCCTCATTCCCTCGGGCACCTTCGAGAATTACGTGACGGTCCAGACCCAGCGCGATTACTTCAAGCCCTTCATGAACTCGGTGGTGCTGTCGCTCGGCTCGACGATCATCGCGCTGATCATCGCCATTCCCGCCGCCTGGGCCATGGCGTTCTCGCCGACCAAGCGCACCAAGGACATTTTGATGTGGATGCTCTCCACCAAGATGATGCCGGCCGTCGCCGTGCTGGTGCCGATCTATCTGATCTTCCGCAATGCCGGCCTGCTCGATACCCGCATTGGCCTCACCATCATGCTGACCTTCATCAACCTGCCGATCGTCATCTGGATGCTCTACACCTACTTCCGGGAAATTCCCGGCGAGATCCTCGAGGCCGCCCGCATGGATGGCGCATCCCTGTGGAACGAGATCGTGCATGTGCTCACACCAATGGCGGTGCCGGGCATTGCCTCGACGCTGCTCTTGAACGTCATCCTTGCCTGGAACGAAGCCTTCTGGACCATCCGGCTGACGACCACCAATGCAGCACCGCTGACGGCCTTCATCGCCTCCTTCTCGAGCCCGCAGGGGCTGTTCTGGGCAAAACTCTCGGCCGCCTCGATGATGGCGATCGCCCCCATTCTCGTCATCGGCTGGTTCTCGCAGAAACAACTCGTGCGTGGCCTGACCTTTGGCGCCGTGAAATAAGGAACGACAAACATGGGCAGCATTTCCCTTCAGAACGTGTCCAAGCTCTTCGGTGAGGCGAAAGTCATCCCGTCGATCGATCTCGATATCAACGACGGCGAGTTCGTCGTCTTCGTCGGTCCCTCCGGCTGCGGCAAGTCCACGCTTTTGCGCCTCATCGCCGGGCTGGAGGACGTCTCCGGCGGAAAGATCGTCATCGACGGCAATGACGCCACCGAAAAGGCCCCGGCCGAGCGCGGCCTTGCCATGGTGTTCCAGTCCTATGCGCTTTATCCGCATATGAGTGTCAGGAACAACATCGCCTTCCCGCTGAAGATGGCCAAGCTCGACAAGGCGGTGATCGACAAAAAGGTCGAAGACGCCGCCCGGGTGCTGAACCTCACCGATTATCTCGAACGCCGGCCCTCGCAGCTCTCAGGCGGCCAGCGCCAGCGCGTCGCCATCGGCCGCGCCATCGTGCGCGAACCGAAAGCCTTCCTGTTCGACGAGCCGCTCTCCAACCTCGATGCGGCGCTGCGCGGCACCATGCGGCTGGAAATCTCCGAGCTGCACAACACGCTGAAGACAACGATGATCTACGTCACCCACGACCAGGTGGAGGCCATGACCATGGCCGACAAGATCGTCGTCTTGAACCGCGGCAATATCGAGCAGGTCGGTTCGCCGATGGAGCTTTACCGCACCCCCGCCAACCTCTTCGTCGCCGGCTTTATCGGCTCACCGCGCATGAACCTCATCACCGGTGACTTTGCCCGCAGCAAGGGTGCCACCACCGCCGGCGTGCGGCCCGAACATCTGCTGCTGTCGAAGGAAAGCGGGCTGTGGCAGGGCAAGGTCACCGTTGCCGAACATCTCGGATCGGATACCTTCCTGCATCTCGAGGTGTCAGGTATCGGCCCGATCACCGCCCGCACTGACGGCGAGTTCGAATGCAGGCATGGCGATACCGTCTTCATCACCCCGGATGAGACCAAGATACACAGGTTTGATGAGAAGGGTGTGGCGATCTAGGTGTTGGCTTTCACAAGGTTTTTCATTCACAGCGGACCCGCAGGCGCGTGGGACTTACCCCCCCTCTGCCCTGCCGGGCATCTCCCCCTCAAGGGGGGAGATCGATCTGCGGCAAAGTCTAGCACATCTGGAAGCTTGCGAATGAAGCGATGAAAGAGCCTCTTGCCGATCTCCCCCCTTGAGGGGGAGATGCCCGGCAGGGCAGAGGGGGGTGTAAGCCCCACGCGCCTGCGGGTCCGCGTGAACGAAAAATCCTGTGAAAGCTCACATCCAGCCGAAGCCTCCACGATAGACGACCGAAAGGCAATCTGATGCCACGGTTGGCGCGTTTGCGAAGGTTCTCAACCTCTCCAGCTTTCCGCCGTTCCGGCTCAAGGCCGGAATGACGGAGGTGGGTGTAACCGCACAGGAAATATTCCTGCGTACTATGCCAAACTTCATGCCTCGCCGATCCTCACGCCATTCCGATCGAAGACATGCAGCCTTTCCTGCGGGAAACCGACCCGCAGGGATCTACCCGGCTGCAACAATGCCCGGTCTGACGAAAACAGCTTGAAGGGCAATCCATGCACGGTGAGGTGCAGGATGACGCCGAGGCCGGTTGGCTCGACCAGATCGACGGTTGCCTCCACACCGCCTTCAACCGGCGCTACGGTGACATGTTCCGGGCGGATGCCGAGCGTGACCGGCTCGCCATCGGCGAGATCCACTTCCCGGCCAAGCGCCAGACGCGTGCCGTCACCCAGCACGACGAAACTGCCGCCATTCTCCTGCACGAGCCGTCCTTCGAGGAAATTCATGCCGGGCGAACCGATGAAACCGGCGACGAAAAGATTGGCCGGGCGGTCGTAAAGATCGAGCGGTGCGCCGATCTGCTGCACATGGCCGGCATTCATGGCGACGATCCGTGAGGCAAGCGTCATCGCCTCGATCTGGTCATGGGTAACGTAAACCGAGGTTGCGCCAAGATCGGCATGCATGCGTTTGATCTCGGCCCGCATCTGCTCGCGCAGCCGGGCATCGAGGTTGGACAGCGGCTCATCGAACAGGAAGGCCTTTGGCTGGCGCACGATGGCGCGGCCCATGGCGACGCGCTGGCGCTGGCCGCCGGAAAGCGCCTTCGGACGGCGGGCGAGATAGGGATCGAGGCCGAGTTTCGCGGAAGCACCGGCCACCGCCGCCGCGATGGTTTCTTTCGGGCTGCGACGCAGGCGCAGGCTATAGCTCATATTGTCGGCAACGCTCATATGCGGATAGAGCGCATAGGACTGGAACACCATGGCGATATCACGATCCTTCGGCCGGCGATCATTGACGCGTTCGCCATCGATGGACAGGTCGCCGGATGTTATCTCTTCAAGGCCTGCGATCATGCGCAGCAGCGTCGATTTTCCGCAACCAGAGGGACCGACGAGGACGATGAACTCGCCATCCCTGATATCAAGATCGACGCCATGCAGCACGGCGAGGTCGCCATAGGTCTTGCCGACATTCTTCAGCTCGATGGAAGCCATGGGATTATCCTTTCACCGCGCCGGCCGTCAGGCCCTGCACGAGATAACGTTGAATGAGCAGGAAGAAGAGACAGGCCGGAATGAGCGCCAGAACGCCCGCCGCCATCATCTGCCCGAAATCGACGGAGAATTTCGAAACGAAGGTCAGAAGGCCAACCGGGAAAGTGGCGCTCTGATTGCCGGAAATCAGCATCAGCGCAAACAGAAGCTCGCTCCACGCGGCGGTGAAGACGAAACCGAGCGTCGCGGCAATGCCCGGCAGTGTCAGCGGCAGGATGATCTGGCGGAAGGCCGTAAACCGGCTCGCCCCGTCAATCATCGCCGCCTCTTCCAGATCCTTCGGAATGCCATCGAAGAACGACTGCATGAGGAAGGTGGCGAAGGGCACGTTGAAGGCGGTGTAGACGATGACGAGGCCCGTCAGGCTGTTGGTGAGGCCGAGCGGCGACAGCATCTTGAAGATCGGCGCAACCAGCATGACCAGCGGGAACATCTGGGTGATCAGCATTAGCGCCACGATCCAGTATTTGCCCTTGAAACGGAAGCGTGACAGCGCGTAACCCGACAGCGACGAGAGTATCGTCACGGCAATTGCCGTGGAGCCCGCGACGATGACGCTGTTCTTAAAGAACGTCGGGAAGGCACTGTTTTCTATGACGAAACGATAATGATCCCACGTCGCCCGCGATGGCCACATCCTCACACCTTCGCTATAGAGCAGATCATTCGGCGTCACGGACACCTTGAGCAGCCAGAACAGTGGGAACAGTGCAAAGGCGATATAGGCAAGGATCGCCAGACGATGGGCAAGGGTGAGAAATATCCTTGATGTCATCGGTCAGTCCTTCTCGATCAGGCGCTGGCGCAGCAGCACGATCAGCATGGAATAGGCAAGCAGCAGCACCAGAAGCACCAGCGCGATGGCCGAGGCATAACCGAAATCCAGACGCCGGAAGGCCTGCGTGAAGATGTAGCTGGCGACGATCTGCGTACGGTCCGCCGGTCCGCCATTGGTCATGACGATGATGAGATCGGCAAAATTGGCGATCCAGACGGTGCGCAGCAGGATGGTGATGGCGATGGTGGGCGCCAGAAACGGCAGGGTGATGGAGGTGAAACGCTGCAGCGGGTTTGCGCCGTCGATTTCCGCCGCCTCATAAAGATCGCGCGGGATGGCCTGAAGTGCCGCAAGCAAAGTGATGGCGAAGAAGGGAATGCCCCACCAGACATTGGCGATGATGGGCCCCCACATGGCAAGCTGCGGATCGGCGAGGATATTGTTGGGTGCGGATAACAGCCCGAGCGAGACCATCCAGTGCGGCAGCGGCCCGATGACCGGGTTGAACAGCCATGCCCAGTTGAGACCGGCAAGGAAAGTCGGCACGGCCCATGGCAGGAACACCAGCGCCTGCGCCAGCCCCCTGCCCGCAAAGGGTTTATCGAGCAGCAGCGCCAGAATGAGGCCGAAGAAGAATTGCAGGAAAACCGAAGCGCCGGTCCACCACAGCGTGTTTTTCAGCGCCCGGTAAAAGGCCGCATCCTGCGACAGCGCCTCCAGATGTTTGAGGCCAACGAAACCGCCGGAGAACGGGTTGAGCAGCTGCACATCGCGAAAGGCATAGGAGAGGCCGAGCACCAGCGGCACCAGCATGACGGCGACGATGAGCACCAGCACCGGCGCGCTGTAAAGCCAGGGTTCGGCCCAATCGGCAAACCGCCGCATCGCAGGCTTGCCGGCCGGTTTGCGCGCAGCCACCGGCCCGGCGCCATGGGCATAGGACATTGTATCGCTCCCTGATCGGACGACGGAACGGACGGGTTTTCCAGCCATTCGGCCTACCGATCCGAAAAATTTCTATGAAAAGGCCTGTCGCAGCGAAGGCCGGCAAGACCCGCCGCACGGGCATTTGCGCCCGCACGGCTGGTCAATGTCGTTACTTCGAGGCCAGGAACTTCTGCTGCGCCTTGGTCATGTAATCAGCCCATTGCTTGGCAAGATCTTCCGGCGTGATGTCGCCGAGCAGCGCTTCCTGCGATGTCTTGATCACAAGCGAATCCTTGAAGAAGGCGAATTCCTCAAGATAGGTCGGCATCGTCGTCGGCACGGCGTTCTTGTCGGCCAGTTCGTCGAACCAGCCCTTGAACTGCTCGCTGGCATAGAAGGGGTCCTTCTCCGCCGACTTGTGCACCGGCAGCGCACCGGTCTTCTTGTTCCACTCGATATTGCCTTCCGGCCCTTCAAGCGTCTCGATCAGCTTCCAGGAAAGGTCCTTGTTTTCGGATTTCGACATCATCGACCAGCCGGCGAAACCAATCGTCGGGAAGGTCTTGCCGTCGGGGCCCTTCGGCATGGTCATGACGCCGAAATCTTCCGGCTTCATGCGCTGTGCGATGGCGATCAGCGCATCCGGGTCCTGATCGAGGAAGGCGCAGGTGCCGGAATAAAAGCCGGCGACGATCTCGTTGAAGCCCCAGTTGACGCTGTCCTTCGGCGCGTAACCGTTCTTGTAGAGATCGATCACATAGGTCAGGCCCTTCACCCAGCCGGGGCTGTCGAAGGTGGAGGTGCCGTCCTTGGTGAAGAACTCGTTCGAACCGGCCATGGATGCGCCGAACATGACCCAGCCGTTAAGGCCGCCCGGGCCGCCGCGCAGGCAGTAGCCGGATTTGCCGGGAAGGGCTGCGACCTTCTTGGACGCATCGGCAAATTCCTCAAGGGTCTTCGGCGGCTCCTTCACGCCGGCTTCTGCAAGCAGTTTCTTGTTGTAGAACATGGCGCGCAGGTAGAAACCATAGGGCAGCATATAGGCCGTGTCCTTGACATCGCGGCCGAGTTCGAGCGTACGTTCGCTCAGGCCCGCGGTGTGCTCCCATTTGGCAAGATAAGGCTCAAGGCTCTCCAGCATGCCGTTATTGGCATAAAGCGACAGCCATGTGTCGGGCATTTCCATCACGTCAGGCACATCGCCGGCCGAGACCATGGTGGCGAATTTCTGGAAGGCTTCGCTCCACGGCAGGGAGATGATTTCCACCTTGGTGCCGAGATTGGCAGCCTCGAATTTCGAGACGATGCCCTTCAGCGTTTCCGTCCGCTCGGGACTTGTGATGACCTCGACCAGTTTCAAGGTCGTGTCCGCCAGCGCCGTTCCGGTCATCAGGGCGGTGAAGATTGCTGCTGTTACCAGTTTTTTCATGTCGTTCTCCCCTTTTTTGTCGTCAGTTTAAAAACGCGTCAGGCGGCGGAGGCCGCCTTGATCGCGGGTTCGAGATCGTTCCAGAGGGCTTCCGTGCCCTCCAGCCCGACATGCAGGCGCACCGAACGCGCGCTGATGCCGAAGGTGTGGGCGGAGTTTGGCTGCGCCTTCTGTTCGAGCACCACTTCGCCGGGGACGATGAGGCTTTCATGCCCGCCCCAGGAAACACCCAGTTTGAAAAGCTTGAGGCGGTCGGCAAAAGCGCGCACATCCACCCCTTCCCTAAAGATGAAGGAAAACAGGCCCGAGGTGCCGTGAAGGCCGGGCGGCAGGCGGTTCGCCAGCCCCGGATGGCAGACCTTCTCCACCACATCCAGCGCCTGCAGGCGGGTAGCGATCTCAAGCGCCGAGGCCTGATGCGCCTTCATGCGCAATGGCAGGGTGCGAAGCCCGCGAATGAGCAGCCAGGCATCGAAGGGCGACATCTTGCCGCCGAGATAGGGATAGGTTTCCGCCCGGATGCGGTCGATCATCGCCTTCGAACCGGCCACCACGCCGGAGACCACGTCGCTATGGCCGCCCAGATATTTCGACGCCGAATGCACGACGAGGTCGACGCCGAGCGAAATCGGCTGCTGGAAGACCGGGCTTGCCCAGGAATTGTCGATGACGGTGACAGCGCCATGCCGCTTGCCGATGGCGGCCAGCGCACCCACATCATGGGCTTCCATCACCCAGCTCGTCGGGCTTTCCATGTAAAACAGCTTTGCGCCCGGCATCGCCTTTTCAACCGCCGCCTCATCGCGGCCGTCGACATAGGTCACCTCGATATTCATGCGCTGCATGAAGGTGCCGAACAGGCGGAATGCATCGGGATAGACATGGCGCACGGCGACGATCCGGTCACCCGGCGAAACGAAGGAGAGCACGGTGGAGGAAATGGCCGACATGCCGCTTGCAAAACCGAGCGCATCTTCGGCACCTTCCAGCTTCGCCAGCATCTCTTCAAACAGCCGCACGGTGGGGTTCAGCCCGCGCGTATAGACCGGCCGCACCTTTTCGCCGCGATAGGTGGAGACCATTTCGTCATAGCTGGAAAAGGTGAAAAGCGAGGTCTGCACGATGGGCGGCACCACGGCTTCGAAGGCGTGGGCCTCGTCATGCGCAACGATAAATGAGGCGGGATCGAAGAGATCGTTGCCATGGTTCATTTCGACATGTCCTTGATATCCTCCTCGACGACGGCGAGGATTTTCAGTGTTTCTTCACGGGCGGTCTCGGCATCACCAGCGGCGATGGCATTGAACAGCGTGCGGTGAAAGGGAAAGGAGCGACCGGCAAAATCCGGGCGGTCGAACGGCTTCGACCAGAAGCGTTCGAAGCCTTCACGCATCTGCTCCAGAAGCTGCTTGAACAGCGTATTATGGGTGGCATCGTAAATCGACAGATGGAAGGCAAGGTCGGCCTTGCCGGAGGTGCCTTCGGCCAGATGCACCCGCTCCATCTCGTCAAGCCGCGCTTCCATCGTGGCGATATCGTCTGCCGTGCGCCGGCGCGCAGCCGCCATGGAGGCTTCCACCTCGATGCCGCGCCGCACTTCCAGCGTCATCAGCAGCGCATCGCGCAGGCTTTCGGCATCGATGGAAATCGGCATATGCACGGTGGCGGCGGAAATCGGCTTCAGCAGGTAATTGCCGCTGCCCTTGCGGCTGTCGATGACACCGAGCGCCTGAAACTTGCGGATGACTTCGCGGATGGTCGACCGGCCGACACCCAGCGCCGCCATCAGCTCGCGTTCAGCGGGAAGCCGGTCTCCGGCCTTCAGCCCTGCCCTCTCGACATAGTCGGAAAGCGCTGCCTCGACCTGGCGCACACGGTCGCTCGGCGGAATCGGCTGCATGAGTTCCCGGCTGGACCTATCCAAGACGTACCCTCTAAATTGGTCTGACATCTTACCATTTCAAACGGCAAATTGATTGTCAACCGCCAACGAAGAGTGATGTGCCACTCTCCCGACATGGCGGACGCAACGACCTCGAAATTCCCGAAACGATTCAGGCGGCCGCTCGTGAGCAAATGGGTTCACGGTCCGGTAAAAGTATCGGCGCAACCGTTCGATGGGGAAGATGTCGGGACCGGGAACGGCTGAAATCGACTATTTTACGCGCCGCATGACAGCAACTGACGCCCGCCCGCTAAATCACCGTCACACGGGCGACACCACGCGCCAATGCATCGGCATGTTCATTGCCGGCTGTGCCGGAATGCCCTTTGCACCATTCCACAGCCACATGGGGATGCCGCTCGAGCAGGTTGTCGAGCTGCTTCCAGATTTCCTTGTCGGGGATAGGCCTTCGGCGGGTGCGCTGGTTAGGCGTAATCCGCTTCCAGCCGTTGTTGCGCCAGATCGCCCGATAACGGCGGCAGCCCTCAATCACATGAACGGCATCCGTCCAGAGCGTGACGGTTCGCGTTGGCGCCTCGGCGGCGATCCAGGACATTGCGTTCAGGACGGCGAGGACCTCGAAAGTATTGTTTGATGTGCCAAACGTCTTGCCTGAGGCGCAATGGACCTGGCCACCTTCTTCATGAACGACGAACGCCCATCCTCCGGATCGGGTGGCATCGTCGAAGGAGCCGTCGGTGAAGATGTGAAGCGCATCGGACATGAAGAGGTGTGTAACACCGAAATGGAAATTGCTAAAGGAACAGGCGATTGCGAAGGGACCCTTTCGTTCCGGTGCCGCCCCGCGTTCCTCGGCAGGCGGCAGGGGGAGCAACACAAAAGCAGAGAGGGCAGCGCATGCCACCCTCCCCAAAATTCACGCCGGAACTGTCCGTTTTACTGGCTGAGCACAGCCGCCTTGATGGTCTGGATATTGTGGTTGATCATGTCGATATAGGTCGCGGCCGGGCCATCGGCGGTGGAAAGCGCGTCGGAATAGAGCGTGCCGCCGACCTTCAGGCCGGTTTCGCTGGCGATCTGGTCGATCAGCCGCTTGTCGGTGATGTTTTCGACGAAGATCGCCGAAGCCTTGTCGTGTTTGACCTGATCCACGAGCTTGGCGACATCGGCGGCCGACGCTTCGGATTCCGTCGAGATGCCCTCGGGCGCCAGGAAATTCAGTCCATAAGCGTGTTCGAAATAACCGAAGGCATCATGCGAGGTGATGATGACGCGCTTTTCCGGCGGGATGGCGGCAATCTCGGTCTTCACCTTCTCGTTCAGAGCGGCAAGCTTGGCGATATAGGCATCGGAATTGGCGGTGTATGTGGCGCAACCGGCCTTGTCGACCTCGCAAAATGCGCCGGCAATGTTCTTCACATAGATTTCCGCGTTCTTGATCGACTGCCAGGCATGTGGGTCGAATTCACCGTGATGGTGGTGACCTTCATGGCCGTGGTCGTGATCATGGGCCTCGGCGGTTTCGTGGCTGTGGCCGGCTTCGTCAGCCTTGTGGTCGTGGCCTTCCTCTTCCTCCGCTTCCGGATGGGCATGGCCGGCCGGCTCTTCGGAAAGTTTCAGCGGCTCGACACCCTTGGTCAGTTCAACGACCGGCGCCTTGGAGCCGCTGGTGTCGATCAGCCGCTTCAGGAAGCCTTCAAATTCCAGGCCATTGACCAGCACGACGCCAGCCTTGCTGACGGCAACCGCATCGGCCGGGCGCGGCTCATAGACATGCGCATCGCCATCCGGACCCACGAGCGTGGTGATCTCGACACGGTCACCGCCGACATTTTTGGCGAAATCGGCGATGATCGAGAAGCTGGCCACGACCTTGAGTTCGGCAGCCGAAGCCTGCGCCATCAGGACCGGGGAAAGGGTAAGAAGGCTTGCGCAGGTGGCAAGACGGAGGGTTCTGAACATGAAGGTTCTCCTTTTTTCGAACGCTGTTTTCAGGCCGTTCTGTGGCGGCCGGAACCGAGAAGATCGCCGAGCAAGCCGCGCGTGCCGACGAGAATGGAGAGCGCATAGATGACGCCCGCCGAAAGGATGATCGCCGGGCCGGATGGCAGCGACGCGTGATAGGACAGGATGAGGCCGGCAAAGCAGGAAACCATGCCGATGCCGATCGAGATGAAGCACATGGGCGCCACGCGGTTGGACCAGAACCGGCTGGCGGCGGCGGGCAACATCATCAGGCCGACCGAAAGCAGCGTTCCGAGCGCCTGAAAGCCACCAACCAGATTGAGCACGACGATGGCGAGGAAGAGGAAATGCACCGGGCTGCCCCAGTTGCTGACCGAGCGCAGGAACAGGGGATCGAGGCATTCCGCCAGAAGCGCCCGCCAGAAGGTGATCATCACCACCAGCGTCACGATGCAGATGCCGCTGATGAGACTGAGCGCCTCGTTGTTCAGCGCCAGCACGGTGCCGAACAGCACATGCATGAGATCGACGCTGGAGCCGCGCCACGAGACGAGCAGAACACCGAGCGCCAGTGAAATCAGATAAAAGGCGGCAAGCGAGGCGTCCTCCTTCTGGACGGTGAAACGCGACACCGCACCGGCACCCAGCGCCACCACGAGGCCGACCACCAGCCCGCCGATCGTCATCGGCAGGATTTCCAGCCCGTAAAACAGAAAGCCGACGGCCGCTCCCGGCAGGATGGCGTGCGACATGGCATCGCCCGTAAGGCTCATGCGCCGCAGCATCAGGAACACCCCGACCGGCCCGCAGCTGATGGCAAGGATCAAGGCGCCGGCAAGCGCCCGCTGCATGAAGACATATTGAACAAAGGGTTCGATGAAGAAATCAGCCATGGGCATTCGAATTTGCGTGGGAGTGGATGTGGGAATGGGATGACGCCGCCCGTGGGCCTGCATCGAGCGCATCGGTCGCCGGTGCATTGGTCACTGGAGCATCACCCGGCGCGCACCACGGTGCATTTTCCTCCCATGCCTCGTGGAAATGCCGCGCCTGGCGCATGTTTTCCGGCTTCAGGACATCGGCTGTCGGGCCGAGGCCGACGAGACGCCGCGCGAGGAACAGGGTCTGGGGGAAATGCTGCCGCACCAGCTGATGGTCATGCAGGACGGCGAGCACCGTGCGTCCTTCCGCAACCCATGCCTTGATCAGCACCAGAAGATCGGTGACGGTGCGCTCATCAACGGCATTGAAGGGTTCGTCCAGCAGGATCAACTGCGCGTCCTGCAACATGGCGCGGGCAAACAGGGCACGCTGCATCTGGCCACCGGAGAGCGAATCTATATTGCGCTTTTCAAAGCCGGAAAGCCCGACCGCTTCCATCACCCGGCCCATCGCCGCTTTGTCCTCAGAACGGTGGCGGCCAAGCAGGCCGCGTTTGGGCCAGAGACCCAGCGCAACGAGATCGCGCACCTGAGCCGGGAACGACCGGTCGAGTTCCGATTGCTGCGGCAGATAGGCGACGGAGATGCCTGCGCTGATCCGGCACTCGCCGCCAAGTGGTTTCAAGATGCCGGCGATACCCTTCATCAGCGTCGATTTGCCCGAGCCATTGGCGCCGACAACCGCGGTGAGCGATCCCTTGGTGATATCGCCATCCAGATGATGCACGGCGGCACGGCCGGCATATCCAAGCGTCAGATTTGTGAAGGTGAGGCACGGATCGCTCATCGATCCCTCCTGGGCGGGGTTTCATTCGAGGACCCTTGATATGTAATGTTATTACATTCGTCAAACGAATACGTAATGAAATAACATTAACTATTGGAAAGTCAGAGCGGTACGCTGTTGGGCAGAGACCTCACGCCTCCGCAGATGCTTTTTTTCCAAAGCCCGTTGACATGTTACACAAGTGTAATGTTATTACGCTACATAACTGGAACCGGCACTCCAAAAACCCTCCGTTTCCAGATCGCCTGCCGTGGTCGTCAAAACGCCCACGCGACTGTTGCCACAGAACGAGGTCCCCATGAAAAAACTCCCCGTCACCGTCCTCTCCGGCTTTTTAGGCGCTGGCAAAACCACCCTCCTCAACCACATCCTCGCCAATCGTGATGGCCTGCGGGTGGCGTTGATCGTCAACGATATGAGCGAAATCAATATCGATGCGGCGCTGGTGCGGGATGGCGGCGCCAATCTTTCGCGCACCGAGGAACAGCTGGTGGAAATGACCAATGGCTGCATCTGTTGCACGCTGCGCGACGACCTCTTGACCGAGGTCCGTGCGCTCGCCGAACAGGGCCGCTTCGATTATCTGCTGATTGAATCCACCGGCATCGCCGAGCCGCTTCCCGTGGCCGCCACCTTCGATTTTCGTGACGAGAACGGCCGCAGCCTGTCTGATGTCGCGCAGCTGGATACGATGGTAACGGTGGTGGATGCCGCCAATCTTCTCAATGATTACGGTTCATCCGATTTTCTGGCCGACCGGGGCGAAACGGCGGGTGATGGCGACAGCCGCACCATCGTCGACCTTCTGGTCGAGCAGATTGAATTTGCCGATGTGGTCGTCCTCAACAAGATCGGCACCGCCACGCCCGAGGAGCGGGATGCGGCCCGCAAGATCATCGTCGGGCTGAACCCGGATGCGAAACTCATCGAGGCGGATTTCGGCAGGGTGGAACTGAAGGAGGTGCTCGGCACCGGTCGCTTCGATTTCGCCAGGGCCGAAGAACATCCCCTGTGGTTCAAGGAACTGCACGGCTTCAAGGACCACATTCCCGAAACCGAGGAATATGGCATCCGCTCCTTCGTTTACCGCGCCAAAAAACCGTTCGACCCCGTACTGTTCCAGCGCTTCATCGATCGTGCCTGGCCGGGGGTGGTGCGCGCCAAGGGCTTTTTCTGGCTGGCGACACGGCCACGTTATGTCGGCGAGATCAGCCAGGCGGGCGCATTGGTGCGCACCGGCAAGATGGGTTTGTGGTGGTCCGCCGTGCCCAAGGAGCAATGGCCGCGTGAAAAACAGTTTATCGACATGATGAAGCCCTATCTCGATCCGGTCTTCGGCGACCGGCGGCAGGAAATCGTCTTCATCGGCTCCGACCCGATGAGCGAGGCCCGCATTCGCGCCCAGCTCGACGCCTGCCTGATCGACACCGAAGCTTTCACGCCCAACGCATGGCGACACTTGCCGGACCCCTTCGCCAATTGGGACAGACAGGCCGCCTGACAGGACCGGGGCGGTGCGCTGGACATCCAGCGCTCCCCTGCCCGTCACCCACAAAAAAGAGCCGCGTTACGCGACTCTTATCGGAAGGCCCGCTCGAAAGCGGGCCTTTTATTTTAGCCGGTTCTTATCCCTGCGATGCCTCTACCTGCGGCACCACACCCCGGCGCGACGCCATGAGCGATGCACCGAGAAGGGCAGAAATCGCCACGAAGACGAAGACCATCGTTGCCCCCTGCAGATCGATCAGCAGGCCGCCGAGAACCGCGCCGCTGGAAATGGCGATCTGGAAGGTGGTGAGCAGCAGCGCGCCGGCACTTTCCGCCTCATCCGAAGCTACGCGGGTGATGAAGCTTTGTACGCTGACCGGAAGCGCGCCGAAGGCAAAACCCCAGGAAGCGATGGCGACGCCCGCAACGACGGGAGATGCGCCGGCAATCACCAGAATGGAGGCCGAAGCGGCAATCAGCGTGGCGGCAAAGGTCACGGCCCATGCCGTGTTCTTCTCGGCAAGGAAACCGCCGAAGAGATTACCGAAGAAACCACCGATGCCATAAACCAGAAGAACGAGGGAAATCGCTTCAACGCCGAGCTGCGGCACGTCCTCCAGGAACGGGCGAACATAGGTGAAGCCGGCAAAGTGACCCGCAACGATGAACAGCGTTGTCAGAAGGCCGATCCGGACCTGCGGCCGCTGCAACAGCCGGAACATGGTGGAAAGACCGGGTGCGCCGGCCGGCGGCAGAGACGGAATGGTCAGCAGCTGCACGGCAAGTGCGATGACACCGAGCACACCTGCAACCACGAAGGCCGCGCGCCAGCCGAGCGTCGCGCCGATCCATGCGCCCACCGGTGCGGCACAGACGGTGGCGACCGAAACCCCTGTCAGGATGATGGCCATGGCACGCGGCATCTTGTCGAGCGGCACGAGCCGCAGCGCCAGCGCCGCCGACATCGCCCAGAAACCGCCAAGGCCGATGCCGAGCAGGACGCGCGATGCAAACAGCATGAAAAGCCCGTTGGCAAAAGCGGCAAGCGTGCTGGAAATGATGAGCAGCGTGGTGAGCCCGAGAAGTGTCCAGCGGCGGTCAATGCCGCGTGTGCCAATGACGACGCCGGGGCCGGCAACCGCCGCAACCAGCGCGGTGACGGTGATGGATTGCCCGGCAATGCCGGAGCTGATGGCAAGATCTTCCGATAGCGGCGTAAGAAGGCTGACCGGCAGAAACTCCGCCGTCACCAGCCCGAAGACACCGAGCGAAAGCGAAACCACGGCAGCCCACTTCGCATCCGGCTCTTTTCTGCGCGGCACATATTCGAGTTCGTTTATGGTCCGGTTATTCATGAAAATCTCCTGATGCGCATTGCCAGAATGCGCCCTGAAATGGAAGGGCAAGACGATGAAACCGCTGGGAGGCCGGTTCAGCGCCCGCAAATCGATGGTCATAAGCTATGCGTGACACCCCGGCGTTTCCATGCTAGAAAATCCGTATTCCTTAACCAATCGTCCGAATTTGCGAGATGCCATGAATGATGCCCTGACGGAAATGCTGCGAGGTCTGAGACTTGACGGCGTGGAATATGGCCGCTGCCGCATGGCCACCCCCTGGGCCACCGCCTTTCCCGAACAGGAAGCGGCGCGGTTTCATTTTATCGGCGTCGGCCAGGCGAAGCTGCGAAAGCCTTCCGGCGAATGGCTGATGCTTAAATGCGGCGATGCCGTGCTTCTGCCGCGCGGGCACGCCCATGTGCTTGCCAGCGGCGAGAATGTGACGCCCTCGCCCTTTGACCGTTTCGGCAAGAAGGAAGTCTGCCAGGGCATTTTCGACATGCAATGCGCCAGCGCCGGCGGCGATACCGTGGCCTTTACCGCTTCCATGCGTTTCAACATGGATAATCTGCACCCGCTGCTGCAGCTGATGCCGGATGTGATGCTGACCAGCGACCTGGCCAAAAGCGACCCGGCCATTCCCCACCTGCTGGAAGCCATGGCGCGCGAAGTGGAGCTGAACCGCGTCGGTGCCGGTGGCATTCTGGCAAGGCTTGCCGATGTGCTGACCGCGACCCTGATCCGCACCTGGGTGGAACATGGCTGCGGCGATTCCAGCGGCTGGCTGGCCGCCGTGCGCAATCCCGAACTCGGGCGGGTGCTGGCCGCCATCCACCTCACCCCGGAAAAGGACTGGAGCGTGGAAGAGCTTGCCTCCTTGATGGGCGCATCCCGCTCCAGTTTTGCGGAACGTTTCACCCGCGTGGTGGGTGAAAGCCCGGCGCGTTATGTGGTGCGCGTGCGCATGCATCAGGCACGGCTATGGCTGCGCGAAGGCATGCGCGTGACGCTCGCTGCGGAAAAGCTCGGTTACGATTCCGAAGCTTCCTTCAGCCGCGCCTTCAAACGGGTGCTCGGCGCGCCACCCAGCCAGTTCCGCCGCAAGGATACGGCCGGGCTGGAGGATGCGGCTTAAAAGCTTCAGACAAACGGGGTAAGGATAGTGTGTGAGAACAGACCCGCCTGAAGCGGAAATACGTCGTCCGGGGAGCATCCACCATGAGCATGGCCGACGACGCCCGTTTCTGGAACCGGTCAGCACGGAAATATGCGAAAGGCAGGATTTCAGACGAGGCCGGATATGCGCGCACGCTGGAGCGGACCCGCGCCCTGCTGAAACCCGACGACAGCATACTGGAACTGGGCTGCGGCACCGGGACGACGGCGATCCGGCTGGCGGGTAGTGTCAAAGACTATTATGCGACGGATATTTCCGCCGACATGATCGCAATCGCCAAAGAGAGAAAACAAGCCGCCGGCGCTCTCCACAACCTCACCTTCAGCGCAACGACTGCGGAAGCGCTTGTGCCCGGCGACAGGCAGTTCAGTGCGGTACTGGGTTTCAACTATCTTCATCTGGTCCGCGACCTGCCCGGCACGCTGCGGCACATTCATGCCCTGCTTGCCCCGCACGGCCTGTTCATTACCAAGACCCCCTGTGTCGGCGATATGAACCCGCTTATCCGCCTTGTCCTGCCGGCGATGCGGGCAATCGGCAAGGCGCCCTATGCCGGCGTGTTCAACGCGGCCGAGCTTGGCCGGCATATAAACGCCGGTGGTTTCGACATTCTGGCGACGGAAATTCATGCAACGAAGGGCAATGACAGGCGCCCTTATATCGTGGCGCGCAAGAGGTAAGCTGAGCCGCCTTCTCAGTGAAAATTGCGGGAAATGACCTTTATCCGCTCGACCGCATCGTCATCATGGTCGGCGGGCGGCGGGCGTTTCCTGATGACGCGGTGATCATCCGGCGACATGCCGTGATGAAACTCGTCACCACGCCCATGCGACAGGGGAAAGGCGTGGTTGCGCTCGCCCACGCTTGCCAGGGCCTGCGACAGATCGGTCAGCCGGTGGGCGACCAGATGCACCACCTCACCTTCCCGCTGGATCTTGCCGTAAATGCCGACCATGCCGGCGGACAACACCACGCGGCGGTATTTTTCGAAGGTTTTGACCCACAGCACCGCATTGGCAATGCCCGTCTCGTCCTCCAGCGTCATGAAGATCACGCCCTTTGCCGAACCGGGGCGCTGGCGCACCAGCACCAGACCGGCCGTTTCCAGCCATGTGCCATCCCGAACGCGCACCGCCTCCGCACAGGTGACGATGCGGCGGCGGGAAAGATCATGCCGCAGGAAGGTCATGGGATGTTCGCGCAGTGTCAACCCCACATGGCCGTAATCCTGCACCACCTCGCCACCGTCAGTCATGGGCCTGAGCGCAACGGAGGGTTCCTGAAGCTCTTCGATAACGGCATTTTCCCTGATGGCCGCGGCGGCGAAAAGCGGCAGCGGTTCATCCCGCAGGGCCTTGATGGCCCAGAGCGCCTCGCGCCTGAAAAGCGAAAGCGACGGCAGAAAGCCATCGGCTTCGGCGAGACAGACAAGGGCGGTGGCCGGAACACCCGCCCTTCGCCACAGATCGTCGACGGAGGCAAAAGGCCGATCCTGCCGGGCGGCGACGATTTTTGCAGCATGGTCATTGGAAAGCCCCTTCACCATGCGCAGGCCAAGCCGCACGGCAAACCGCTCCTCACCCTTGCCATTCTTCTTGCCCGTAGGCTCCAGCGTGCAATCGAAGCGGCTGTTATTAACGCAGACCGGACGCACCTCGACACCATGATCACGCGCATCGCGCACGATCTGCGCCGGGGCGTAAAAACCCATGGGCTGCGAGTTGAGAAGCGCCGTACAGAAAATATCGGGATGATGGCATTTCAGCCATGAGGAGGCGTAAGCAATCAGCGCGAAGGAAGCCGCGTGGCTTTCAGGGAAACCATAACTGCCAAAGCCTTCCAGCTGCTTGAAGATGCGTTCGGCGAATTCCTGCTCATAACCGCGTGCGACCATGCCCGTGACCAGTTTCTCCCTGAATTTGGAAATGGTGCCGACATTCTTGAAAGTCGCCATGGCCCGGCGCAGCTGGTCAGCTTCATCCGCGGTGAAACCGGCGCAATCCATGGCGATCCGCATCGCCTGCTCCTGAAACAGCGGAACACCCATCGTCTTTCCCAAGACGCTTTCAAGTTCTTTTTTCGGAAAAAGGACCGGCTCCTTTCCCTGCCGACGGCGTAGATAGGGATGCACCATATCCCCCTGAATGGGGCCGGGGCGAACGATGGCAACCTGAATGACGAGGTCGTAAAACTCCTTCGGTCTCAGGCGCGGCAGCATCGACATCTGCGCCCGGCTTTCAATCTGGAACGTACCGAGCGTATCGGCCTTCTGGATCATGGCATAGGTAGGCCCGTCATCCGGCGGCATGGCGGCGAGATCGTATTTCTCTCCCGTGCGTGCCTCCAGCATGTCGAAGCCGCGCTTCATGCAGGAGAGCATGCCAAGCGCCAGGCAATCCATCTTCATGAACTTCACGACATCGATATCGTCCTTGTCCCATTCGATGATCTGGCGATCATCCATGGCGGCGGGTTCGATCGGCACCAACTCGTCCAGCCGGTCATGGGTCAGAACGAAACCACCCGGATGCTGGCTGTGATGGCGCGGTGTGCCGACAAGCTGGTTGGCCAGTTCGAAGGCAAGCTTCAGGCGGCGATCCTCCATATTGAGGTTCAGTTCCTTCACCTGCTTTTCGCCCACCCCCTCGCTCCAGCGCCAGACCTGCGAGGACAGAAGCTTCGTCAGGTCTTCCGGCAGGCCCAGAACCTTGCCGACATCGCGCAGCGCCCCACGCCCGCGATAACGGGTAACGACAGAGCAAAGTGCGGCCTTGTCACGGCCGTAGGTGTCATAGACCCACTGAATGACCTCTTCACGCCGCTGGTGTTCGAAATCCACGTCGATATCCGGCGGTTCGCCCCGGTTTTCGGAAACGAACCGTTCGAAGACGAGATTGCTGAAAAGGGCAGGATCGATGGCGGTGATACCAAGCACAAAACAGATAACCGAATTGGCCGCCGAACCACGCCCCTGACAGAGAATATCTTTTGAGCGCGCATAACGGACAATGGCATTCACGGTCAGGAAATAGGAGGCATATTGCAGCCTGCCGACAACCGCCAGCTCATGATGCAACGCCTTTTCCACCTTCTCAGGCAAACCCTTTGGATACCGCCCCGGCACCGCTTCCCAGACCATCTTCTCCAGCGCCTGCTGCGCCGTCAGCCCCGGCAGGCTGCGCTCCTCGGGATATTGATAGACCAGTTCCTTCAGCGAAAATTTGCAGCGTTTCGCAATTTCAAGGCTACGGGAAAGCGCTTCAGGGTAACGGGCAAACAGCCGGTGCATCTCTTCCGGTGGTTTCATGTAACGGTCGGCATGCCGCTCGCGGCGAAAACCCGCCTCGTCGATGGTGCAATTATGACGGATGCAGGTGACGACATCCTGCAGCATTCGCCGCTCCGGCACATGAAAGAGCACGTCATTGGTGACAACAGTCGGCACACCTGCGACCTGCGCCATCTCCGATAGCTCGAAAAGCCGCATCTGGTCGTTGGGGCGTCTTCGGAGGCTAAGCGCCATATAGGCCCTGTCGGCAAAGGCGGCTTTGAGACGTCGCAGCCGCAGTGCGCAGAGATCATCGGCCAGATCGGCGAGCAGCACGACGATCAGGCCTTCGCCATAGGCAACGAGATCGTCCCAAGCCAGCCGGCATTTGCCCTTGCCGCCTCTTTTCTTGCCGACGGAAAGCAGTCGGCAAAGCCGCCCGTAAGCCGGGCGATCCATGGGATAGGCGAGCACGGAAAGATTGTCATCCAGATCGAGGCGGCAGCCGATGATGAGGCGGATGCCATGATTATGGGCGGCTTCATAAGCGCGGGGAATGCCCGCAAGACTGTTGCGGTCCACGATACCAAGCGCCTCGATGCCGAGGCTTTTGGCCTGTTCGAAAAGCTCTTCGCAGGAGCTGGCACCCCGCAGGAAGGAAAAATGCGTGGTCACCTGAAGTTCAGCATAACGGGGCGTATTCATGCGAAGACCCCGTGAATGAACCAGCCCTGCGAACCCGTTTCGGCATGTTCGCCATCACCGGAGCGGAAAATCCAGAAGCGCTCGCCGCCTTCGTTTTCCACCATGAAATAATCGCGCACCGCGGCCTTTTCCCGGTCGCGTTTCCACCATTCGCCGAACACCCGTTCCGGCCCATCGGCGCGCCTGACATTATGGCGCACGCCTTTCCAGAGGAAATAACGCGGCGGATGGTCGGGCAACAGCGCCAGCGTCTCGATGGGTTCAGGCCTTGCAAACAGCCTGACCGGACGCGGCCAGTGGCCGGGCCAACCGAGCGTATCATCAGGCGCCAGCGCCGCAACTGAAGTAAGGGAGCGTTCCGGCACATCGCTCGCCACCGCCGCATAACGATAGACCCGGTGGCCGCGATTGAGGATGACATCGACCGTATCGGCGATGTCCGCACGGCCTTCCTCCAGAAGCGAGGAACGGGCCTGCGCAGCGACAAGCGGCTCGGCATGGGTGGCGGTCAAAACCATCATCTCGATGCCGAAGCCGGGATCGATGGTGTCGATGCGGTCGGTCAAAAGCCGGACAAGCTGTTTGACATCGCGCACCGGTCTGGACGTGCCGGCCCGTATGGCCTGCAGACCGCTATCCACCCGGTGCAGCACCAGATCGACCCGACGCGCGCCGAGGCCGCGTTTTTCCAGCGCGACGCAAAGTTCGGCAACCAGCTTTTGGCTATAACGGGCAATCGTTTCCGCCGCCGCGATGGGTTCGGGAAAGGCACGCCGCACCTCCACCAGTTCGGCCACACGCACCGGTTCGATGGGTTCGCCGATCTCCCCGAGCGCCTGGGAAAGTCGGCGAACGAGCTCGGGGCCGAAACGCAGGGTCAGCGGCGCGCGCGGGGCTTCGGCAAGCTCGCCGATGCTGCGGAAACCGAGCACCTTCAGCCCGGAAACCATACGCTCCTCCAGCCTGAGCGCAGCAAGCGGCAAGCCGCTGATCGCCGCACGCTGCCCGCCCGGCGGCACGATGCTGATCACCTCACGGCTAAAACGCGCCAGCGCATGGGCCGCACCCCAGCTATCGGCAATGGCGGCGCGGGCGGCAAAGCCGGCGGCATGCAGGCGGTTGACCATGCAGCTCAGCATCAGCGTCTCATTGCCATGCAGATGATCCGCACCCGCCGTGTCCAGCACCAGCCCGTCCGGTGGGTCGGCGGCGACGATCGGGGCATAGATGCGCAGGAAATGAAAGGCCAGCTGCTGCAGGGCGCGGGCATCACCAGCCGCATCCAGATCTTCAACGAGAAGGCCCGGCACCAGCGCCTGCGCCTTGCTGACCGGCGTGCCGGGGCGGATGCCCGCCGCCTTTGCCGCCTTGTCGAGCGCCAGCACCAGCCGGCGGCTGCCCTGACGACCAACCATGACCAGCGGCTTTTCAACCGGCGGCGCGTTCTGCCCCAAAAGACGCCGGAAACGATCCGTCGGCCATGTCGGCAGGTAGAGCGAGACGACCCTTTGCATCACAGGCTTCCACTTCAAATTCGGCACTTTCGCCGCCGCGACATCGCAAAAGTTCGAGAAACCAGCGCGGCCTGCCCACCCCCGACACCGGCAGAGGTGATGAAGGCCGCACGGAGATGCGCCAGCGGGTCACCGCCGCCGTCGGCTCCCCGAACAGCGCCGCATCGGCTTGACGCCGGAAGCGGCGGATGGCGATGCCGGTAACCCCAGAGGTTTCCGCCGCCAGCTGCAGCCGCCGCGAGGCGGTCATCGGCAGTTTCGCCACTTCACCCATCACCGCGCCGAAACCGTTGCAGCGCAAGCCCTCCTCGAAACAGTCGAGCACGCCTTTCTCATCGCGGCATTCAACGATGATAAGCCGGTTCTGCGACAGGCCGGCCTGCGTCAGGCCCGGCATGAACAGATCCCGCCGGGTGACACACCATAAAACCTTGCCGGAAAGCCGTGCCGCCACACCGGCAGCAAACAGCGCTGCCGCTGCACCATCGGCAGCGCCATTGCCGCCGCCGCTCAGCTCATGCAGGCAACCGAGCTTCAGCCCGCCTCCCGGCAGGTGATGGTCGATGGCATCCACGCCGAAAGGCAAGCTCTCGTGCAGCCGCTGAAGGCCGTTACCGATCCTTTCCAGCCTTTCACGCAGCTCTTCGACAACGAGCAACTGATCCGCGCGCTTTTGCATGGCATGACAGGTTTCAATTCCGGTTATTCATCTTTATTGTTCTTGTTTTGTTCCTATTTCAGCAAAGAGTCAAGCAACAGGCTGCCGCTCATCAACAGTTTGCACGGGAAGAGAGGATTAAGCCCTTGCAGCGCTTCGTCCCGCCGTTAAAACGGAATTGTCCGCTCGCTGCCGTTCTTCTCACGAGAACCGATGCACCACGGACATCAAGGTTTTGGAGGAAACCGCCGATGATCGCCAGCATTCTGATTGCCGTGGTTGCGGCCATCCATATTTACATCGTCATTCTGGAAATGCTGCTGTGGGAAAAGCCGGCCGGCCGCAAGGCCTTTGGCCTCTCGGCGGATTTCGCCCGGCAGACGAAAGTGCTGGCCGCCAATCAGGGGCTTTATAACGGGTTTCTGGCAGCCGGGCTGATCTATGGGCTCATGCAGGGCGATGCCGGGCCGAGCTTCAAGGTCTTCTTCCTTACCTGCGTTCTGGTGGCCGGTATTTTCGGCGCCGTTACCGCCAATACCATGAAGATCCTGTTCATTCAGGCGCTGCCCGCCCTTTTGGCACTTGGCGCGCTCTGGATTGGAGTATGAACCGATGACCGCATGGAATGACAGCCGCGCCAAAGACGCCCTCAACCGGATTTTCATGGCGGCGGTCGCAAGCGCCGATCCGGCAAAGGTGCTGCAACACCACCTTCCCTCCCCGCCCAAAGGCCGCTGCGTGGTGGTGGGGGCGGGCAAGGCCTCGGCCGCCATGGCCGCAGCACTCGACAAGGCCTGGGCGGATGTCGATCTCTCCGGTGTGGTGGTGACGCGCTATGGCCATGCCGTTCCGGCCGGTCGCATCGAGATCATCGAGGCTTCGCATCCCGTGCCCGATGACAAAAGTGCGGAAGCGGCAAAACGTATTCTCGCCGCCGTTGAGGGCCTGACCGCCGACGACATGGTCATCGCGCTCATTTCCGGCGGCGGTTCGGCGCTGATGGTCGCCCCCGCCGAAGGCATGACGCTTGCCGACAAGATGGCCGTCAACCGTGCTTTGCTTGCCAGCGGCGCGACGATTTCGGAAATGAACGCCGTGCGCAAGCACCTCTCCCGCATCAAGGGCGGACGGCTGGCGCTGGCCGCCAAGCCGGCCAGGGTTGTTTCGCTGCTGATTTCCGACGTGCCCGGAGACGACCCCTCCGAGATCGCCTCCGGCCCGACGGTTGCCGATCCGAGCGACATTGAAACCGTGCGGGAAATCGTCTCGCGTTATGAGCTCGATCTTCCCGAAACCGTGCGCAGGGTGCTGGAAAAGGGTGAGGAGACACCGAAGGCCGGCGATATCGACGAGGATATCAGGATGATCGCGGCCCCCTCGCTTGCCCTGCAGGCGGCAGCGGAAGAGGCGGTGAAACTCGGCCTTACACCGCTCATCCTCGGCGATTCCCTTGAAGGCGAATCCAGGGATGTCGGCGCCGTCATGGCCGGCATCGCCCTTTCCGCCAGCCGTAAGGGCCTGCCAGTCAAAGGCCCGGCCGTTTTGCTTTCCGGCGGCGAAACCACGGTCACGCTGAACAGGGGAGCTGGCGGCAAGGAACCGGCCGGCAAAGGCGGCCGTAATACGGAGTTCCTGCTGAGCCTTGCACTGACGCTGAAGGGTGTGGACGGCATCTGGGCCATTGCCGGCGACAGCGACGGCATAGACGGCGTGGAGGATGCGGCGGGCGCGGTGGTGACACCGGACACACTTGCCCGTATGCGGGCTGCCGGTGTCGATCCGCGCCAGTCGCTCGTAGGCCACGACAGTTACACGGCTTTCAAAGGGGTCGGTGATCTTGTCGTGACGGGGCCGACGCTGACGAATGTGAATGATATCAGGGCGATTTTGATCGGGTGAAATCCGGGAGCGTTCGAGCCGGCTGGTGCCCCTCCGGTGCGCGCATCACGGAGGAGAGCCGTTTTGACTATACCCTCGGACAGGAGTAATCTGACGGGATATCCTTTGGAGCCTCAGCCATGCGTTCTGGAGTGCTCATATCTGGCCTGATCATGGCCCTTGTTCCAACTTTGGCGGATGCCCATAATTGCAAATGCCGAAATCGCGGCGTCATGTTCCAGCTTGGCCAGACATCCTGCCTGAAAGTTGACGGCGGCTCTTATCTCGCGCGCTGCGAAATGAAGCTCAATGTCTCCTCCTGGACCAAGGTTCAGGACGGTTGCCCCGTGACGGAACGGGTGCAGTCGACATCGTCTAGCGCTTATCAATAAGTCTTGCACCCCAGTCCACGAAAGAGCGAGCGCATCCAGCTTGTTTCTTCTCCCTGTCGGGGAGAGGTCCGCGGCAGCGGGATGAGGGGCGCGCGGCCAGCGATAAACCGAGAGCTTGCCCCTTCATCCGACCCTTCGGGCCACCTTCTCCCCCGACGGGGAGAAGAATACGCGGCAAACTCGTTTTACAGTTTCACCCAGCCGCCGTTCTTCTTGCCGGACTCGATGCAGGCGGTGACGAAGGCGACACCTTTAACCCCGTCATCGACGGTCGGGTAAATGACCGCCTTGTCCAGCGCCGAGCCGGTGCGGCGGGCCTCGATGGCATGCGCCGCTTCGGTATAGATGGTGGCGAAGGCTTCGAGATAACCTTCCGGATGGCCGGACGGAATGCGGGTGACACGGGCGGCAGCGGCCCCAGCACCAGCACCGCCGCGGGTGATCAGCTGCTTCGGCTCGCCGAGCCTTGTGAACCAGAGGTAATTGGGATCGGCCTGCGTCCATTCGAGGCCGGCCTTGTCGCCATAAACACGAACCTTCAGCCCGTTTTCGTGACCCACCGCAACCTGGCTGCACCAGAGCAGCCCCTTGGCAGCCTGCTTGCCGCCCTTTGGTTTAAAGCGCAACATCACATGGGCATTGTCATCCAGACGGCGGCCTTCGACGAAGGTGTGCACATCCGCCGCCAGCTCATCCGCTTCCAGACCGGAAATGAAGCAGCCGAGATTATAGGCATGGGTGCCGATATCGCCGGTGGAGCCGCCGACGCCCGATTGGGCCGGATCGGTGCGCCAGACGGCCTGTTTCGCACCGGTCTGCTCCACCGCTTCCGTCAGCCAGTCCTGCGGATATTCCATCTGCACCAGACGGATCGTGCCGAGTTCGCCGGCCTCCACCAGTTCCCGCGCCTGCCGCACCATCGGATAGCCGGTATAATTATGCGTCAGGATGAACAGCGCATCGGCCTTGTCGGCCACCTGCTTCAGCTTTTTGGCGTCCTCAAGGTTGGAGGTCAGCGGCTTGTCGCAGATGACATGGATGCCGCGTTCCAGAAACGCCTTGGCGGCCGAATAATGCACATGGTTGGGCGTGACGATCGCCACCGCCTCGATACCGTCTTCGCGAAGAGCCTCTTTTTCGGCCATTTCCTCGAAAGAGCCGTAGCAACGCTCGGGATCGAGCCCCAGTTCGCGGCCGGAGGCGAGGGATTTTTCCGGCGTGGAGGACAGGGCCCCCGCCACGAGATCGAAGCGATTGTCGAGCCTTGCCGCCATACGATGGACGCCGCCGATAAATGCGCCCGAGCCGCCACCGACCATGCCAAGACGAATCCGCTTGTTCGCCTTGTCGGTTGTCTTTCCTTCAATAGCCATAATATCTCCCCTGAAATGCTTTCAAAGCCCAAGCATACGGCGGTTGGCCGCATCGTCGGTGCCACCAGATGCGAAATCGTCAAAGGCTTTGTCCGTGACGCGGATGATATGCGCCTTGACGAATTCCGCCCCTTCGCGGGCGCCGTCTTCGGGGTGTTTCAGCGCGCATTCCCATTCGACCACGGCCCAACCGTCGAAATCATTGGCCGCCATTTTCGAGAAGACCGCACCGAAATCCACCTGCCCGTCGCCCAGCGAACGGAAGCGACCGGCGCGCTCCACCCAGCCCTGATAACCGCCATAAACGCCCTGCCGGCCGGTCGGGTTGAACTCCGCATCCTTGACGTGGAACATCTTGATACGGTCTTTGTAGATGTCGATATTGTCGAGATAATCGAGGCATTGCAGCACGTAATGCGACGGGTCGTAGAGCATGTTGGCACGGCTGTGGTTCTTTACGCGTTCCAGGAACATCTCGAACGTCACACCATCATGAAGGTCTTCGCCCGGATGGATTTCGTAGCAGACATCCACGCCCTGCTCATCGGCATAATCGAGGATAGGCGTCCAGCGTTTTGCCAGCTCATCAAAGGCAGCTTCCACCAATCCCGCCGGACGCTGCGGCCATGGATAAACGAACGGCCAGGCAAGAGCGCCGGAGAATGTGGCATGTGCCTTGATGCCGAGGTTTTTCGAGGCTTTCAGCGCAAGCTTCACCTGCTCGACGGCCCATTGTTGCCGGGCCTTGGGGTTGCCGCGCACTTCAGGCGCTGCAAAGCCATCGAAGGCCTCGTCATAAGCGGGATGAACGGCAACCAGCTGGCCCTGCAAATGGGTGGAAAGTTCGGTTACCTCAACACCGTTCTGGCGCGCCACGCCGGCGAACTCATCGCAATAATCCTTCGATTCCGCCGCTTTTTTGAGATCGATCAATTGCCTGGCCCATGTCGGCACCTGCACACCGGCATAACCCTTTTCCGCCGCCCATTTGGTAATGCCATCCCAGCTGTTGAAGGGTGCGGCATCACCGGCAAACTGGCCGAGAAAAAGACCCGGTCCCTTGATCGTTCTCATAAAATAACCTCCCTGTATCGATACAGTTGAGCGGTAAAACCGCTTTGACTCCCAGCGCCAAGCTAACCGCTCGTAATTTTCAGACAAGCCCCAAAAGCGGAGGGGCGAGAGAATTTCGCTATTTCACTAAAAAAGCGAAACAGGTTTAAAGCGCCAGCCCGCTGGCCCTGTCGAACACATGCACGCGCTCATGATGCACGGTGGCGGCAAAGGGTGCGTTGACCTTCACCAGCTGCTCGCCATCCACCACGGCCGTTACCTGATCACCCGCCAGTTCAAAGACCACATGGGTCTGCGCACCGGTCGGTTCCACCAGTACGGTGCGGCCGGAAAGCGAGATATCACCGCCAATGGTCGAGCCGATATGTTCGGGGCGAAGCCCGATCGTCACCGGCTGGCCGCGCTTGACCTTGCGTGTCGCGGCAATGCGGATCGCGGTGCCGTCCTTCAGCCGGGCGGCGGGCTGATCGCCCTCGCCATCGACCACGCATTCGATGAGGTTCATGGCCGGGGAGCCGATGAAGGCGGCAACGAAGAGATTGGCGGGTGTCTTGTAAAGTTCCAGCGGCGTGCCCTGCTGTTCGATGCGGCCGTGATTAAGCACCACCACCCGGTCCGCCAGCGTCATGGCCTCGATCTGGTCATGGGTGACATAGATCGACGTCGTGCCAACTTTCTGATGCAGCGCCTTGATTTCGCTGCGCATCTGCACGCGCAGCTTGGCGTCCAGATTGGAGAGCGGCTCATCAAACAGGAAGACCGCCGGGTTACGCACCACGGCCCGGCCCATGGCGACGCGCTGGCGCTGGCCACCGGAAAGCTGCGAGGGTTTACGATCCAGAAGCTTGCCGAGATCGAGCATGCGGGCGGCTTCCGCCACGCGTTCCTCTATGACGTTTTTCGGGTGGCCGGCGAGCTTCAGATTGAAGCCCATATTTTCGGCCACCGTCATATGCGGATAAAGCGCATAGGACTGGAACACCATGGCGATGTTGCGCTCGCGCGGCGTCATGCCGTTGACCACCCTGTCGCCGATGAGGATATCCCCGCCGGTGATTTCCTCCAGCCCGGCGATCATGCGCAGAAGCGTGGACTTGCCGCAACCGGAAGGGCCGACCAGCGCGATGAATTCACCATCCGCTATATCAAGCGAGATGCCGTGGATGACATCGAGCGAGGCATAGGACTTGGCGATATCCTTAAGTTCGACGGAAGCCATTTTTTGCTCCTTTCAGGTCACGACTTGACGGCACCGGCCGTCAGGCCCGCGATGATGTGTTTCTGTGCGAGGAAGAAGACGATGACGGTCGGCAGGATCGTCAGCGTGATGAAGGCGAGCACCAGCTGCCACTCGGTGCCGAATTCGCCACGATAAACCATGATGCCGAGCGGCCAGGGATATTTCGATTCCGAATTCAGCATGATCAGCGGCAGGATATAGCTGTTCCAGCTGCCAACGAAGGAAACGATGCCCACGGTGGCGACGATGGGTCGCGAAAGCGGCAGGGAAATGTGCCAGAAGAAGCGCAGATACCCGCAGCCATCCACGAAGGCGGCCTGAAACAGCTCCTCCGGCAGATTGCGAAAATAATTGCGGAACAGAAGAATGCTCATGCCAAGCCCGAAGGCCACCTGCGGCAGCACCACACCCCAATAGGTGTCGAGCAGGCCGAGATCCCGGATGCGGATGAACAGCGGCAGGATGGCGGTGGCCGCCGGGAACATCAGCCCCAGCAGGAAATAATTGAGCAGGAAGGACGAGCCGAAGAACTTCACATGCGCGAAAGTGAAGGCCGCCATGGCCGAAACGGTGAGCGTCAGGAACACCGTCAACAGCGCGATGACCAGCGAATTGAAAATCTGCAGCCAGTAACGTTTGCCGAAGAGAATATCGCCGTAATTGGCCCATTGCCATTCGGCAGGAATGCCGAACGGATTGACGCGCAGGTCTCCCAGCGTCTTGAAGCCGCCAAGCGCGGTGGTGAGCAACGGGATGAGCACGATGGCCGCGATCAGGCTCAGCGATATATAGAGATAAAGCTTGGTTTGCAGCGGCATGCGGACGGAGGTGGATGTGTCAGTCATGGCGCATGAAAATCCTTTTGTAACCGAAGGCGAGCGTCACGCAGATGACGAAAAGAACGACGCCGACCGCACTGCCAAGCCCCACCTGCATGCGCATGACGCCGTAGGTGTACAGGAACGTGACCATGGTCTGCGTGGAGTTGGACGGACCGCCGCCGGTGAGCGGCATGATCATGTCGAACAGCTGCAATGAGCCGATAACCGCAAAGAAGACGGACAGGCGAACGGTGGAGCCGAGCATCGGCAGGGTGACATAACGGAACTTCTGCCAGCCGGAAGCGCCATCGATTTCGGCGGCTTCCAGCACGTTCTTGTCGACGGACTGAAGGCCGGCGATGAACAGCATCATGTGGAAACCGAAATATTTCCAGACGATGACGCCGAGCACGGCATAGATCGCCACATCCTTGTCGGCCAGCACGTAAGGGTTGGCAAAACCGAAGAAATTGGAAATGGCGGCGAAGAGGCCATAATCGCCGTCATAAACGAAACGCCAGATCAGACCCGCCGCCACATCCGCCAGTACATAGGGCAGAAAGAATACCAGCCGGAAGGCGACGACACCCGGAATGCGGTGCGCCAGCATCGTGGCGAGCCAGATGGCCAGTGGAATCTGGATCAGAATGGAAATCAGGATGATGAGGCCGTTATTGAGCAGGGCCTGCGAGAATGCGGCATTGCCGAACAGGACCTGAAAATTCCTTAAGCCCACGAAATCCGTCGGCGTGCCATAGCCGTTCCAGCGATAAAGGCTGTACCACGCCGCCTCACCCATGGGCAGGATGACGAACAGGGTAAAGAGCAACAGTGCCGGCGGCAGAAACACCAGAAGGGTCAGCGCCCGGTCATGCGCAACCGAACTTTGCTTGCGCTTCGCCTTTGCCGCGCCGCGCGCCGGTATGGACGCAGAAGTCATGGAAATATCCGTCATCTCTATCCGCTTTCTTTTATGCAGATATCGCGGCGCCGCGTTTTTGCGCGGCGGCCGCAATGCAGGTGACAATCAGCGAAGCTCGAAAGCGTCCTGAATTTGCTTGGCACCCTCTTCCGCGCTCATCTGGCCGGAGACGATCTCGACGGAGACATCATTGACGACGCGGCCGACGGCAGCGCCCAGCGTCTGGTCGAAGAAGTTCTGGTGCCAGGTGGAGCCGGCAAGCTGCTTGGCCGAATCCGCCAGCAGCGGGTTTTTCACCGCACCGTCAGCACCCGTCGCAACCGGCAGGATCATGCCGGCTGCCGCCATCTTCTCTTCGCTTTCCTTGCTGGTCAGGAATGTCGCGAAATCGATGGCTTCCTTGGAAGCGTTTTTCGTGACTGCCCAGCCGTTCAGGCCGCCCAGCGTATCGGTGGCCTTACCGGCACCGCCTTCGACGGCGGGGAATGCGAAGCGGCCGATATTGTCGGCAGCCAGTCCTTTGCCATCACCGGCATTCTTGCGCTGGTTGGCTTCGGTATTGTCGAAACCGAGGATCATCGCCGCCTTGCCGTCACCGAAGACGCCGAGCGCCTGCGGCCAGGTGGAGCCGAGATAGCCGGGCTGGAAGGGTTCCAGCTTGCCGAATTCGGCCAGCTGCTCGCCGGCCTTGATGATGGCCGGATCCATGAAACCTTCACCCTCACCCTTGCGGGCGGCATCGAACACGGCCTGCCCCCCATTGCGCATGACGAGATAGCTCCAGTAGAAATGGATCGGCCATTTTTCACCGCCGCCACCGGCAATCGGCACGATGCCGGCTTCCTTGATCTTCTTGACCGTTGTGCCGAGATCGTCCCAGCTCTTGATGTCTTCCGCCTTCACGCCGGCCTTGGCAAACAGCTCCTTGTTATAAAAGAAGCTGACGAGACTGACCTTGTAAGGCACGGCCCAGACCTTGCCATCGAAAGACAGTCCGTCGATCGCGGAAGCATTATAGGCCTGCCGCAGCTTGCCGCCATCGGCGTCGAAAACCTCGGTCAGATCCTTCAGTGCGCCGGTCTTGGACTGTTCCTCAAGAACGCCGCCGCCCCAGCTATAGAAAAAATCCGGAACGTCATTGGATTGCAGCAAAGTCGGCAACTTCGCCTTGAAGGCTTCGTTTTCCAGGAATTGCAACTGCACATCCACATCGGGGTGCTTGGCCTCGAAATCCTTGGCAATCTCCTCCCAGACGGCCACGGCTTTCGGGTCCAGCTCCACATGCATCCATTTAACCACCGTCGCGGCCGAGGCGCTGGCGGTGCCGAGCATGAGAGCAATGCTTGTCGTTGCGGCAAAGCCTGTCAGCCTGCCGCTCAGGCTTGCGCCTGCGTGCCAAATCGTCATGATGGTGATCCTCCCTCGGGGATTTCCTCATTTATTCCCCAATGCGGATTAATTCACATTAGGCCTCGCCCAATGTCAAGGCGCCATGCCGATTTTTTGCGCGAACCGCTTGACATACCCCTCCCCCACACCGTTATTTAATCCGCAACCCGACATAAATCGGTTCTCGAACCGGCATCGATCGCAGCAGGACACCATGAAGACCGCAGACCCCGAATTAATGCGCGCGATCAACAGGCTAAGCGTGCTGGACAGCATCCGCCGCCACGGCCCGATCTCGCGGGTGGAAATCAGCGAAAGAACGCAACTTTCCACCACAACCGTTTCGGCGATTACCGCCTCGCTGCTCGATGACGGGCTTATACTGACCCGTCATCTCGGCGATATCCGCACCGAAGGCGCACGCGGCAGGCCGCGGGTGATGCTGGAGCTGAACCCGGATGCCGCCCGCGTGGTGGGCGCCAAGATCGCCGCAAGCCGCATGGTTTTCGTTGTCACCGATTTCTGCGGTAATGTGCTTTCCACCCTCGCCCTGCCGATCCGTGTCGACCGCCAGCCGATTGGCGTCATCGCCGATCTGGTGGAGGACGGGGTTCGCCGCTGCGTGGTCGATGCCGGCCTGTCGCTGGAAGATGTCGACATGGTCTGTCTCGGCCTTCCCGGCGTCATAGAACACCGCACCGGGAAAATCCGCAGCAGCCCGATTTTGCGTGAGGTGAACGTCAATTTCGCCGAGGAAATGACGGCGCGGCTGAGCTCGCCGACCATCATCGAAAGCGACGCTCATGCGATTACCCTTGCCCACCACTGGTTCGGCCATGCCCGCGATCTGGAAGACATGGTGCTGATTTCGCTTGAACAGACGCTCGGGCTTGGCGTGTTGCACCAGAACCAGCTGTTTCGCGGTGCCGGCGGCCTCAGCCACAATCTCGGCGACCTTGTCATCGGTCTTGCCAATGAAGGCACGGTGCGGCTGGCGAGCCAGGCCGGCGAAAACGCTATTTTAGGCTCGCGCCCCGTGGACGGGCGATTTGCCGAGGCGATCCGGCTCGGTCGCGGCATGCAGCATGCCCATGCGCTGATTGCGGCTGAAGATCACGATCTCATTGCGGCAGCCCTGCGCGCCGGCGCGGCGCTGGGCCTGACACTTGCCAATATCGTCACGCTGTTTGCACCGCCGCTGGTCATCATCACCGGCTCCAGCCTCGAACTGGGCGAACCCTTCATCACCAGCATCCGCGACAGCTACAACGCCGCCGTGCCGCCTTCGCTGGCCGGCGTCGCGGAGCTGGTTTTCGACGTTGCGAGCGATGAATTGTGGGCGCAGGGCGCGGCAGCCGTAGCACTCTACGAGCTTTATGAATCGCCTTGGAACACGACGGGGCCGGCGCTTTAGCCGACAGGCAGAGCAGCGCGCTTAGACATTTCTGATTTACGGGAGGAAATCACATGAACAGGGTCGGCATCGGCATCATCGGCTGCGGCAACATCTCCAGCGCCTATCTCAAGGCCATGGCGTCGTTTCCCATTCTCGACATTCGCGGTCTTGCGGATATGAACGAGACGGCGGCGAAAGCCCGCGCCGATGAATTCGGCCTTCAGGCAACCAGCATCGACGCGCTTCTCGCCGATCCTTCCGTGGAGATCATCGTCAACCTGACGATCCCCAAGGCGCATGTGGAGGTGGGGCTGCGCGCGCTGGACGCCGGCAAGCACGCTTATTCCGAAAAGCCGCTCGGCATCAATTTCGCCGAGGGCAAACGGCTTGCGGATGCGGCGAAGGCCAGGGGCCTGCGCATCGGCTCGGCCCCCGATACCTTCCTTGGCGGCGGTCACCAGACCGCGCGCCGGCTGATCGACGAGGGCGTGCTCGGCCAACCGGTTGGCGGCACGGCCACCTTCATGTGCCCCGGCCATGAGCGCTGGCACCCCAACCCCGCCTTCTATTACGAGGTTGGCGGCGGGCCGATGCTGGATATGGGTCCCTATTACATCACCGATCTTGTCAACCTGTTCGGCCCGGTCGCAAAGGTTGCGGGTTTCGCCATCGCCCCGCGTAATGAACGCCTCATCACCAGCGAACCGAAGAACGGCGAAAAAATTCCCGTTCATGTTGCCACCCATGTCTCCGGCGTGCTGGCGTTCCAGAATGGCGCCGTGGTGCAGGTGGGCATGAGCTTCGATGTGGCGGGCCACAAACACGTGCCGCTGGAACTCTACGGCACCGAGGGCACGTTGATCGTGCCCGATCCCAACCATTTCGGCGGCGAAGTGCAACTGCTGAAAAAGGGCGGCCAGTTCGAGCCGCAGGCGCTGTCGTCACCCTATGCCGACGGCAATTACCGCTCCATCGGCGTCGCCGACATGGCCCATGCGATCCGCGAGAACCGCCCGCATCGCGCCAATGGCGATCTGGCCCTGCATGTGCTGGAGGTCATGGAAGCCTTCCAGACGGCATCCGACAGCGGCACGACCGTTTCCATCACCACCAAGGCAGAGCGCCCTGCTCCGCTTGAAACATCGCTGGTCGACGGCCAGCTCGGCAAATAATCCGGAGGAGAAAATAAATGCGCGAAGCACTCATCGTCTGGGGCGGCTGGAGCGGCCATGAGCCGCAGGAATGCGCCACCATCGTCAAGGACATGCTGGAGGAGGACGGTTTCAAGGTCTATGTGGAGCACTCAACCGAAGCCTTCGCAGATCCTTCGGTACATGATCTCAGCCTCGTCGTGCCCATCGTCACCATGTCGAAGATCGAGAAGGAAGAGATCAAGAACCTCACGGCCGCCGTCGAAAACGGCGTCGGCATTGCCGGCTTCCATGGCGGCGCGGGCGACAGTTTCCGCGAATGCGTCGAATACCAGTTCATGATCGGTGGCCAGTGGGTCGCCCATCCCGGCAACATCATCGACTATCACGTCAACATCACCCGCCCCGATGACCCGCTGATGGAGGGAATTTCCGATTTCCCCTACACGTCGGAGCAATATTACATGCATGTCGACCCCTCCAACGAGGTGCTGGCGACGACAAAATTCACCGGCGACCATGCCTGGTGGATCGACGGCGTAGTGATGCCGGTGGTGTGGAAACGCAAATACGGCAAGGGCCGGGTTTTCTATTCGGCGCTCGGCCATCAGGCCAAGGAGTTTTCCGTGCCGCAGATGAAAACCATGTTCCGCCGTGGCGCCAATTGGGCGGCGCGTTGAGGTTGTCGGGAGTCCTCTCCCCACGCGACGTCATCCTCGGCCTTGTGCCGAGGATCTAACCACGTATCAAAAATCAATCGGCAGCAGATCCTCGGGACAGGCCCGAGGATGACGAAGGATAGGTTTTTACGTTACCGACAACCCGAGGGGATGAATCCCCCTCAACCCCGAACAATCTCTTCCGCCGCCATCGCCACGCTGAGAACATGATCGTCCGTGCCGTGCAGACCGGAAAGCAACAGGCCGACCGGCATTTCTGCCTCGCCTGTTCCGCAGGGGATCGAAACACCACAGAGATCGAAGAAATTGCCGATCTGGGTGTTGCGCAGGGTTTTCGCATTCATGGCGAAAAAGGCATCGTCATCATCGATGAGCGGCGCGACCTTTGCCGCGACATGCGGCAATGTTGGCGAGACTAGAAGCTCGTGCCCGCCGACCATGCCGGAAAACGCCGCCGTCATGCGTTCGCGCGCCTCGAGAATGGCGATATAGTCAGGCATGGAGATATTCGCACCAAGCTTCGTTCGGGCAACGACACGCGGGTCCATACGCGCGGCATCCGCACCTTCCAGCCGGACTTTATACAGTGCAAAGGCTTCCGCCGTTACCAGCGCGCCCTTTTCCCTGATAAGATCGAACAACTCCGAAAAAATCGGAAATGCCTGCCGCCGCACCGAAGCGCCGGCACGCACCAGCCGCTCCACCGCCTGCTCGAAGGCGGCCGCAACGCCATCCTCGATGCCATCGAAAAATACCGTTTCCGGCACCACCAGCGACAGGCCGGAAAGAGATGCGCGCGCCACATCAGCCGTGGCCTTGCCGCGCATGGCGGCATCCACCCAGACGGCATCCTGCACGGTGCGGGTGAGCGGTCCGAGCGAATCGAGGCTTTTCGCCAGGGGATAGACGCCGCGCATCGAATAACGGCCGCGGCTTGCCTTGTAGCCCACCACGCCGTTAAAGGCGGCGGGAATGCGCACCGATCCTCCGGTATCCGTACCGATCGCCACCGGCACAAGGCCGGCAGCCACGGCCACACCCGCGCCGGAGGACGAGCCACCGGGCAAACGGTGACCGTCCCGCGCGGCGGGGTTGCGCGGCGTGCCGTAATGCGGATTGATGCCGAGGCCGGAAAAAGCAAACTCGCTCATATTGGTGCGGCCGACGGAAACCATGCCCGCCTGCTTCAGCGCCGACACCACATCCGCGTCACGGGCCGCAACAGCGGCATCCGCGAGCACCTTCGACCCGGCCGTGGTCGCCATGCCCTCGAGATCGAAAAGATCCTTCCAGGCAACCGGAATACCGTCGAGCAAGCCACGGGAGCGGCCTTCGCGAATGCGTTTCGAGGCGGCCTCCGCCTCCGCCACGGCGCGCTCTGCCGTCAACCCGACAAAAATCGCCTGATCGTCCTGCCCACGGATCGCGTCGAGCGTCTCTTCCGCCAGGGCGCGCGGATTAAGATGGCCGCTCTGGATGAGGATGGAAAGCTGCGCGATGTTTTTGCCCGTGTGAGCCATGATGACATTCCCTTAAATCGGCATATTGCGTCCAACATGCCGTTTATCCGCGGCTTGGCAAGGCCGGTCACGGCGCGTTTGCGGGCGAAAGATCGGTACCGGGGTGCGGGACAGCTGCAAGGAGGCTGGCTGAATCTGGCACATGAACGCCCACCGACGGCGGCTGTTTTCTCAACCTGAGGTGCAAGATCGCCGCGCCTTATATCAGCGACGACTATAAAAAGACGGATTAATTCTTAATCGCATCTAAACTTTGTTGAATTATTTAGCAGACACCATTGAAATACATGCCCTATAAAAATTCCATAAAACAATCATAACGCGACATCGCGGGGGACTATCGCGAATGGAAGAGACTGCCTATCGCGGGACGGATAGACAGGTTGAACCCGGGCACATGCTTCGCTCAACGACGCAGCCGGAGGCGGGCCGGTTGTCGCGGCGGCGCTCGCTTGCCAGCAAGATAACCTTAATATTTCTGGGCGGCGTGATCTTTTCCTACAGCATCGGCGCGCTCGTCGGCTGGTACATGTTCGTTGCAGCCGCCAGCGAGCAATGGCTTAACCAGGCCCGCGTCAATTCGCAGATCGCCAGCGCCACTTTGCGCAGCATCTATACCTATGTCAGCGTCACCGCCGATGCCGACGGGCAGGTCAACGGCATATTGACCGACAAACCGATCGGCGACGACGAATCCATTCTCGTTACCGGCTTCAATCCGAGCGACGTTCTTGCCCTCATCGGCGCCCAGACCAAAAATGCCGTCTGGCTTTTCCGTTATGACGAAGCCGATTCCGGTTTCCGGCAGATCGCCGCGGCCTTCGACAACGCCACCGATGATGCTGAAAAGCCGCTTGCCACCGATCCGATCTTTTCCCGGGATGCCGTGGCGGCACGTTTTGCCACCGGCTTTGCCACGATTGGCGAATCCAGCCACTATATCGGCCTGCTGCCGATCATCAGCACGGAAACAAAAAAACCGATCGGCGCCGTCGCCGTCAGCATCGGCGGTTCGGACGCGCTTTATGGTGCGCAACGCAAGCTGATCTACAATTCGCTCGCCGCGCTGATCGTGGTGCTGACTGTCACCGGCGTACTCGTGACACTGATTGCCAGGCATTTCCTGAAGCCCGTCCCCGCCCTGGTGCAGGCGACACTGCGGATCGCCCGTGAGGAAACCGATACCGTCACGCCGTTTCAGGAACGCAGGGACGAGATCGGCGACATGGCCACCGCCATCGAAACGCTGCGTGAAGCGGTTCTGGAGCGCGGGCGTCTGAGGCAGATACGCGACATGGCGGAACAGCTGGAACACATGGCGCACCATGACGCGCTGACCGGCCTTCCCAACCGCGTGCTGCTGATGAAGACGCTGGAAAACCGCCTCGAACATCTTGCCGCATCCGGCCAGCCGTTCAATGTCATGCTGCTCGACCTAGACCGCTTCAAGGCCGTCAATGATACGCTGGGGCACGCGGCCGGCGATGCACTGCTGGTGGCGGTGGCCTCGCGGATTTCCTCCGTGCTCGGCGAAGACGACATGGTGAGCCGGCTTGGCGGCGACGAATTCGCAATCATACAATCGACAAACGCAGACTGCGAGAGCCATGCGGCGATGCTCGCGGCCCGCGTGGTGCACGCGGTCTCGCGCAGCTTCAACCTCGAAGGCAGCGACATCAGCATCGATACCAGCATCGGCATCGCCTGCGCGCCAGGACACGGCACATCCGCCACACAGCTTCTGCAACATGCCGATCTCGGCCTTTACCGGGCTAAATCCATGGGATGCGGCTATTTCGTGTTTTACGAGGCGGGCATGGACATGGTGGCGCAGCACAAGCATGCGCTGGAAATAGACATGAAATCCGCCCTCGAAAACCATGAATTCGAGCTGCATTACCAGCCCGTGGTCAATCTGCAGAGCGGCCGTATCGTTGCCTATGAGGCACTTGCCCGCTGGCGGCACAGCAAGCTTGGCCTGATCTCCCCGGACCGCTTCATCACCCTTGCCGAAGAAAACAACTTCATCAAGCCATTGGGTGAGTGGGTTCTTTCGCAGGCCTGCGCGGATGCCATGAGCTGGCCGAAGGACATCCGGCTCGCCGTCAACCTGTCCGCAGTCCAGCTCTGTAGTGACGACATCGTTCCCGTCGTCGACCGGGCACTTGAAACATCCGGCTTCCCGGCGGAGCGGCTGGAGCTGGAAGTGACGGAAACGGCGATGCTGGAGCGCGACAGCAGCGCCAGAGCCCTGAAGCTCCTGAAGGAAAGGGGCGTCCGCCTCGTTCTCGACGATTTCGGCACCGGTTACGCCGGATTGAGCACATTGACGCATGTGGCCTTCGACAAGATCAAGATCGATCGCGAATTCGTCTCCGGCCTGCCCGCCAATCCCATGTGTTCGGCGATCGTCAACACCATCATCGACATGGCGGAGCAGATCGGCCTGAAGGTGACGGCCGAGGGTGTGGAAGACAGCCAGCAGCTCGAGGCCCTCAAACTTTCCGGATGCGACGAAGCGCAGGGCTATTATTTCGCCGAGCCCGCCCCGCTTGCCCGGATACTCAAGAACCGCGCCGTCATCGCTCCGATCGGGAACGACGAATTTGGCGGCGCTGGACGACCGACCAAGGACAATTATTGCCCACCACAAAAAGCGATTTGAGAAACCGGCCGCCGGCCAAAAGGACATAAAATGCGTCTTGCAGTATTTTGCCTTTTCCTCACATGCTTTGCCCCCATCACCCCGCTGCAGGCCGCCGGCGAAGGCGATACGCTGCAGCAGATTGCCAGGACCGCGAAAATCCGCATCGGTTATCGCGAAGCCGAACCGCCTTTTTCCTACCAGTTGCCGGATGGGCAGGTAACGGGTTTTTCGACCGATCTCTGTCGCGCGATCAGCGAGGATATCCGCAAGCAGCTGAAGCTCGACAGGATCGACCTCGAATATGTCAAGGCCACGCCCGCCACCCGCTTCATCCTCGTGCGCAGCGGCCAGATCGATATCGAATGCGCCGCCACGACCAATAACAGCGAGCGCCGGAAAATCGTGGATTTTTCCTATCCGAATTTCATGACCGCCACCCAGTTTCTCTCGCGCAGGCAGGACAATCTGAAAAGCCTTGCCGATCTGGCGGGCCGTTCCGTTACATCCGCCTCCGGCACCGTCAATATCGAACAGCTGAATGCCGTGAACCGCGAAAAGAACCTCAATATCTCGGTCATGCCGACAAAAACCAACGAGGAGGCCTTCGAGCTCGTCGTTTCCGGCAAGGCTTCCGCCTTCGTCATGGATGGTATCCTGCTGGCGGCACTGGCGGCGACATCCGACAATCCGGACCTCTATGCGCTGTCCGAGGAAACGCTGAGCGCGCCCGAGCCCTATGGGCTGGTCTTCCGGCGCGACGATCCGGCCTTCAAGGCTGTCGTCAATGAAAGCCTGCGGCAGATCTTCACCGGCCCGACCATTCACGGACTCTATGAAAAGTGGTTCACCAGACCCATTCCGCCCAACGGTATGAACCTGAACCTGCCAATGGCCGCCGCCCTGAAACAGGCCTACGAACACCCGAATGAATACCGGGACTGAGGGGCTGCCCTCCCGCCTCGATTTTTATGAAGACACGTTTTGACAGACCATTTTAGCTGGAGATGCGCGATGCAGAGATCGACATTGTGGCTTGCATTCGGGATTTTAAGCCTTTTATCCACCCCGGCCGTGAGCGAGGACAACCAGCCGCCAACGCTCGAAACCATTGCCAGGACCGGCATCATCCGGCTGGGTTATGCCGACCGCAACATTCCCTTTTCCTATCTGGGGAGTGGCCCGGAACCGATCGGCTACAGCATCGAGCTTTGCCTGAGGGTGGCCGATTCCATCAAGAAGAAACTGGGCCTGCCGGAACTGAAGGCCGAGTTCGTCAAGCGCACGCCAAGCAACCGTATCACGCTTCTCAATGACGGCACGATCGACATGGAATGTGTGGCGAGCACCAATACGGAGGAGAGGCGCAAGGCGGTATGGTTTTCCTACAGCCACTTCATCACCGGCACCCGTTATGTCGCGCTCAAGGCAAGCGGCCTGAACACGGTTGCCGATCTTGCCGGCCGCACGGTGGTGGTGACGACGGGAACCATCAATATCAGCCAATTGAACGTTCTCAACCGCAAGCTGGGGCTGAATATCGCCGTTCTGCAGAATGACAGTACCGAAGGCGGTTTCGACATGGTGACGGAAAACCGCGCCTCGGCCTTCGTCATGGACGATATTCTTCTGCGATCCTTCGTCGCCGAAACGGGGCGACCGGACGACTATACCATTTCAAACGAATATCTTGCCCCGCCGCAGCCCTATGGCCTGATGCTCCGCCATGGCGATACCGGTTTCCGGGACGCGGTCAACGAGGCGCTGGGGCAAATCTATGCCAGCGGCGAAATCGAAAAGATCTATGACAAGTGGTTCAATGCGCCGATACCGCCGAACGGCATCAACCTGAAGCGGGCCCTGCCCGGCGATCTGGCCGAAGCGTTCCGCAGGCCGGTCGATACGACGGCAGAGTAGAGACGCCGTCCGGTGGTGGGCGGCGTCTTCATAAAATAGCTCAGGCAGCGCGCAGATCAGCGCCCAGCGGAATTTCGACGTCGATCTCCAGTATGGAAACGTGTTCGTCGCGATCCATCTTCACATGCACCCTGTCGCTGTCGATCTGCACGTGTTTGGCGATGACGCCGAGAATTTCTTCCCTCAGTATGGCGACGAGATCCGAACCCGACGATGCCCTTTCGTGGGCGAGCAGCACCTGCAGGCGCTCACGCGCAAGCGGGGCCGACTTCTGTTTGCGGAAGAGACTGAAGATGCTCATGCAGCCCTCCTTGCGAAGATCTTCGAGAAGATGCCGCGCTTCTCGCCCGGAATGACGACGGGGATATCCTCGCCGGACAGGCGCCGGGCGGCGTCGAAATAGGCCATGGCCGGCGCGCAGCGTGCATCCGCCAGCGTCACCGGCGCACCGACGTTGGAGGCGCGCAGCACATCCGTGCTTTCCGGAATGATGCCGAGCAGCGGGATGGAGAGGATTTCCAGAACGTCATCCACCTTCAGCATGTCGCCGCGTTCGGCGCGAGCGGAATCATACCGCGTCAGGAGCAGGTGCTTTTCCATGCGCTCGCCGCGTTCGGCCTTCAGCGTCTTGGAATCGAGCAGGCCGATGATGCGGTCGCTGTCGCGCACCGAAGAGACTTCCGGGTTGGTGACGACAACGGCCACATCCGCATGGCGCATGGCAAGAGTCGCGCCGCGCTCGATGCCGGCCGGGCTGTCGCAGATCACCCAGTCGAAGTGCTTCTTCAACTCGTTGATGACCCATTCCACACCTTCCGGCGTCAGATTGTCCTTGTCGCGCGTCTGCGAGGCCGGCAGGAGGAACAGCGTCTCGAGGCGCTTGTCGCGGATCAGTGCCTGCGTCAGCTTGGCATCGCCCTGGATGACGTTGACGAGATCGTAAACCACCCGGCGTTCCGCACCCATGACGAGATCGAGGTTGCGCAGGCCGACATCGAAATCCACGACCACGACCTTCTGCTTGTTCTGCGCCAGCGCGGCGCCAAGCGCTGCGGTCGAGGTGGTCTTGCCGACCCCGCCCTTGCCGGAAGTTACAACGACTACCTTCCCCATATGGCTCTCTCCTGTTCCTGTGTGTTTCTCTGTTGTCAGCCGAGCTTCGCGGCCTTGATCGTATCGTTTTCCAGCCACAGCTGAACGGGCTGGCCGCGCAGCTTGTCGTCAATATCTTCGGCAACCTTGTAGACACCATCGATGGCCAGGAGCTCGGCTTCGAGCTTGCGGCAGAAGATGCGCGCCGAGACATTACCGAGCGACCCGGCCATGGCGCGACCACGCAGGGCGCCGTAAATATGCACCGAGCCGCCGGCGATGATTTCCGCACCCGAGGCAACCGAACCGATGACGGTGACATCCCCCTCGGGGAACATGATCGACTGGCCGGAGCGCACCGGTTCATTGATGACCAGCGACTGCACCACCGCGCGAACCTCACCCGATGCCTGCGGCTTTGCCTCCGACACGTCGGCGACGACAGCAACCGGCTCAACCTCGACATCGGAGGCCGGCTTTCCGCCCTTCAGCGACGGCGGCATGCCGGGCTCGATCATCGAGGGGCGAACACCCTCAATGCCCATGATACCGACATTGCGCTCCGTCAGCGCCGCCAGCAGCGCCTTCAGTCCGGCCTTGTCGAGCGTCAGTTCCGACACATCCAGCACCACCGGACGCGACAGGAAGAAGCCCGCGGAACGGGCAGCAAGATCATCGAGCCTTTCCAGCCATTGATCGACCGGAGATTCGGGGGACAGCACGACTGCGAGGAAGGAGCGGCCTTTGATACGGATCGAACGCTGGTCTGTTAGCACTTTGGTCATCTTGGTAAACAAATCGTTGACAATTAGGTACCTCGAATATGGTTAACAAATGGTTAACGCCACCCCTCGAGCGGCGGTTTCGTTAAGAAAATTCCACCGCGAAAATTCTCAACCGAAACATTCAAATCCATCCATTATCTTTTGATTTCACATACTTCTATCGCTGGTAAAAACTCACGATAGCAGCTCATCCTTGCTGCAACCTGACGCCCTGCGACGCCGGGAAGACATGTCATGCCCCTACCCTAACCCGGCGAGTCGCGAAACACATGAAGCGTTCGATTCCGGGACACTCCCGTTGGCCGCCGGAAAGCCATTCCCTGCCTTCCAGATGGAAAAGCGATTCCGTTATGCCCTTCGATGCTGTAGAGACAGGCGGTCCCGATACCTCCAATGGAAGAATGAGATGCACAGCAAAGTCCCGCCGCAGGACCAGATATTTTCGCAGGATTACGCCGCCTTCCTGTTCGACATGGACGGAACACTGGTCAATTCGATTGCGGTTGTGGAGCGCGTCTGGCGGGAGTGGGCCGTTGCAAACGGCATAGAACCTGATGCCTTCCTGCAGCGCATTCACGGCATGCGGGCCTCGGAGGTGATCCGCCGCGAGGCCGTTCCCGGCCTCGATGTGGATAAGGAGGCCGACATAATACTGCGCGCCGAGATGGATGATGTGGAGGGCATCATTCAGATACCCGGTGCCGCAGCCTTTCTTGCGTCTTTGCCGGCAGGAAAATGGGCCATCGTCACATCAGCCGTGCGGGAACTGGCCGAGCGCCGGCTCGCCGCGGCCGGCATTACACCGCCACCCGTCATGATCTGTGCAGACGATGTGGTCAACGGCAAGCCAGACCCTGAAGGATACAGGAAGGCCGCCGAAAGGCTGGGCGTTGCGCCGGAGCACTGCGTTGTCTTCGAGGATGCTCCCGCAGGCATTCAGGCCGGCGAACGCATGGGAGCCGCAGTGGTGGTCATCAATGTGACCCATTCCCACCCGATCGAAACACCGCATCTTTCCATCGGCGGTTATGGTGAGCTGGATGTGATTGTTGCCGAGAATGGCAATCTGAAGCTCGCCGGCACGGGGAACTGATGAGAGCCGCGTGCTGGATGCCGCGGCTTTATTCTCAACCTCCCGGCAAACAAGTCAGCCGCCGCAACTGTCCGGAATGAATTTTTCCCGTTATTCCGGCCTAAAGCCGGAAACAGGCCGAGACGCGTCCGCGCAGCGAAAAGAGCCCCTTCAAGGCAAACACCTGGGGTCGCTCAACGCCGGAATGGCGAAAGCGTGGGATGCGACAATCGCCCAATCTGCCGAACCGCTCGCAATCCTAGCCCACAGACATTTCCACAAACGGCCAATTGACAGCGCCGCACAAATGCGTCCTAATAAAATTGGTAAGACCATCTTACCGCTTGCGTGATCGGGGGAGACTTTCACGCTGGGAGGATATCATGTTTGTGGCTCTGGAGCCGCGCCGCCTTTACCGGCTGGTCGCGGAACAAATTCGCTTGCTCATCGAAAGCGGGGAACTGACCGAAGGTCAGCGCCTGCCGGCGGAACGCGACCTTGCGGAACGCTTCGGCGTCTCCCGACCCACGGTGCGTGAAGCACTGATCGTGCTGGAAGTGGAAGGCCATATCCATATCCGCATGGGGTCGGGCGTTTATGTCAGCGCAGCCGGCAGGCAGGCCAAGGAAAAGCCGGCAGTACCGGATGCCCATGGCCCGTTCGAAATCCTGCAGGCACGCTGCATCATCGAGAGCGCGATTGCGGAAGAGGCCGCACGGCTTGCCACGCCGGAATGCATCGCCAAACTCGATGACATCATCGAACGTATGGCCGGCGCGCTCGACAACTCGCCTCAGGCACTCAATTTCGACCGTGCCTTCCATACCGCCATTGCCGATATCATCGGCAATTCGGCGCTCAATCGCTTCACCGGCCTGATCTATGACGAGCGCAGCCTGTCACCCTTTTTCGAAAAGCTCGCCAGCTATTTCGAGGGCCCGCACACCTGGAACCTCGCCGTGCAGGAGCACCGGGTGATCCGCGACGCCATTGCCGCCAACGATCCGGAAGGTGCGCGTGAGGCGATGCGGCAGCATCTGACGCTGTCGCAAAAGAGATTTTCCGAAAGTTTCGGGGAGGAAACGATCGGGGAAGAGTGACCGTCGCCGCAGCCGGCGACGGAAAAAACAGCACATCTGGCTTTAATTCGGGAGGAGTTAAGAATGAAAATCAGATTGTCGACTTTGATGGGCGCAACAGCCGCCATCCTGCTTTCCGCCCTGGCGGCGCAGGCGCAGACCACACTGAAATGGGCGCATGTCTACGAGACCTCCGAACCGTTCCACACCGATTCGGTCTGGGCGGCGGAAGAGATCGCCAAGCGCACCGATGGCCGCTACAAGGTGGATGTTTTCCCCGCCTCGCAGCTTGGCAAGGAAGCCGATATCAACCAGGGTCTGAAGATCGGCACCGTTGACATCATCATCTCCGGTTCGAGCTTTGCCGCACGTGATTTCAAGCCGATCGGCGTCACCTATTTCCCTTACATCTTCCGCGACCCGAGCCATCTGATCGCCTATACCAAGAGCGATATCTTCAAGCGTCTCGCCAAGGGTTATGAAGACAAGACCGGCAACCACATCGCCGCCGTCAGCTATTACGGCACGCGTCACACCACGTCGAACAAGCCGATTGCCACCTGCGCCGACATGGCGGGCCTGAAGATGCGCGTTCCCGACGTTCCGGCCTATCTGGCCATGCCGCGCGCCTGCGGCGCCAACACCACGCCGATTGCCTTCGCGGAAGTCTATCTGGCGCTGCAGAACGGCACCGTCGATGCGCAGGAAAACCCGCTGACCACCATTGAGGCGAAGAAGTTCTTCGAAGTGCAGAAGAACATCGTCCTGACCGGCCACATCGTTGACCACCTCAACACGGTGATCTCGAAGAACCTGTGGTCGCAGCTCTCCGATGACGACAAGAAAATCTTCACCGAAGTCATGCAGGAAGCCGCCGAGCGGACCACCAAGACCATCGATGAACGCGAGAAAAGCCTCGTCGAAGACTTCAAGAAGCGCGGCCTGACCGTTGCCGAAGTCGACAAGGCCGACTTCGAGAAGAACGTCATCGAAAAAGTGAAGTTCGAGGACTTCGGTTACGACAAGGCCGACTGGGAAGCCATTCGCGCCGTCAAGTGAGCCAAGATCCGGTGCGGCTTCTTTGCCGCACCGCCCTTTCTCTCCAGACGGGATATCTCAATGTCGCAGGAAATCCATACTCAGGTCACGCCTGAGGAACTCGCCCATACGTTCGATGAGGCGCCGCCCGAGGTCGATCTCAAGGTCTATTCATTCGAGGACTGGGTCACGCTCGGCCTTTTCTGGCTGATGACGGGCTGCGTGTTCCTTCAGTTCTTCACCCGCTACGTGCTCAACAACAGTTACGCCTGGACGGAAGAAATCGCCGTCAACTGCCTGATCGGCGTGGTGTTTTTGGGGTCCGTCATGTGCGTGCGCATGTCGCGCCACATTCAGGTGGATGTGCTTTATCACTATGTGCCACCGCAGGTGGCCCGCGCCATGTCGATCCTTGTCGATGTGCTGCGCATCCTGTTCTTCGCCTACACGTCCTGGCTGATGTGGCGTTATCTGGAAATTGTCGCGGATGAGGAAATGGTCACCGTGGCGCTGCCGCGCAACATCGTTTTCTACACGGTTCTGGCGGCATTTGTCTTGATGTTCTTCCGGTCGGTGCAGGTGTTCATCGCCAATATGCAGCGAGGCTATTCCGTTCTGGAACGGCCCGAAGAATTCCAGAGCGCGGGGGATTGATCAGATGCTGCTTCTTATCGGCTCATTTCTTCTGCTGATGCTGATCGGCCTGCCGGTCGCCATTTCCATGGCCTCGGCCTCCTTGCTCTACATCGTATTTTACAACGTCGCGCCTGATATCATCGCGGCGCAGCGCCTGATCGCCGGTGTGGAAAGCTTCCCGCTTCTGGCCGTTCCCTTCTTCATCCTTGCCGGCAATCTCATGAACACGGCGGGGGTGACTGGACGCATCTATTCCTTTGCGGTCGCGCTGGTCGGCTGGATGAAGGGTGGTCTCGCACAGGTCAACATCATCGGTTCGGTGATCTTTTCCGGCATGTCCGGCACCGCACTTGCCGATGCCGCCGGCATCGGCACCATCGAAATCAAGGCCATGAAGGACCATGGTTATCCGGTCGAAGCGGCCGTCGGCGTCACCGCCGCCTCCGCAACGCTCGGGCCGATCTTCCCGCCATCGCTGCCCTTCGTCATCTACGGCATGATGGCGAATGTCTCGATCGGCGCACTGTTCATGGCCGGTATCGTCCCGGGCGTCGTCATGACGCTTCTGATGATGATCACGGTTGCGGTCTTCGCCTATATCAAGGGCTGGGGCTCCGATACGCCGTTCAATCTCAGAACCATCTTCGGCGCATCTCTTGAAGTCCTCGTCGTCATGATGGTGCCGCTCGGCATCTATATCCTCACGGCATTCGGCCTGTCGCTCAACCTGTCGATCCTGATCGTGCTGGTCATCCTGCTCGCCTGCGACTGGTATTTCGACTTCTCCGCCGTGATGGCGCTGATGACGCCTGTCATCCTGATCGGCGGCATGACCATGGGCTGGTTCACGCCAACGGAGGCAGCCGTTGCCGCTGTTCTGTGGTCGCTGTTCCTCGGCCTTGTCCGTTACCGGACGATGACCTTCAAGACGCTGGCAAAATCGACCTTCGACACCATCGAAACGACCGCTTCGGTGCTCTTCATCGTCGCGGCCGCCTCCGTCTTCGCATGGCTGCTGACCGTCAGTCAGGCCGCACAGCTTCTGTCGGCGGCGATCCTGACGATCACCGACAGCAAGTGGATTTTCCTCGTGCTGGTCAATCTCCTGATGCTGTTCGTCGGCTGCTTCCTCGATACGATCGCGGCGATCACCATCCTCGTGCCGATCCTGTTGCCGCTGGTGCTGCAATTCAACATCGACCCGGTACATTTCGGCCTGATCATCACGCTCAACCTGATGATAGGGCTGCTGCACCCGCCGCTCGGTATGGTGCTGTTCGTGCTCTCGCGTGTGGCGAAACTCTCCGTCGAGCGCACGACGATGGCCATTCTACCTTGGCTGGTGCCGCTGTTCATAGCGCTGCTGCTGATCACCTTCGTTCCGGCCATCACGCTGTGGCTGCCGACCGAAATGGGCCTGATCCGCTGACGAAAACATCATTGCCCGCGCGGTTTCCCGCGCGGGTCCATCCATAAAACACCCATAAATGAGGGCATCGTCATGCAGACACGCGTGGCACGTCTACACGGCGTTAAGGACATCCGCGTCGAAACGCAGGAGCTTGTGGCTCCCGGCCCCGGTGAAGTGCTGCTCACCATGGCCGCAGGCGGCATCTGCGGCTCCGATCTGCATTATTATCAGGATGGCGGTTTCGGCCCGGTGCGGGTGCGCGAGCCGATCATCTGCGGCCACGAGGCATCCGGCCGTGTCGCGGTTTTGGGCGCTGGTGTCAGCGGGCTTGCCATCGGCCAGCTCGTCGCCGTCAATCCGTCGCAGCCCTGCGGCCATTGCCAGTTCTGCCTGAAGGGTCAGCCGATCCATTGCCTCGAGATGCGCTTCATGGGCAGTGCCATGCGCCTGCCGCATGAACAGGGCATGTTCCGCGACCGGCTGGTGGTTCCGGCAAAACAATGCGCAACATTTTCAGACGCGACCTCGCCCGCCGAGGCCGCCTGCACCGAACCGCTCGCCGTCTGCCTGCATGCCGTCGCGCAAGGCGGCGATCTGACAGGTGCGAAGGTGCTGGTCACCGGCGCCGGTCCCATCGGCCTCCTGACCATTGCCGCTGCCCGCCATGCCGGCGCCGGCACCATCGTCGCGACCGATCTCACCGATGCCGCGCTGGAACGCGCACCCGCCATGGGTGCCGACCGCACCATCAATGTCGCAAAGGACATCGAGGCGCTTTTGCCCTACCAGGAAAACAAGGGGTATTTCGACGTCATTTTCGATTGCTCCGCCGCAGCACCCGCGCTTCGCACCGCCTTTGCCTGCGTGCGCCCGCGCGGCACCATCGTGCAGGTGGGAGTCACCGGCGACATCACCATTCCGCTCAATGCATTGGTGGGCAAGGAAATCCTCTGGCGCGGCTCGCAGCGTTTCCATGATGAATTCGCCATCGCCGCCGGGCTTATCTCCACGCGCGGGATCGATGTGCGGCCGATCATTTCCCACAGCTTCCCGCTTGGCGAGGCGAAAGCAGCGTTTGAACAGGCCGGAGATCGCTCCGCCGCCTGCAAGGTGCAACTGACATTTTCAGCAGACTGATATTTGAGGATTTAAGATGAGACATACATGGCGCTGGTTCGGCCCGGTCGACAAGGTCACGGTTCAGGATGCGGCTCAGGCGGGCGCGGAAGGCATCGTCAGCGCGTTGCACCACATCGCCACCGGCGATGTCTGGCCGGTGGACGAAATCACCAAACGGCATGAGGCGATCAGGGCCGGAGGGCTTTATTGGGACGTGGTGGAAAGCGTGCCCGTCTCCGAAGATATCAAGACCCAGACCGGGGATTGGAAAAATCACATCGCCAACTGGCAGGAAACCCTGCTTCGCCTCTCCGCTTCAGGCATCCGCACCGTCTGCTATAATTTCATGCCGGTGCTGGACTGGACCCGCACCGATCTGCGCTGGGAAACCAGACACGGCGCAAAGGCGATGCGCTTCGATCTTCCCGATTTCGCCGCCTTCGACATTCATATTCTGAAACGTCCAGATGCCAGGGCCGACTATCCGGACTGGCTGCTGGAGGAGGCGGCAAAACGCTTCGCCGACATGCCGGATACAAAAATCACCGCGCTCGGGCGCAATATCGGCGCTGGCCTGCCCGGCTCGGCGGATGGTTATACACTCGCCCAGTTGCTCGAAAAACTGCGCTCCTATCACGGCGTCAACCGTGAAAGGCTGCAGCAGAACCTGATCGATTTTCTCTCCGAGGTGACACCGGTTGCCGAGGAAGTGGGCATCAACATCTGCGCCCATGGTGATGATCCGCCATGGCCGCTGCTCGGCCTGCCGCGTATTCTCTCAACGGAAGACGACTACGCCCATATGCTGTCGCAGGTCGATAGCCGCGCCAATGGCGTGACGCTCTGCACCGGCTCGCTCGGCGCTCGGGCGGATAACGACCTGCCCTTCATCGCCAGCCGTTTTGCCGATCGCATCCATTTCGTGCATCTGCGCAATGTGACGCGTGACACCGATACCGTGCCCTGCTCCTTCTTCGAGGATGAACATCTGGAAGGCGGCACCGATATGGTCGCCGTCATCGCCGCACTTCTGTCGGAGGAAACCCGCCGTCGCGCCGAAGGCCGTGAAGACCACACCATTCCGATGCGGCCCGATCACGGGCAGGAAATCCTCGACGACCTGACGCGCGGGGCGCAGCCCGGTTATCCCGCCATCGGCCGGCTGAAAGGGCTGGCAGAGCTGCGTGGCATAGAGCGCACCCTGTCGCATGGCCGTTTCGGGCTGGCGAACAGGCAAGGCTGAGCAAGATTATTGATCGCAGGCTTCCCGTCAGCCGGCGGTCAGTCGCCCCCTGAACAGCAGACAGGTAATGGTGAAAAGCCCACCGGCTATGGCGCCGGCGGCTTTCACCGCGGCGTCCATCAGATGCGGATGCCGTGTGGGCGACAGAAACTGCAGCGCCTCGATACCAAAAGCCGCAGTGATACCCGCAACGATGACGGCGAGCCAGTGGCGCGGATAGGCAAACACGAAAGCCGCCGAGCAGAAAGCGAAGGCGGCGGCACGGTCTATCCCCACCGTCGTCAGCGTGTGAGGCCGAAAGCCTATCGGACAGATTGTAACGATCACGATCAGCAGAAAAACCGACCAGGCGATGTATTTCGGAAGTCTATTTGTCATCATGACGTCATATAAAACGCCGTGCGCGTAAACGGAAGCGGGTGTTTTTCACGTCTCGCCCAATTAATCACACTTTTTGGTCAAATAGTTGAGAAACCGGCTTTCGCTCAGGCCCCGCACGGGCTAAGGCAGAAGGCAACCGGGCGAGGATCGCGGCTGATGGCGTTTGTGCTGTCGCCTTTCGGTCCATGTCGCGGTGTCGGGTGGATTTTCCACGCAGGATCAGATTTTCAGGGAAGAGCACAATGAGTTTCAAGCCGCACGGCAAACATCTGGTTGCAGGAGAATGGGTCGCAACGGAAGCAAAATTCCGCAGCGAGCCTGCACATGGCGAGGCTTTCGATTTTTCGGTCGGCACGGTCGATCTGGTGAACAAGGCTGCCGAAGCTGCTGAAGAAGCCTTCTGGAGCTACGGCTACACCACCCGCGAAGAGCGCGCCGCATTCCTCGACACCATCGCCGATGAGATCGAAGCACGCGCCGACGCCATCACCGAAATCGGCTCGTCCGAGACCGGCCTGCCCGCAGGACGCCTGCAGGGCGAACGTGGCCGCACCGTTGGCCAGCTCCGCCTTTTTGCATCGCATATCCGCAAGGGCGACTATCTCGACCGCCGCCACGACGAAGCGCTGCCGGATCGCCAGCCGCTGCCGCGCCCGGATATCCGCCTGATGCAGCGCCCGATCGGCCCCGTCGCCGTCTTCGGCGCGTCGAACTTCCCGCTCGCCTTCTCCACGGCCGGTGGTGACACCGCTGCTGCTTTGGCCGCCGGCTGCCCCGTCGTCGTCAAGGGCCATTCCGCCCATCCCGGCACCGGCGAAATCGTTGCCGAAGCCGTTCTCGCCGCCGTCAAGAAGCACAATTTGCATCCCGGCGTCTTCTCGCTGATCCAGGGCGGCCGCCGCGATGTCGGTTCCGCGCTCGTGCAGCATCCGCGCATCAAGGCGGTCGGTTTCACCGGTTCGCTCGCCGGCGGCCGCGCGCTGTTCGATCTCTGCGCCCAGCGTCCCGAGCCGATCCCCTTCTTCGGCGAACTCGGCTCCGTGAACCCGATGTTCCTGCTGCCGGAGGCCGTTTCCGCTCGCGGCGAGGCCATCGCCAAGGGCTGGGCCGGTTCGCTGACCATGGGTGCGGGCCAGTTCTGCACCAATCCCGGCATCGCCGTCATTCTCTCCGAGCAGGCGGATGCGGTTGCTGAAACCGCACGTGCCGCGCTTTCCGAAGTCGGCCCGCAGGTCATGCTGACCGACGGCATCGCCGCCGCCTATCGCGACGGCCGCGACCGTATCGCCGCCGGCAACGGCGTGCGCGACGTGCTGACCACCACCTGCAACCTGCGCAATGCAACGCCATATCTGTACCGGGTTTCCGGCAAGGACTGGGTTGCCAACCACGCTCTTGCCGAAGAAGTCTTCGGACCGCTCGGCCTCATCGTGACGGTCGATAGCCCGGAAGAAATGCTGGAAGTGGCAAAGAGCTTCGAAGGCCAGTTGACCGCAACGCTGCATCTGGATGCCGGCGACGCCGAGCTTGGCCGCAAGCTGCTGCCGATCCTTGAGCGCAAGGCCGGCCGCGTTCTCGCCAACGGTTTCCCGACCGGCGTGGAAGTCTCCGAAGCCATGGTTCATGGCGGCCCTTACCCGGCATCGACGAACTTCGGCGCAACCTCTGTTGGCACCATGTCGATCCGCCGCTTCATGCGCCCGGTTTCCTACCAGAACATTCCTTCGGATGTTCTGCCTGATGATATCCGCTAAAACTGATGGAGGCAGGCGCAGCGATGCGCCTGCCTTTTTTATTCGGCTTTACCGCCCTTCGGGAAATACGGCCTGACGCTGAAGCGTCGCCCGCCTCCCTCCCCCGCCTCACGGCCCCCATCCAGATTTTTCCGTACCAAGACGTCGGCATCGGTTGACATCGCACCCGCACGTAATGCTAATACGCAATCTCGTAACGTAATAACATTACAATCATCCTTCAGAACCGATACCGGTTCGTATCCGCACGGGGATGATAACGTCTGGAAGGAACACCATGAGATTTTCCCTTCAACAGCACCTTGGCATGAGCGCGCTTGCCACGTGCCTTGCCCTCACCCTGCCGCTCGCCTCTGGCGTGGCGCAGGCGGAAGAAAGCGGCGACAGCGTCAAGGAATGGCGTCTCTTCATTGCCGATCACACCCAGCCGGTGGTGCGCGCGATCAATTTCGAAACCGGCAAGGAACTCGAACGCTACGACCTGAAGGGCTATGCGGCGCTGACCGCCAGCGCATCAGGCAAGACTGTTTTCGCCACACAGTCAGATTCGGATATCGTGCATGTGATCAAGACCGGCATCGTCTTTTCCGACCACGGTGAACACCGCGATCTGGATGTGGAAGATACAGCGCTGCTGCCCGTTACCTTCGAAGGCAAACGCCCGTTCCACGTCGTGCCCCACGATGACCATGCCATCCTGTTCTACGACCGTGGCGGCAAGGCTGAAATCATCGATGAGGCCGCCCTGCTGGACGGCAAGGCAAAGGTCCGCACCGTCGATACGACCGCCCCGCATCACGGCGTGGCAGTGACGATGGGCCGTTACGTTCTGGTATCCGTACCCAACACGCAGATCGAAACCAAACCCGACACGCTGCCGCCCCGCATCGGGCTGCGCGTTCTTGACAGGGAAGGCAAGCAGGTTGGTGAACAGGCGACATGCACCGATCTGCACGGCGAGGCGACATCCGCACGGCTTGCGGCCTTTGGCTGCAAGGAAGGCATTCTCGTTGCCCGGCCGGGCGGCACGGATGGCCCGAAGCTCGAAATGCTGGCCTATCCGGAAGATTTCCCGAAAGCCTATACCGGCACGCTGCTCGGCGGCAAATCCATGCAGTTTTTCCTTGGAAACTACGGTGAGGACAAGGTCGTCCTGATCGATCCTGACAGCAAGGACGCCTTCCGCCTTGTCGAACTGCCGACCCGGCGCGTCGATTTCATCCTCGACCCCGCCAATCCGCGCAATGCCTATATCCTGACGGAAGATGGCGACCTGCATGTGCTTGACGTGCTGGAAGGCGCCATCACCCGCAAGGCGAAGGTCACCGAACCCTACAGCAAGGATGGCCATTGGCGCGATCCGCGTCCGCGTCTCGCCGTTGCCGACGGGCAGGTCGCAATTTCCGATCCACGCCATTCGCTGGTGCGCGTGGTGGATGCGGAAAGCCTGAAGGAAACCCGCACGCTTGCGGTGGAAGGCCAGCCTTACTCCATCGTTGCCGTTGGCGGCTCCGGCGCTTCGCACTGATACCGAACAAAAGAAACCCCGTGGGCCCGAAGGACGCACGGGGTTTCCTGATTTTGATGGGCCGTATTATCAGGCCGACTGCACAGCCTGTATCTTCTCGATGCCGCCAACAATGCCGGAGAAATCCTGCCAGACGCCCTGCGCGCCCTTGCGCCATTCGTCCAGCGCTTCCGGCTGCAGCACCTTGCCGCCCTTGGAGAGCGCAAGCTCAACGGACTTTACTTCGTCCTCAACGATCAGCTGGTTGAAATATTGCGCGCCTTCGCTCGATGCTTCCAAGAGAACCTTCTTCTCTTCGTCGTCCAGCTGGTTCCAGAAGGTCGCACCGTAATAGACGACGCCTGAAGCCCAGATGTGGCCGGTTTCCGTCAGATAGGGCACGACCTCGTAAAGCTTGAAGCCGGCATAAGCGGACTTGGTGAGATCCATGGCATCAGCCACGCCGGTTGCCAGCGCATTATAGGTCTCGGTGATCGGGATACCGACCGGGGTGGTGCCGAAGGCGCTCCACAGCTTGGTGTGCAGCGGGCTCTGGATGACGCGGATCTTCTTGCCTTCCAGCTGCTCCGGCCGGGTGACCGGCTCCTTGGTCAGAAGATGGCGTGCGCCGTAATTGATGAAATCGGCGGCGATGAATTGCTGGGCGGCGAGCTTCGTCTTCAGATCAGTGCCAGTCTCGCCCGTCACCACCTTGCGCACATGGTCGGCATCGCGAAACAGAAAAGGCAGATCGAGAATCTGCAGTTCCGGCACCCAGCCGGAGAGCGAGGAGACTGTCGAAAGGCTCGCCTGAACCGATCCCAGGCGGATATTTTCCGCCACTTCCTTTTCACCGCCCAGCGCACCGCTCTTGACGATGTTGAAACGGAAACGGCCGGGCAGCTTCGCCTCCACCAGCTCGCTGATCTTCACCCAGATTTTCGTCTCGGGCTTGTCATCGGCAAACAGCGAGGCAACCGTGAGGCTACGGGTTCTGGCATTTGCCGTGCGCACGAAGGCCGGCGCGGCAAGCGTTGCGGCGCCGATGGCGGAGAGTTTGAGGAGATTGCGGCGATCGATAATAGTCATGATTGAAACCCCAAATTTAGAAGAAAATGGCCCAGGCGCACAAAATGGCGAGGGAAACGAGAAGCGAGACGAGGTAGGGAACGACGGCCCGGAAAAGTGCTGTCGCCGGAATGCGGGTGACGCCGCTGACCACGAAGATCAGCATGCCGAGCGGCGGCGTCAGGCCGTGGATCATCAGATTGACCACGAGAATGACGCCGAAATGGATGGGATCAATGCCGGCCGCCACGGCAGCGGGCAGCAGGATCGGCCCGAACAGCAGGATGGCCGCACCAATATCCAGCACCAGACCGACCACGAGCAGGATGAGGTTGGAGAGCAGGAGCACCGCAATCTTGCTGCCGCCCAGAAGCGTCACAAAGTCGGTGACGAGGCCGGAGACATTGTCCACCGCCAGCAGGAAGGCGAAAGGCCCCGCCGTGCCGATCAGAAGACCGATGGCCGCCGCCTCACCCGCCGACTGGCGGAAGGTCGCGAAAATGCGGCCAGCGCCCAGCCGGTAACCGAAACCGAGAAACAGCGTATAGAGGGCGGCAAGGGCCGCAGCTTCCGTGGTGGTGACAACGCCGATGCGGATGCCGACCACCACGATGACGCCAAGCCCGAAGGCAGGTATCGCGGCCACGGCCGAACGCCAGCGTTCGCTGCCTGTCGCGCGCGGCAGGGTATCGACGCTGCGCACGCTGAGATGGATCGCCACCGCAAGGCAGATTGCCATAAGCCCGCCCGCGAAGAAGCCGCCGACCAGCAACGAGCCGACCGACAGATTGGTGGCCGTTGCAAGGATGAGAAAGGCGATGGAAGGCGGAATGACATTGTCCAGCACCGAGGTAGCGGCAATGATCGCGCCCGCCTGCGCCGGCGGATAGCCGTGCTTCACCAGTTCCGGCTGGAAGGTGGAAGCGCCGAAGGCGGCATTGGCGACCGAGGAGCCGGATGCGCCGGAAAACAGCACGCTGGTCAGAAGCGTCGTCTGCGCCAGCCCTGCCCGCCGGTGGCCGACCATGGAGGCGGCAAAACGCACCAGCTGGTTGGCGACGCCCGATTCCGTCAGCAGGCTTCCGGCCAGCAGGAAGAAGGGAATGGCCAGCAGCAGGAATTTCGACATGCCCGTCACCGTCGAGGACACGATGGCCGGTTCCGGCAAGGTGCTGCCGAAGGCGATCGCCACATAGGCGGCGGCAAGGAAGGCATGGGCAAGCGGCGCGGCCAGAACCAGCCCCACGGCCGCCGTGAGTGCCAGAAACAGGCTCGGTGGCAGGCTCGTATCGACAAACAGTTCCGGCAGGCCGACATAAGAAACGACCGCGATGGCGACGGAGAGCAGAACGGCAAGCGCCTTGCCTTCACCGATCCGTTGAAGCGCCAGATAGACAAAGATCAGCGCGCCGCCTGCACCGAGAAAACCGAAGCGCACCCATTCCGGCAGACCAAGCGTTGGCGATGTGCCACCCAGCATGGCCGCAATCTCCACCCCGCCGAAAGCGAGGATGAGAGCTGCGACGAAGGAAAAGGCATCGGCCAGAACTTCGGTTGGGGCATGAAAACGTTCCGGCAGGAAGCGCACGAATACATCCAGCCGCATGGCCAGAGCGCTCTTGAGGCTGAGCGGCGCGCCGACCGCAATCATCGCCACATTGAGCCAGATGCCCAGATCTTCCGCGCCGATGAAACCGGTATGGAACAGATATCGCAGGGCGACATTGACCAGCACCACCACAAGAAGCGTCGCAAGGATGGCGGCGGCAACCGCACCCAGCGCCTTGTCCAGAACGGCAAGCGCCCGTTCGGCCACGCGTTGTGGACCGAAGCGCCGTTGCGCGATTGTTGTTGCCGGACTTGCCGTCATGTTGTTCTTCTCCACTCCCGCACCATGCTCAGGAGGCCTTGGCCGAGAGGTCGCGGTCGAACAGGGTCGACCAGGTGAATTGTTTTGCCGCTGACACTTCCCGCGATACATCGAGGCGTGGCAGGACCTTTTCGCCGAAGCGGAAGGCTTCCTCCAGCAATGGCATGCCGGATAGGATAAAGGTGTTCACGCCCGCCTTCTTATAGGCCTCCAGCGTGCGGATGACAGTATCCGGCGAACCGACAATCGCGGTTCCCGGGCCCGGACGGACAAGCCCGATGCCGGCCCAGAGATTGGGGGCGATTTCCAGATCGCGCAGGTTTTCCGGTTTCTGCCCGCCATGCATCGCCGTCATGCGCTGCTGGCCGACGGAATCGGTCTTGCCGACAAAACGCTGGTTGGCGGCAATCGCGCGCTCATCCATGCGCCCGTAAAGGTCGGCCGCCGCTGCCCAGGCCTCTTCATCGGTATCACGCACGATGACATAGAGCCGGATGCCATATTCCAGTTCGCGGCCAAGCTGTTCCGCCCGCGCCTTGACGAGATCGACCTTCGCGCCGATCTGATCGGGCGTTTCACCCCAGGAGAGATAGGTCTCGACATGTTTGGCCGCAACGTCGATGGCCTTGTCCGAAGAACCGCCGAACCACAAGGGCGGTGGCTCTATGCCCTGCCCCACCGGCAGCGCGAGTTTCGCGCCCTCGGTCTGGAAATGCCGCCCCTTGAAATCCACCGTCTCGCCGGCGAAAAGCCGGTGCCAGATCTGCAGATATTCATCCGCCATGTCGTAACGCTCGTCATGCGGCATGGTCATGCCGTAAGCGCCGAGCATTTTCGCATCGCCAGAGACGACATTGATCAGCAGGCGGCCGCGCGAAAACTCCTGGAGCGTCGCCGCCATCTTGGCAAGCAGCGTCGGCGCAATCAGGCCCGGATGGATGGCGACCAGCAGTTTCAGCCGCTCGGTATGGGACAGCAGTGCGCCCGCCAGAACCCAGACATCATGCGCGCCAGTGGCAAACAGCGCGCCGGTATAACCCAGCTGATCGTAAGCCAGCGCCAACTGCCTGTAATAACCGAGATCGACCTTGCGGGAGCCTTCCGGCTGCCAGGGATAGGCGCCGTCGGGCGCGCACATGTACCAGAAAACATTCATCTGTCGCCTCCGACGCTGGCTGATTGCGGGGCCGGGCTTTGCCCGGTCTGAACCGGTAAAGAGAAATGGCCGTGCCTGTAAAGCGTATCGGCCTCCTCCTGCTGTTCGGCAAGGATATTTTCAGTGGCGGGCACCACGGAAAGATCGCGTGAGCGCAGCACCTTCGCCCAGGATGCCGCATCACCCTCACTGCCCGGTTCGCCGGCAAGCAACGCCGCAGCCCTGTCTATATCCGCCATGACGGCGCGACCGACGCGGTCCAGTTCGGCCGCAATCGCCTGTCGTGTCTCCTGCGCTATACTGTGACGCACCAGTGTCCAGAACAGCGAGCGGTTGGGAATGGTTGAACCGCAGCGGACCAGAAGGCTGATCTCCTCATGGGTCAGGGCCTTTTCCAGCCGTGGCGACATCGTTACCCAGGCATCGGCACGGCCTTCCACGAGGTCAAGCAGGCTGTCGCTGTCACCGCTTTCAATCCGCGTCACATCGACAAGACCAAGGCCCGCCCCTTCCAGGCTGCGGGCCAGAAGATAGGTGTGAAACGATCCATCGATCAGCGAAATGCGCTTTCCCTTGAGATCAGCAGCAGAACGGATCGGACTGTCGCGCCGCACGAGGATTGCGCCATTGGCGGGCCTCGGCGCGGAAGCGGCGATATAGACCGCCGCAAGCCCGCGCGCATCCGCTTCAATGGGCGGCGTCGAGCCAGTGCCACCGAAATGGATGTCGCCCTTTTCCAGCAGAGCCGCCGTATCGCGTCCTTCGCGATAGGTCACGAATTCCGGATTAAATTGCTCGAAAGCGCCGGGCCAGAGCCGGGCGAGCCGTAAATGCAGATTGTTGGGATGGACCCCGATTTTCATGTCGACACCTCATTTCGCAATCAATCTACTTTTTTATAGAGTGTTTTCGAGGAATGTTTTGGCGATCCTCAGCCGGAAAGCAAAAGAGAAATCTACTAATATTATAGATTTTAAAAATTCTGCAGCCGACTAAAAACGACCGACATCAACCCATTGAAATTTATCGCCATACAATTTACTTTTTTATAGTCTGAAACAGGGACCAGTAGTTGTGACGAAACCGGTTTCCAATCTCATCTGCCGCAGCGTGGTGGAAGCGAGCGAGCTTTTGAAGCTTGTCGCCAACGCCAACCGTCTGGCCATCGTCTGTTACCTCATGGAAACGGAAGCGTCCGTTTCCGCACTGGAATATGAACTTGGTATCCAGCAGCCAACGCTTTCGCAGCAGCTCGCCGAATTGCGCGACGCCGGTATCATCGAAGGCACACGGGAAGGCAAGGCGGTGATCTATCGTGTCACCGACCCACGCATTATCCAGCTGGTTCTGACCCTGCGTGGTCTTTACAAGGACCTTTCCGATGTGACGGGCAAGAAAGGCCGTCGCGCCTTGCCGCTGGATGAGGCGATGTTCGACTGACATGATCGACCTGTACACTTGGATCACGCCGAACGGCCTCAAAATCTCGGTTGCGCTGGAAGAACTCGGCCTGCCCTATCGCAGCCACGCCATCGACATCGAAAAGGGCGAGCAGTTCGCGGCCGATTATATCCGCGTCAATCCCGGCTCGAAAATTCCGGCAATCGTCGACAATGACAACGGCACCGTCCTGACGGAATCAAACGCGATCCTCCTCTATCTCGCCGAAAAGGCCGGGCGGCTTCTGCCCGCCTCTAGCGCCGAGCGACTGACAGTCACCGAATGGCTGATGTGGCAGGCCGCCAATTTCGGCCCGACACTCGGTTATGCCCATTATTTCCTGACCTATCATGCCGGAAAGGCCCCCTTTGCCGAAACGCGTTTTGCCGCGGATGTGGAGCGCTTCTACCGGACATTGAACGACCGTTTAACGGGGCGGGAATATGTGGCGGGAGATTTTTCCATCGCCGATATCGCCATCTGGCCATGGGTCTCGCGTTTCGCGCGCCACAAAATCAATCTCGATGATTTTCCGGCGGTACAGCGGTGGTATCGCCAGCTTGGACAGCGGGAAAGTTTTAAGCGCGGTTATCGCGTCCCCTTCGCAACGTCGGACATGCCTGGACTTTAACAGGCGACGAGATGGCCGGGCGAAACCTCGCGATATTCACGCGGCTTGACGGCATAATCAACGGCGCGGATCGGGCTTTTCAGCTCGTCATTGGCAGCACCGCGCCTCGTATTGCGGCGGTCCGGGTCCGGCACCGGCACGGCGGCCATCAGCTTGCGGGTATAGTCGTGCTGCGGATTATCGAAAACGGCAGCACGCGGGCCGATTTCGACGATCTCGCCGAGATACATCACCGCCACCCGGTGGCTGACGCGCTCCACCACCGCCATGTCATGGGATATGAACAGGAAGGCGAGATCGAGGCTTTGCTGCAGATCCAGCATCAGGTTGATGACCTGCGCCTTGATCGAGACATCAAGCGCCGAGACGCTTTCATCGGCGACAATCACCTTCGGCTGCAGCGCCAGCGCGCGGGCAATGCAGATGCGCTGGCGCTGGCCGCCGGAAAACTCGTGCGGGTAACGCGCCGCCATATCCGGCGAGAGACCGACCTTTTCCAGCATGTCGGCCACCACATCCTTCGCTTCGCGGGCGCTGCCCATGCGGTGCTCCAGAAACGGTTCGGCAATCGCCGCACCCACCGTCATGCGCGGGTTGAGCGAGGCGAAAGGGTCCTGAAAGATCATCTGCACCGTCTTGCGCATTTCGCGCATGCCCATCTTGTCGAGGGCGAGAATATTCTCGCCGTTCACCACCACCGAACCGGCATCCGGCTCGATCAACCGCATGATGGCACGACCGGTGGTCGACTTGCCGCAGCCGCTTTCGCCCACCAGCGACAATGTTTCGCCGGCCCTCAGATCGAAGGACACGTTTTCCACCGCGTGGACGCGGCCGCTGAGCCGTCCCAGCAGGCCGGAGTGAATGTCGAAACGCTTGGTCAGCCCCTCCACCTTCAGCACCGGCTGGGCACCGGCGTCAACGGTATCGGCCGGACGCGCCGGTTCCTGTGTTTCCCCCGTGGTGGTGTTGACGATGGGAAACCGGAGCGGTCTTTCCTCACCCGTCATCGACCCGAGAACCGGAACGGCGGACAAAAGCGCGCGCGTATAGGGATGTTTGCCGCGGTGGAAGATATCCGCCGTCGCGCCGACTTCCACCTGTTCGCCGCGATACATGACGACGGTACGGTCGGCGATCTCAGCCACCACGCCCATGTCATGGGTGATGAACAGGACGGAGGTGCCCTCCTCTTCCTGAAGCGTCTTGATGAGATCGAGAATCTGGCCCTGAATGGTCACATCGAGCGCCGTCGTCGGCTCGTCGGCGATCAGGAGCTTCGGCCGGGACGCAAGCGCCATGGCGATCATCACGCGCTGGCGCATGCCGCCGGAAAAGCGGTGCGGATATTCATCGAAACGTGAGGCGGCCGAGGGGATGCGGACCTTTTCCAGCAGGCGGATCGTCTCTGCCCGCGCATCGGCTTTCGACATCGGCTGATGGCACAGCAGAGCCTCGGAAATCTGGTCGCCGATGGTGAAGAGCGGATTGAGGCTGGTCATCGGCTCCTGAAAGATCATCGCCACTTCATTGCCCCGCACCCGCCGCATGGCGTCTTCGGAAAGCGAGAGCAGATTGCGACCTCCGAGCAGGATTTCACCCTGCACCCTGCTGCTTTCGCGGTCCAGCAGCCGCATGATGGAAAGCGATGTAACGCTTTTGCCCGAACCGCTTTCACCGACGATCGCAACCGTCTCGCCCGGCCCGACATCAAAGGAAATATCACGCACCACGGGTTTCCAGCCGCCATCCACGTGAAAGGACGTGGTGAGATTGCGGACGGAAAGCACGGCATCTTCGGCACTAAGCGGTGCTGCCTGCGGCATGGTCATGATCGTTCCCTTTTCTTTATTCTGGTTGCAATGCTTGGGCGGGCAGTTACCGCGAGTTTCTTCTCCCCGAGGGGGAGAAGGTGGCCCGAAGGGTCGGATGAGGGGGCAACGCCAGCGATAGATCGCACCCCTGCCCCCTCATCCCGCTGCCGCGGACTTCTCCCCCTCGGGGAGAAGAAAACTGCCGCACCCGCTCGTTCCACTCAGTCCGGCCAGCGCAGCATGCCGTCGAAACGGTGGCGGCTGCGGTCTTCGAACGGTGTGGCGATCACCTCGTTGGAGGCGCGCGCCTTATCCAGCTCTTCCGCCAGACGGGAAGCCACGATGGTTTCCTGGCCGGGATGCAGGTTGCAGGGGTCGAGATAGAAATAACGGTGTTCCACCTCGTGATCGCGGGCAATGATCGGCGGATTGCCTCTGGCCAGCGCCGTCGTCAGGTCCCATGCCGTGATATGGGCTTCTTCGGCATCGATGATGACGCGCAGCCGGTCGAGCGGATTGTTGGTCGGGTCGGGCTCGATCAGCGCCGTCACGCCGGGGCGCCCGTCCAGCGTCTTTTTCCAGAGGTTGAGATAGCCGGTTTCGCGCTCGCGAATGCCGTCATGGTCACGCTTTTCCCAGGCTTCCAGCGCCGCCATGACGCCGTAAATGCTTTCCTTGCCGACCTTCATGCCACGACCGATGCCCATATTCTGGAGGAAAGCATTGCGCACCAGTTCCTTTTTGCCGGCGACGATGCCGGAAGTGGGACCGCCGAGGAACTTGTGGCCGGAATAGAGGACAACATCCGCGCCCGTCGCCAGAAACAGCTTCAGATCATATTCTGACGCCGCATCGACGATAACAGGCACGCCCTTGGCGTGGGCAATCTCGACGAATTCGGAAAGGTGCAGCAGACCGTAATTCACCACATGGTGCGACACGACATAGACCGCCGCCGCCGTCTTTTCGGTGATGGCGTTTTCCATGTGGAAACGATGGGTTGATGTCGCCTGCCCGATCAACACCACCTTGCCGCCGCCGAGGCGGATTGCCTGATCCACCGGCGCGCCATAGCTCACCACATGCCCCATCTGCACCAGCACTTCGTTCTTTTCAGGCGCGACATCGGGCAGCTTTTCGATAGCCAGCAGATTATTGCCGGTAATGGCGCCCGCCACCGCAAGGCTGATGCCGGAGGAGCAGGACGCCGTGACGAAACCGGCCTCGCCGCCCGTCAGCCTTGCAATGATCGCGCTCGCCTTGCGTTGCAGATCATTGATCTCAACGAATTGCGGCAGGATGGCCGCCATGGCCTGAACCGCCTCGGGAACGACAATCGACGCGCCGAGCGAGGTCATGGTGCCCGAGACGTTGATGACCGGGCGAAGGCCGATCCTGCTTCTGATATCCTCGGTCATGTCTTTCTCCTGTCTTTGCGATGCGATAGGCATCGACATATATGCCATAATAATGTAATAGCTTCTCAAAACCCATGAGGAGCCAAAATTGGACGCCCATAGACTGGACGAAATGCCTTCAACCGCCGTGTCTCCCACGGAGGAAAACCCGGACGCGAAGACGGCCAAGCGCTCGCGCGTCAGCGGCATCGACCGTGCGCTTCAGGTTATTGATTACCTTTACGAAACCGGATCGCCAGCCGGCGCTTACGCGATTGCCAAGGCCATCAAGGCACCACTTTCCACCGTCTATGTGATCATTGACGATCTCGTCGAAAAGAACATGCTGGCGCGCAATGCCGATGGCAATATCTGGCTCGGCGCGCGGCTTTACCATTATGGCCTTGCTTATGCCCGCTCGCTGGATTTCATGGGTGTCGCCACCCACGAAATGCACGATCTGTGCCGCCATGCGGGCGAGACCGTGCAGCTTTGCGGCCGCGATGGCGACCATATGCTGGTGCTTGCCATGGCCGATGGTCCAAGCCATTTTCAGGTCGCGTCGCGCGTCGGCACCCGTGTTCCCCTGAACTGGACGGCCTCCGGCCGCCTGCTCGTCGGTCATTTGCCGGAGGCGGAGCGTGTCGAACTGTTCAAGCGCTGCGCCCGCACCTCGCCCACTGGCCGCGCGGAAATCAACCCGGAGACCCTGTCGCAATCGGCAGGTGCAGCTTTCCATGACCGCCTGTCGATACAGGTCGCCGAATCCGATTACGCCGTCGCCTGCATTGCCTCGCCGATCTGCGACAACAGGGGCGAATGCGTTGCGACGATTTCCATCGTGCTGCCGGAACAGAAGGTGCTGGCGGACGAAAACCATTACACCGAACAGGTCAGGGTCTCGGCAGAACGGATCGAAAAGCTGATGGGCTGGCGCAACCATTAAACGGCCTCACCCCTTGAGCGCGACGATGGCTTCGATCTCAACGGTGATGTTGCCCGGCAATGAGCCGAAACCCACGGCGGAGCGGGCATGTTGTCCCGCATCGCCGAACACATCGATGAAGAGATCGGAGCAGCCATTGATAACGCTCGGGTGATCGCGGAAATCGCTGACGGCATTGACCATGCCGAGCAGCTTGACCACCTTTTTCACCCGCGACAGATCACCCAGCGCTTCATGCATGACGGCAAGCAGATTGATGCCGGTGAGACGCGCATGATTATAGGCCTCTTCCAGCCCGACTTCCGCGCCCACCTTGCCGGCATAGAGATGGCCGTTTTCTTCCCGCGGCCCCTGGCCCGAGAGATAAAGCATGTTGCCTTCCACCACATGGGTGACGAAATTGGCAATTGGCGGCGGCGGCGGCGGCAGGGAGATGCCGAGCGCAGCGAGCCGGTCATAGGGCGAAAGGTGCCCTTCTGCATCAAGCGAAGACTGTTTCACGCGAATTCCTCATAATGCCGGGACGGGTATCCCGTAATGTCTGCGGAAGGCGGAGGGTATGCCCCGCCATTCCATTCGGGTTCAGCGCCAGGAATAACCATGGCTGTGGCGCACCAGCTTGCGCGCCCTTGGAATATAACGGCTGGCGGCAATCGCTTCCGTGCCGATGACCGCGTAACGCGGCTCGAACAGACGTGTCAGGCGCGCCACATCGCCATTTGAATCGGTCGCTTCCAGATCGGAATCTACTAGATCGAAAATGGTGAAGTCGGCGCGCTGGCCAACATCGAGACGGGTTTCCATATCGAGGCGGATGACGGAGGCCGGATTGCGGGTAACGGCCTCGACGACATTTTCGAACGGCATATCGACAGACAGCAGCTTCGACATGGTCGTCGCCAGATCCCAGACCGGGAAATTCATCGAATGGCCATGCAAATCCGTCGAGATCGAGAAAGGCAACAGGCCGCGTGCAATCGCCGCTTCCGCCACCTTGAAGGAGAAGGAGGCGCCGCCATGGCCGATATCCAGCCGGATGCCTTCACCGGCGCAGCGTTCGGCAAGGTTGAACAGGTCCTCGTCTTCCATGATGCTGGAGCCCGACTTGCCGTTGAAGCAATGGGTCACGACATCACCGGGGCCGAGGATTTCCAGCACCTCGTCATAGAGTGCCGGCGGTTCGCCCACATGCACCATCATCGGCACTTTCAGGATCTTGGCGATCTTCTTGCCGAGCTTGACCGGCGTCACACCCCAGGAGCCGGTGATGACATGGCTCGCCCGCACCTTCAGGCCGACAATATGCTCGCTGTTTTCAGCGTAACATTCGAGGATACGATCTAGGTCGATATCCTTGATGTCGCGCAGTTCCGGCACCCGGTTGCAGGCGACAAGGCCGATGGAACCGAGATTGAGAAAGGCCTTGATGCGCTCTCTCGAGGGTTCGATGATATATTCGCGGAAACCATGGAAATTCGCCTCGCCCGCCGAACCGGCATCCACCAGCGTCGTGACGCCGCGTTCCGCCCCGCATTCGGAGGGGCGGATGGAGATATCGGTGCCGCCGTGCCAGATATGCACGTGCAGATCCACCCAGCCGGGCGAGATGAAAGCGCCCTTGGCATCGATACGCTGCGCATCCGCAGGCGCCTGCAGGGCAGAGCCTACCGCGGCAATCTTGCCGTCGCCGCCGATCAGAATATCGGTCGAGGCCTGGGACGCCCCCTTTCCGAAACCGACAGGTTTGACATTGGTGAGAAGAATGGGAGCTTGAAGAGGCGTTTTCGCCTGTTCGCCGGACGACATATTACAAATCCCTTCGCAGTCTTGGGTCTAGCATGTCCCGCAGCCCATCACCGACCATTTGCAGCGACAGCACGGAAAGAATGATGGCAAAGCCGGGGAAATAGGTCATCCAGTCAGCCTGGCCGATATATTGGCGGCCGGCGGAGATCATGGTTCCCCAGGTGGGAATTTCGGGGCTGACACCGAGCCCCAGAAAGGAAAGGCCCGCCTCGGCCAGCATGGCGCTGGCGAAAAGGAAGGTGCATTGCACGAGGATGGGCGAGACCAGATTGCGCAGCACATGCCGCGTCATGATGTGGAAGGTGGAAATGCCAAGCGCCTTCGCCGCCTCCACATAGGGCAACTCACGGATCACCAGCGTCGAGGCGCGAACGATGCGGGCAAGGCGCGGCGAATAAACGACTGCAAGCGCGATGATGACAGTCGTCAGCGACGGGCCGAGTGCTGCAACCAGCGCAATCGCCAGCAGAATATCCGGAAAGGCCATCATCGCATCGATCAGGCGCGCAATCGGCGTATCCAGCTTCTGGAAAAAACCGGCAAGCAGGCCGAGCGTGATGCCGATCAGCGCCGAAAGCGCGACCACGGCGGCCCCGACCAGAAGCGACAGCCTTCCGGCATAGATAGTGCGGGAAAATACGTCGCGGCCGAACTCGTCGGTGCCGAACCAGTAAATTTCACTCGGTGGCTTCAGACGGTTCACAATCGACAGTTTCGACGGCGAGTAAGGCGCAATCATCGGCGCAAAAACGGCAAGCAGCACGAAGACGACGAGAACGATAAGACCGGCAGCGACCGTCTTGCGCTTCAACAAACGCCGAATGAACAGGATGGTCGGGTTGCGCGCCGGCGGGGTGGTGGAAACAATATCGGCCATCAGTAACGAACCCTCGGATCGACCAGCAAATAAAGCATGTCGATTGCAAAATTGATGAGCACGTAAAGCCCGGCGATGATGAGAAGCGCGCCCTGAATGACCGGATAATCCCGCCGCAGCACGGCTGAGACGACAAGATTGCCGACACCCGGCAGGCCGAAGACGGTTTCCGTTACCACCGCGCCGGAAATCAGCACGGCGGCGGTGAGGCCAAGCACGGTGAGGATGGGAATGAGCGCATTCTTCAGCGCATGTTTCATCACCACCCGGCGCTCCTTGACGCCCTTGGCTCTGGCGGTGCGGACATAATCGTCGCCGAGAACATCCAGCATCGAGGCGCGGGTGAAGCGCAGAATGAGGGCGGAGGAAACGAGGCCGAGCGCGATGGCCGGCAGGGTCAGGTGGTACATCCGTTCGAGGAAGCTCGCGCCCGGCCCGCCATAACCCGACACCGGAAACATATCGAACCGCACGGCAAAGACCTGCATGAGGATGAGGCCGAGCCAGAAGCTCGGAATGCTCGCCGCCAGCATTGCAATGGTTGTGGCAGCCTGATCCACGAAGGAACCGCGCCGGTAAGCGGCGTAGATGCCGATGGGCAGCGCGATGACGCTGGCAATCAGCAGCGAAAAGATCGTCAGGAAGAAGGTCGGCTCGGCCCGGTCCAGCAGGGCCGATCCAACCGGCATGTTGAGAAAGATCGACTGGCCAAGGTCGCCCTTCAGCAATTGGCCGATATAATAGACATATTGCACGCCAAGCGACTGATCGAGGCCGAGCCGGCTGCGCAGCTGCGCAATATCCTGCGCCGAGGCATCCGGCCCCAGCATCACGGCGGCCGGGTCTCCGGGGGTGACGCGCAGGATGATGAAAACGATGGTGACGACGAGGAACATCACCACGATCATTCCCGCAAGTCTTTGGAAAATATACCGTATCACGTATGAAAGCTCCGAAGCGCGTGATGGGCCGCGACCAGGCGACGGTTGAATTGAGTTAAAGATGAATGCCGACACCTCCGGCACTCAGGGTCAGGAAAACGCTTACTTCCGTCATGCCGGACTTGATCCGGCATCCAGCTACCACGCGTCGGCGTGGTAAAAGAATCCCTTGCGATCAAGGACTTGATCGCGCTGGATCCCGGCTCAAGGCCGGGATGACGGGGTGCAGCCGTAGCACCCAGCACCCCGAGACCAAGCTGATCCTATTTCGTAACCGAAGCGTTCCAGAAATACGGCCACGGAGCCGGGTCGACACCATCAAGCTTGTTGGATTTCGCCGCCACCGCGTTGAAATCACCGATCTTGATGAGCGGCAGTTCGGCATACATCGTCTTCTGCACATTGGCCCAGAGCGCGACGCGCTTGTCCGGATCGGCCTCCGAGGTGAAGGCATCAACCGCTGCCTTGCGTGCCGGCGTGTCCCACCAGCCCGGCGAGCCGGTGGAGAGCGCGCCGATCAGCGCCGGTTCCGGCAGGAAGGGGCTGTGAGTGATGTAGATATCCCAGAGCTTCGGATCGGCGCGACGCTGCGTCAGGGTCGCCCAATCCACCACCTGCATATCCACCTTGAAGCCGGCCAGCTTCAGATATTCCGCGGCAACCTGCGCCATCTTGTAATGGAACTCGTATTGGCGGCTGGTGAGGATGCGCAGCGGCTCGCCATTATAACCGGCAGCCTTCAGCTTTTCAGCGGCGGCTTCCGGGTTGCCGACGTTATAATTGCCCTCGACACCCTCTTCCGTGTGCCAGGAGAAATTGTCGGGGTAATAGGCGCCGTCCAGCGCATAAAAATCCGTGCTGCCGAAAGCGGCAGCCAGCATGTCTTCCATGTTCAACGCTTCAGTTACCGCCTTGCGGACCTCGAGCTTGGAAGAAAGACCTTCCTTGGTATTGAACACGAAGACCGGGTAACCGAAGGGCTTCAGCATCAGCGGCTGCGATGCGGAGGAAGACTTCACCCTGTCGAAGGATTCCACCGGAATGGAATCGACATAATCATATTGCCCGGAAACGGCGGCTTCGACACGGGTATTCGCATCCGGAACCGGAACGAAACGGATTTCATCGAGATATTGGTGGCGCGCGCCACCATAGCCATCGCTTTCACCATCGCGCGATTTGTAACCATCGAAACGCACGAGCTGGATATATTGGTCCGCCTTGCGCTCCTTCAGCATATAGGGGCCGGTGCCGACAAATTCGGCCATCGGTTCGGCCTGCTTTTCCGCCGGCAGGATGATGGCCGCCGAATTGTTGAAAGCGAGCAGAGAAGTCAGCGGCGCATAGGGCTGCTTGAGGGTGATCGTCACCGTTGCAGCGTCAGGGGCGGAAATAGTGTCGATGAAACCAGCCGCCTGCTTGCCGCGCGAGGCAATCTTCATCCAGCGGCCAAGCGAGGCGACGACATCTTCCGAGGTCATATCGCTGCCATCATGAAACTTGATGCCCTGCCTGAGCTTGATTGTGTAGGTTTTGCCATCCGCGCTGATCTCGGGCAGGCTTTCGGCCAGAAGCGGCGTCGCCTTCCAGCCCTTGTCGAAGGTGTAGAGCGTCTCGAAAATATGCTGCGTGACGATGCCGACCAGATCGGCCGTCGAGGCCATGGGGTCGAGTGTCGGCGGCTCGCCGATCGTCGCGACATTGATGACGCCCCCCTTCTCCGCGGCCATCATCACACCCGGCGCCAGCAACAGCGCGGCGGTGGCGAGAAATGCAATCTTACGTCTCATGGTCAAGCTCCCAGCTCTTTGTTCCAATTTGATGTTCCATTATTATGTTATATGCATCTTTATAACAGAATATCTTGATAAGACGCCTTGTCAATCACCTCATCGCGAGATGTTGGAAATCGCGGAGCGACGTGCCGGCAGGCGAGGCTCACCGGGGTTAAAAATGAAGCTTTCGGAAATAAGGGCTGCCCCTTCCCGTCAGGGAAACGGAGAATCAGGAGGCCGGGATATTTCGCATTTGCGAACAAACTGCTATTGAGGATCAGACAAAGACCAGATTCCGACAGACATCGCCTAGCACAGATATTATTTTTCTTTTCATCCGTCTCCCGCCGCCGCTTTTTCAGGGCCTCGAGACACATACGACATTCTACACCGCCGAGTTTTCGTCCAGGGCGGATTATAAATTTTTATTACGTTGATATTATTGAGGAA